>JAAXHI010000313.1:15082-24377 GCA_012270875.1 Candidatus Poribacteria bacterium | reverse complement strand
GTTTGGAATAATGAACTACCCTCAATGTACTAACCGTAAACCGCGCTGGATTGGACAAGACAATCTGATTTTCTAATATCGAGTGATCGTCTCATGCAAGTTCAGTATCACCCGTCCGATGGAAGTCCATGCGGCGAGTTCGGCGGGTTCAACACCTTCCGTTGTGGGTGCCTCGCCCGTTGCGACGAGTGCGTTAGCCTCATCAAGATTGGCGGTATACTCGGTTTGGTGTTTCTCATAGAGACTCGTCATAATCTCCAATTCTTTCGGCTGTGGCATCCGAGAGAGTGCCCACTGGTACGCCCAGTTGATACGATCTACGACGGATTCGCCACCTTCGCTGATAATTCGCGCTGCGAAGACCCGCGCCGCCTCAACATAAGTCGGATCGTTGAGCAAGGTGAGTGCCTGCATCGGTGTATTAGAGGTTGCCCTTTCTGCTGTGCATTCCTGACGGCTCGGGGCATCAAACGCCATCATGCTCGGATGCAAGAAGGTACGCTGCCAATGGGTATAGAGTCCGCGGCGGTACTGATTTTCGCCCTTGTCGTGGACATAGGTGCGTTTCGGAAAATTCAGGTTAAAATAGTACCCTTTCGGTTGGTACGGTCTCACACTCGGGCCACCGATTTTGGAGATGAGAAGCCCACTCAACAGTAGAGAATTATCGCGGACGGTCTCTGCGTTGAGTCGCCAGCGTGATTGACGTGCGATTAAACGGTTGTAAGCGTCCTTTTCGCGCAACACATCTGTCGCTTTCGAGGATTGACGGTAGGCATTCGAGGTGACGATAAGTTTCACGATATGTTTGACGTTCCAACCGCTCTCCATAAATTCCACGGCGAGCCAGTCAAGCAGTTCGGGATGTACGGGGGATTCACCTTGTGCCCCGAGGTCATCCAAGACACGGGACAGCCCGGTTCCGAAATAGCGTGCCCAGAGGCGATTGACAAAGGCACGCGCTGTCAATGGATTCTCCTTTGAGACGACCCATCGTGCGAGTTCCAATCGGGTCGGACGGCGGTTTTTGATACCCAAGTCCCCCAAGAACGTCGGAATCATCGGTTCGACGATCTCACCGGAATCGTCCAACCAGTTGCCTCGTGGTAACACGCGTGTTGTGCGAGGTAGTGTGGATTCAGTCGTAAGCGAATAGGGGATCTGCTTTTCGATGTCGGCTTTCTGCTTCCGTAAATCCGCCATCTGATTTCGGATACCGTCAAGCGCGGGTGTGATACGGCGATACTCCGCTGCAATCTGTTCGCGCTGGCTTGTCGTTCTGACGGAGGCATCTACCTGAATTGACGCTATGACTGCTGGCGTATGTGTGTGTTTTACTTCGGATCCACGCGTCGTCGCGATGCCAGCAACGTCCCAATAAGCGGTGCCGCCAAATTGTACGAAAGCCATCCCATTGAGTACACTTCCGGGTTTCAACCCGACAGCCGCGGGATCTACCTCAAGTCGAATCCACTCGCCAGCTGCTGGCAAGGGTCCCATCGGTTTGTGAGCAGGTGTATCATTGCCGATCCCACCGAAATCAATTTTGTCTTCACCCCAAAAGGCGCGGTGATCCCAATTCCCGTCGTTCCACTGGAGCATGACTGTTTTTGGCGGTGCTTCGGGGTCAATCCAGACGTACGCAAAAAGTTCATCGCCTTCAGCGAGAGTAAACTTCCGATTCGCACCGAGGAAAGCGTGCTGGATGGTTTTTTCTTCTGTGGTTGTCTGGCGACGTGATAACAATTTACTGAAAACAGGTGCTTCGTTTTTGCCGACAAACGTCCATGTGCCTTGATTCCTGCCCCCGTTTGCCTGCGCGTCGTCCACCCATGCGAAATCCGTAGGATCGGTTGATTCGAGAAGCGAGCGAATCTCGTTTTCCCACTGCGTCTGTTCTGCTTCCAATCCTGGGGATGATGCTTTGAATACCTGTTCCAGTTTCACTAATTCGTCATCAATTGCCTGCAGTGTTGATGCTTGTGTAGGTGTGGGTAACATCACGACGGGTTCCCATTTACTACCACCGCCATATACGCCGGGTCCCTTAACATCAGCGAAAAAAGCTGCGAAACTATAGAAATCCTTTGCGGTGTATGGATCGAACTTATGATCGTGACACTGTGCGCAGCCGAGGGTCGCGCCTAACCAGACGGAAGCAGTTGTCCGCACGCGGTCTGCGGCGTAGATTGCGAGGTATTCCTTCGCTTGTGCCCCGCCCTCTGAGGTTGTCTGATTCAGACGGTTATAACCGGCAGCAACCTTCTGTGCAGGCGTAGCGTTCGGCAGGAGATCACCAGCAAGATTTTCGAGTGTGAACTGATCAAACGGCATGTTGTCGTTAAATGCTTTTATCACGTAATCACGGTATGGCCAGATACTCACGTTTTCGTCAGCGTGGTAACCGCTCGTATCTGCATAGCGGACGAGATCGAGCCAGTACATTGCCAACTGTTCACCGTACTGCTGTTTAGACAGCAGTCTGTTGACCAGAGATTCATAGGCATTGGGACTTTCATCCCTTAAGAACTGCTCCACTTCAGCAGGGGTCGGCAGCAATCCAGTCAGATCAAAGTTCAAACGCCGAACGAGCGTCCGTTTATCCGCTTCCGCTGACGGTGTAAGTCCCTCTGTCTCCAATTTCCCAAGTATAAACGCGTCAATAGGGTTACGAATCCATGCTGCGTTTTCGACAGTGGGCGGCTCAACCCGTTTGGGTAAGTTGTAGACCCAATGTTCTTCCCATTCGGCACCTTCAGCAATCCACTGAATGAGCGTGTCAATCTGTTCCTGTGTCGGCTGCCGATTGGAAATCTGCGGCGGCATTCGCTCGTCAATATTCTCGTGTGTTATACGGAGGACAAGTTCGCTGTTTTCCGGTTCACCGGGGACGATGATTGGATAACCGCTGGGAGCAGAGAACGCCCCTTCCTTTGTGTCGAGTCGCAGGTCGGCTTGTCGTACTGCCGCATCGGGGCCGTGGCATGCGAAGCATTTATCTGATAAGATCGGCAGAATATCTCGGTCAAATCGAAGTTTCTCGGCATTGGCGGGTTGTAACGTAATTGTCATTCCTAACAAGAGTATTACAAGCCCGATGCAACTGCTGCGAATCCATATTGAAGTCTTTAAAGGTAATAGTTGTGTCTGTGACATTATAGAATCTTTCCTCCATTTCATCAGGACAGGCGATACCACAATGCTCGCCCGTTGTCAGCACTTATATCAACGTCCATTCTACTATCCTCAAGGTCTATTAACTATACTATATCATTTAAAGTAAAATGCGTGCAAGGAAAATCTCGCGATATCCGGAATCGTGCAGTTGCCAATGCTCAGTTATCGGCTGTCAGTAATCAGTGGTCAGCAGTTGGATGTAGCGACTGGGAAGTGTTTCGCAGTGGGAATCCTACAGAGAAGATACCGGAAACCGAGTTCTCAACGATTCTAACACCATGAAAATTTTATTGGAATTTTATTATACTTTAGATTATAATACTTTAGATTATAATATTCTGAAACGTGTTTAAAGGGAGAAAATTTATGTTCATCAATCGTGACCAAGAACTCGCAGCTTTAGAGCGAATGTTTCAGTCGGGAACGGCGCAATTTTTCATATTATACGGCAGAAGACGGGTTGGGAAAACTGAACTCTTGTTGCAGTTTTGTAAGGATAAAAGAAACATCTATTTTCTCGCGAGTCAGTTGAAAGAACGTGATCATCTCCGACAGTTGACTGAAATCGCACGGCATGCGATCAATGATCCGCTGCTGCAAAATCTTGTCTTTGATGACTGGGAATCTGCGCTCATTTACTTTGCACAACAGGCACAAGAAGAGCGACTCGTTTTGGTGCTTGATGAGTTTCAATATCTCTGTGAGGATAACGCAGCACTTCCATCGCTGATTCAACGCTTCTGGGATCTACATGGAAAAAATAGTAACCTTTTCTTGATTCTGTGTGGATCACAGGTGAGTTTTATGGAGCGAGAGGTGCTGGCTGAACGATCACCGTTATATGGGAGACGCACCGGCCAATTCAGATTGATGCCGTTATCTTACCGCGATAGTGGGTATTTCTTTTCAGAATATTCTGCCAAGGAGAAACTCATTGCTTACGGCATCCTCGGCGGTATCCCAGCGTACCTCAACCGATTTATATTTCACACCTCAAACCATTCACAAGACACGCCTCAAAGAACGCTTGAACAGTGTCTCAAAAACGAGCTGCTCACACCCCAAGGGTATTTGTTTGATGAGGTCAATTTCTTATTACGCACGGAACTTAGAGAGCCCAGAACGTATGCGAGCCTTCTGCATGTAATTGCTGGTGGTGCGACTCGACTGAATGAAATCTCCCAACGGGTTGGACTTGACTCGACAAATACAAACAAATACTTGAGTGTGCTTCGAGAGTTAGGGTTGGTCAGGCGTGAAACACCGTTGACTGAGCGTGCCCCTCAAAAAAGCAGAAAGGGACTTTATAAAATTGAGGATAATTATGTCAAATTCTGGTTTCGGTTCGTGCTACCGAATCGAAGTCTCATTGAATCTGGGAACGCAGATTTAGTATATCAACAGATGATTGCGCCGAATCTGTCGCAGTATATGGGAGAAATTTTTGAAGACATTTGCCGCCAATACATTGAACGCTATTGGGCGGAGAAACTGAAGGTTGCCCCGAAACAGATTGGGAAACATTGGGAATCCGATTTTGAAATTGATGTATTGACAAAAAACATTGATGGGAGCCATTGGTTTGGCGAGTGCAAATGGTGGAATGCTCCAGTCGGGGAAAATATTCTCGACCATCTCATCGGAAATGCTGCAAGAGTTCCGGGGCAATGGAGGCGTAATCCAAGATATATTCTGTTTTCTGCAAGTGGTTTCACAGAGGCACTCAAACAGAGGGCAGAAGAAGAAGGAATCTTTCTCATTGAAGCAGAGGATCTATTTTAGTTCCGCTATTGTAGGAGTGCATTTTTTAAACAACAGATGGAGAGATGGAAATGGCTAAAATTATTAGAGGACATCGGGTTGGAGAAAATGGCACAATTCGTGTTGGGTGTTCGGCGGTTATTTTTGATAAGAACCGGGAAAAGATTCTATTAACAAGGCGTGAAGATAACAATCAATGGTGTTTGCCAAGTGGCGGGATGGAGCCGGGTGAAAGCGCAAGTGAGACGTGTATCCGAGAGGTTGAGGAAGAGACGGGTTTGGAGGTTGTAATAAAACGATTAATCGGTGTCTATACAACCCCAGATGAGTTGGTCGTGTATCGAGACGGAAACAAAATCCAGTTGGTGGCTCTCTGCTTTGAAGCGGAAATTGTGGGTGGCGAACTTCGGCTGAGTCCCGAAACAACCGAATACGGATATTTCTCCTATCAAGAGATACAAGAATTGGACCTGCTTTCAAACCACACACAACGTATCAAAGATGCGTATAGTGAAGAAATGGCGACTTTTATCAGGTAGGGATGACTCTAAAACGTGATAGGACGGTGTGGGTCAATAAAACAGTTGTTTTCATCTTTGCGCCGTGGTGGAGGTAAAGCGTCGGCTTTTGCACGCAGCTTTGAGAGTGCATCGGCGTAGGTGGATGTGTCAATCAAGTTGTTCCGTTCATCTGGGTCTTTAGAGAGATCAAAGAGTTGTTCGGGCCACCCTTTGTCGTTGTCAAATCGGAAGTACTTTAGACTCCCCTCTTTAACCATGACAGAGGGACCGTTTTGGGCGCGCCAGAGTTCGCTATATACAGTATCATGCCAGTCAGGCGCGTTTCCGTCAATCAGTGGGATGAGTGACTGTCCATCAAGTTCATCGGGAGCGGGGATCTCTGCTAACTCACATATAGTTGGGAATAGATCGACTAATGAGACATTCTGCTCAACGACCTTCGGTTCGCGTCCGAATCGCTTCGGGGACCAGATAGAAAGTGGGACCCGTGCTGAAGCCTCGAAGTAACTCTGTTTTTCCCAGAGTCCTTTTGTACCGAGCATCTCACCGTGGTCAGAGAGGAAAACGATGATAAAATCGTCCAAAACGTTCAGGTGTTCGAGTTGCTCAATGACCCGGCCAAATTGTGCATCCATCCATTCAATCATGCCGTAATACGCCGCGGTTGCTCGGTGCGCCTGACGGTATGTTACATCTTCGCCAACCCGGACTCTAAAAAAGTTGTCGTATCCAAATTGTTCGTTCGGTTCTTCAACGATCGGTTCCACCCGCTGCATGTAGTAGGTAAATAGGTCGAGTGGACACTGATACGGATAGTGGGGTGCTATGAGGCTTACCGCCATACAGAGCGGATTGTGCTTTGGACGATCGTAAGAGGCGTTGACGAAATACTCCTCAAGAAACAGCAAGGCACCATCTACATTGTATTGATCGTGGAGCATCCATTGTCCTAAGCCGGGTTGGGCATCTCGCACCTCTTGGATAACCTTGTTCTGCTTCGGACCTGTACCGGGTTCTCGTTCAGTTTGCGCGTAGTGTTCGTCTTTAACAGTGGGATATGGATAACCGTTATTGCCGATGATGTCGCGTCCGATCCGTTCTTGCCAACCGTGCATCACATCTGTTCCGACGAAGTGCATTTTCCCTGCGCAGCAGGAATAGTACCCGTAATTTCCCAACTGTCCCGGAATCGTTCGGACTTCTGTCGGCATCGGATCACCGAAATTGAGGCTTCCGCAGTTACGCGGATAGAGACCTGAAAGAAAACTTTGGCGTGCAGGGACGCAGATCGGTGAAGGCGTATAGGCGTTGCGGAAATAGATGCCTTCGTCCATAAACCGAGAGAGTGTCGGCGTGCGGATCGCAGTGTCCCCTTCGATTGGAAGGACATCGGGACGGTGTTCGTCATTGATAAGGAATAGAATGTGCGGTTTATTTTGTGGCATAGCTGCTTTGGTGAACGGCACGACGGAGCGTGCCTACTACTTTAATAAGGGGACATTAATCCTTCTGCTCCGGGGATAGGCTTTCGCTCAAATTCGGGTGTAATCCACCTTTCACCTGGGTCTTTACCGGGTTTATAATATCCATAAACGACTGTCCATCTGGTGTCACTCTCTTGTTTTCTTGGGGTTACAGCATGTGCTGCGTGCGTCCACATCAGGACGACCGTTCCTGGCGGTACCGATAACGGTTCAATTTCTAACGATTCGCCGGTCTGCGGATGCTTTTTTCCAGCCAGCCAACCTTCTTGGAGTGCCTCATCAGTTGCACTCTGAATTTTGGGATCGCGATAAAGATGGCTTCCGGGAACAGCCTTCAAACCGCCATCATCTGCCTCAAATCCATTGACATAGAAAAAGATGCGGACAAAACCGAAGCGCGGGTCATCATCTGAATATCCGTGGCTATGCCAATGAATGCCACCATTGCCACCTGGACGATTGAGGCTCACGCAGTGGTCGTATCGGATTTCTTCACCAAGCACTTGGCATGCGAGTTTAAGCATTTGCGGGTGTCCGATCAGACTTTCGAGATAAGTATCGTATTCCGCAGCAAATCTGTTCGGTTCATACCCTTTTTTGCAACCCGGTATAAGCGATTGAATCCGAGCAAGGGATTCTGTCAATTGTGCCTGAGCATCAGCCGTTAGGAGGCCGGGAAGCACAAAATGACCAACATGATCTAATTCTTTGCGCGCTTGATCACCGAAGGTGTAATCATGGAAAATCGGGTTTGGTGGCATAGTGGTGATTTCCGTTCTTTAAACCCCCTAAATCCCCCTTATCAGGGGGACTTTAAGAGCGAATCCGTAAGCCCTATTATCAGAGGACTTTAAGAGGGAATCCGTAAGCCTTATTATCAGAGGACTTTAAGAGGGAATCCGTAAGTTCTATTTAATAAAGAGACATTAACCCTTCTGCGCCGGGAATCGGTTTCCGTTCAAATTCGGGGTTGATCCAGCGGGCACCGGAGGGTCTGCCGGGATTTCGATAGGCATAGACGACGCACCAGCGCGTATCACTATCCTCTTTTCTTGGTGACACAGCATGTGCGGCATGTGTCCACATCAATGCGACTGTGCCGGGTGGTGCGGATAACGCCTCAATTTCGAGGGGTTCGCCTGTCGCTGGGTGCTTTCTTCCGACGAGCCAGCCTTCGCGGAGTGCCTCGTCCGTTGGCGCATGAATCCTCGTGTCTCGATAGAGGTGGCTTCCCGGAACAGCCTTCAAACCGCCATCGTCGGGTTCAAACCCGTTGACGTAGAAGAAAATTCGGACGAATCCCAAACTTGGATCGTCATCAGCGTATCCATGGCTGTGCCACCCGATACCGCCGTTGCCGCCGGGTCTGTTCAAACTCACACAATGATCGTATCGGATATTTTCGCCCAAGATTTTTCGGGCAAGCTCAAGCATTTGCGGGTGTGCAATTATACTTTCGAGGTAGCTATCATATTCTGCAGAAAACCGGTTCGGTTCATGCCCTTCCTTTGACGTGCGCGAGAGTTCCAGAACGCGCGACAGCGAACGTGTCAGGTTTTCCTGTGCATCGGGTGTAAGCACACCGGGCAAAACAAAATGCCCATCCCGATCCATTTGCTTCTGTTCTTTTTCACCAAATGTGTACGGATGAAACAGCGAATCTCGCCTGTCAAGACAGGCTTTCAGGGGGAGTTGTGACATAAAAAACGCCTTCCATTTAGTGAGACCTTCGACAAGACCGAGGGGGTCCACTATTGAACCGCACTCGGTCTTGCCAACCAACGCAATGTTTAGGTTTGGGAGTAATCAATCGGCTTTAATGTCAGCCCAAGTTGTTGCGAGTTTACCTGAAGGTTCAATGTCAGCGGCTGTTTTTAATCCATCATTCATGAGGGTTTCGAGATCATCATCATCCAACGCTACATTGAAGATAGCGACATCGTCAATTATTGCCCCCATAAACTGACCCCACTGACCGTGTTGTCCAGTGGCGAGATAGATACCTATTAAGAAGGGTTTATCGGTTAGCGGGTTCCTTCCTAAGTTTGGTGTCGTTACACCTTCGCCAATCGAATCAGCGTCTATATATATGCCAAAATCATCGCCATCCCAGGTAACGGCAACATGATGCCACTCTGTATCTGGTTCCCAAGGTGCATCTATAAAGTGAAGCGTGCCGCCTGGGTCATGCGTGTGATGTCGGATTATATTCGCGTCCCACCAAAATCCGGGTGCCCAGTCATCTTTGGTCACAACAGCCATACCGGCAGCGGGTGGCTTATCTAATTTGACCCAAAGTGCGATCGTGTGTTCACCGCCAACGTTTAAAGAATCGTCGTGAGGGATTTCGAC
>JAAXHI010000313.1:5955-15033 GCA_012270875.1 Candidatus Poribacteria bacterium | reverse complement strand
CCGACGCAATCTCCAAAGTCAATTTTAGCGGAGCTGACACCTACAAACATCAGGCTCATCACCATTAAACTGACACATAATAGTTTTACCCTTGTAACTGTGGTTTCCATCTTTTATTTTCTCCTTCATTATTCTCAAATCGAAAGCCAACGAATGATCCACTGGCTATTCCTCAAATGAGTTTGTTAACTTTCCCTGAGTAGCTAGTGTAAACAAGCTTGGGAAAACGAAATACCCGTCGCTATCCAAGGTTTTTCGCTCCTATTCACCAAACATATGCGCATAAAAAACCGAAGGCTGTGGCATAGCATCTCTCTTTTAGCTTAGATATCCTTTCCGGATTGTCCCGGTGGCTTATAGTATGAAACGTATTTTACACCTTGCCGCTTACGCTCTTCTTGTCGCGCTCTCAGATATGCGGAGAGTTCTTCAATAGAATTGAACTTGGCAGCGAATGCCTCTTTCATCCGATAGCATTCCTCAAGGATGGGATCCGTGTAGCCTTCAGGGGTCTCTTTCATGTGAAATTCCTCCATTAACTCTATAGGTGTACAAATAGTTATTGGATCAAACCCTGCTTCTTGGCAGACTTGATTGATATGATCACGCTTATTTTCGTTCAAGATATGCTTATGATTCCACATAACTCACAACTGTCGTCTCAATATAAACTTTCGGTTTCGGTTCTGTATAGTATACCATGAAATACTGCTTTTTTCAAATCGTTTATGTTGGAGTGTTGGAGTTTGGTTACTTCAGTTCAGGTCCCGGATTTCGGTTCCATTTTAAGGGTTCAACGTCGTTTTCACAGACCGGTGCGAGTTCGGCAATTCGCGCCCAATCCGCATCCGACCAAGCAAGGCTCTGTCGGAGTCTACCGATATGTGCTTGCATTCCTGTAGGTAACAGTGCGAAAAATGGATGATACCAAAGCGTAATCACCGTCCGGTGCTCATCTGATTGATTGCCGTGTGAGGCGTGTAACAGCCGAGAATCGCCGATAACTAAGTCTCCCGCTTTCACGGGTATGTCAATTTCACCCGAAAAGTGTTGAAAGGCAGGATGGTCAGCATCTTCGACGCGCTGGAGTGCTGCGCCGTGAGCGTCGGGCAGTATGTCATGCAGCGGATGCCGATTGAGATGCGAACCTTTAATCACACGGAGGCAACCGTTATAGGGTGTTGTGTCTACCAGATAGTACATGAGGAACAGTTGTTGGGGTAATGGTGTGTAGCTGCACGGATCGTTCCAACCCCACCAGTCTTGGTGCCAAAACAGTGGCGGACTCTGCGGCGGTTTGCTGATAACATACCCAGACGACCATTTCGGTCTCAAGAACCCCAGAGCGTCAAGTGCCTGTAGTGTACGCGGGTAGGCGACGAGTTCTGCGAACAGCGGATGCATATACACGCTAATCATGCTGCCAGATGAGCGATACGCAGCGCGTTCATCTTCCGTTTGTGCGTCAAGCAGCTCGTCAGTTATGATCCGCAGCCGATTAAGCATATCTTCTTTCAAGACATCCTCAACGACACAGTAACCATCAGCGATTAACTGATCATATTTCTCTTTCGGTTTTTCAACTTTCATAGCGATAGTTGCTTTCCTTTTATTGCTCCTACTTTTTAGCCACTACGGAAAATCCATCGTCATTTTCTGGACAGAAGTCTCCGAGTCCACGTTTCTTATAGAAATGGAAATCCTTAAATCCCGCTTTCATCAGACAGTTTTTGAGTGCGTCTGGTGGGAGATGCATAACAGAAAAGTCGCATTTATAGTGTTTATGTGTTTCTAAATCTATCTTAAGCCAAGCGCATCTTTCGACATCACTGCTTTCGTCATACGCACCCCTCTGTAGGACAAATACGTTTTTCTTGATTTTACTCAAACTATCCACTGGAAATCGCTTTTTTCTCATTGAATGATTTGAATGCACAAAGTAGAGCTTGCCATTAGGTGTGAGTGCTTTATGGATTCGTTTTAAGAGTGAGATTAAACCTTCCTTGGATTGATAGAAAAATGAGCCTTCAAAGAAAATAACAGAAAACCTTTCTTCAAAACGCATTTCATTATAGTCGCCGAAAATAAATTCGATCTCTAAATTTTCGCGTTGTGTGATTTTTTTAGCCTCGGATAGAAAGTTGGGCGATAGGTCCATGCCAACGACGTGATAGCCGTGCCGTGCAAACGCACGCGTATAGCTGCCAATTCCGCAGCCTGCGTCTAATATGATGTCACTTTTAGTGAGCCGTAGTGCTTTTTCATAGAAAGCGAAATGTTTTTCTATAAAATCTCGCGCTTCAAAATTCTGGCTGGCATGTTCAAGATACCAACTATCGTATACCTCGTGCCCGAAATCGGTTTTGAGAAACTCGCGAGGGAGATCGTTCATTTTTCCTCCTGAGATGAAGGTAGGTTGTTTCTTGCAGAGGTTCATTTGCCCTGTATCCATCAAACCACATTTACAAACAAATGTCAAATGAATTTCAGAGTATTCAGTTAGCATATCCGAGGGCATTGTGGCTGGAAATAGAATTTATCTGAACGGAATAGAAGGATGGAAGTATGGTGGAAATATATTTATAAAGAGATAGGAAGGTGCGGTTAAAAAAACGCACCTTCCTATGATCATTTGATACTATTTAAGGATAACCATCTTGCGTAGCGGTGAGGAGATATCTGCTTGTAGTTGATAGAAATAGACACCACTTGAAACACGTTCACCGAAATCGTTGCGACCATCCCAATGGGCTGATTGACTCCGACTCATGTGGTAACCTGCCGATTGATATCCTAACACCAAATGCCGGACGACGGTGCCGTACATATCATAGATGTTAATCTGGACATCAGCAGTCTTCGCTAAGTGATACGGAATCCATGTTTCAGGATTGAAGGGATTCGGATAGTTTGCCAGCAGCACGGTCTTGGCTGGACGCATTGATGCCAGCATACTCTCAAGCAATACAATCTTTCGCTGGTACTTCAGAGTTCCATCGTTCTCAGCATACAGCCTTTGCAGACGTGCTTGAAGTTCTTTTTTATCCAAGGTTTTAAGCGATACTGGTTTCAGAATGGAGACGGTTCTGTCAACCTTAATAGTCGGAGCGGATGCTGTCGTCTCCTCAGATAAGACATTAATAGTAACAATGATGCTATCTGTCTGACTGCCGTCCGAGACTACGACTTCTACTTTATAATGTGGCTTGGTTTCATGATCCAATGCCACTTTGGTTTTCAATTGTCCTGTACCACTATCAATCTCAAACGCATCATCCTCGTTTTCACTGAGACTGTATTCTAAAGTTTCATCCATGTCTGCATCCGTCGCTGACACAGGATCCCCGACATTCGTACCGATTGCTGCTATTTCTTCTATCTCGCGGGTTGTCTCGTCCCCTTCTGTAAACATCGGTGCTTCATTGACATCGGTTACTGTAATGTTCACCGTGATTACGTCTGTAGCTGGACTTCCCCAATCTAATACCGTGACCCTCACTTCATAAGTGTTCTTTTTTTCGTAGTTCAATCGGGCCTTAGTCTTCAATTGCAAACTACCGGGAGCAACACGGGAAAGGTCGAATGCCCACCGATTAGGACCACTAAAAGAGACACCGATGCAGTTATCAGGCAAATTCGTGGAATATCTCAATGGTTCTCCAATGTTCGTACCTGCGGGTGTATTTTCGGCTATTTCACGAGTGGTTGTGTCGCCTTCTACGAATTCAACTCTTCTGTGTGCATAACTCATTGTGGGTATATTATATATGAAGAATAATGCCGAGAAAATGAGCATGCTGAGTTTTGGTGTCAAAACTTGCTGTTTCATGATAAACTCCATTTTTTGTTGTGTTTAATTTTTACTTTTGCTTCTCATTCAGGAAATTGTCGTGTATTTATTGATTTTGTCTGTTATCGAGTATGGTACAAAACACGCTTTACTATGAATATTACCACCGCAGCTTACTGTACGCTCGTGATTGAGAAGTCGATTGGTAAATAAGTATTTTATGAAAATGAGCGTATAATGCGCATATATGGTAATTCGACAATTTCTCCGATTTTTCCAGAATCAGAAAACGATAATCACACCGAAGAGGTTTACTTTAATTGAAAAATTGAAATTTATATTACAGATATGCCTTTGTTGGGGAGGTTCTGTGGAAAGATTGCACTAAACTGACGACCATTTGATTGTTCGGATCCACCGTAAATAAATTACCAAACCTTGACTTTTTTCTTAGAAGTGGTATGATTACATCAACCCTTTAATAAGAATCAGCGATAGGAGAAAAAATGTCAAACATCGTCAGTAGACAAATTCATCTTAAGAATCGGATCATCGGTATGCCCAAGGAGAGCGATTTTGAAATTGTAGAGGTGTCTCTCCCTGAACTGGGAGAAGGAGAGGTGCTCGTCCAAAACCTTTATACGTCAGTAGACCCATATATGCGTGGTGGTATGCGGTCTGCTGAACTCGGTAAGCCGCTGGAGGGTAGGTGCGCCGGTCAAATTGTGCAGTCAAATAGCGATCAGTTTAAAGTTGGAGATCATGTGACGGGTATGCTTGGATGGCGGGATCATTACATTGCTTCAGCAGGGAGTGTTACCGCTGTTGATTTGACGATTGCTCCACTGCAGTCCTTTTTAGGCGCGGTTGGTATGCCCGGACGCACTGCTTACTTTGGTTTTCTGGAGATCGGTCAACCCGAAGCAGGCGAAACGGTTTTTGTCTCCGCCGCGGCGGGTGCGGTCGGTTCGATAGTGTGTCAGATCGCGAAAATAAAAGGCTGCCGAGTCGTCGCGAGTGCAGGCTCTGATCAGAAAGTCGCGTGGCTGCTGGAGAAGGCAGGCGTTGACGCGGCATTTAACTATAAAAACGTTGATGATTTGGAAGCCGAACTCAGAAAACATTGTCCTGATGGACTCGACATCTACTTTGAGAACGTGGGAGGCAGACACCTTCAAGCAGCACTTGCGGTGATGAATATGCACGGACGTATCCCGCTGTGTGGTATGATTTCTCAATATAACGATGTTGAACCGACGCCGGGTCCGACAAACCTCAGTTCTGCCATCGGCAAACGGATTAGATTGCAAGGATTTATTGTCACTGATTTCATGGCGCGGAACGCTGAATTTTATCGGGACATGCGTCAGTGGATATCCGAGGGCAGGATACAGTGGGAAGAGACAATTATAGAAGGTTTAGAGAACGCGCCAAAAGCGTTTATTGCGCTTTTCACGGGCGAGAAACTCGGAAAGATAATCGTTAAAGTTGGAACCGAATAAAACGTAAGGAGTCGCGACCGAAGTTCGCTCCTACAGTAGGAAAGGGGTTTACAATGGCAACCAGAACAGCGCGCGCCACTGTGATGAGTGGCAAAGATTTTGAAGTCCGAGAGTATCCGATCGTTGACCCTGCGCCGGGGACGGTACTTGTGCGTCAGGAGTTAGGCGGTATCTGCGGCACCGATCTTCACAACTGGGAATTTCAGCATATCAAACACGATATTATCCTCGGACATGAGAACGTCGGTGTGATTGATACTTTAGGGGAAGGGGTCGAAACCGACTATCTCGGTAATCCGATCAAAGTTGGGGATAGGGTTGCGCTCTCTCCGAGCGGTGGTCTCGGTTTTTCGCCGTCGGAAGAAGCACCGTATCTGCGCGGCGGCTTCAGTGAGTACATCTACCTATCAAATCCCTCAACAAATATGTTCCTTAAAACCGATCTACCGCCTGAAATTGCCGTTCTCGCGGAACCTGCTTCGTGTGCTGCGCATTGTATATCGCGTGGAAAAATTGAATTCGGGGATACGGTTGTGATTCAGGGAACCGGTCCAATTGGACTGCTTGCGCTTAATTGGGCGAGGGTCTCTGGGGCAGGTAGGCTTATCGTTGTCGGTGGACCCCCCGGTAGACTTGAGATGGCGAAACGGTTAGGGGCAGACCTCACAATCGACATCGCGGAAGTGCCGGACCCTGAAGAACGGAAGCGGATTGTCCGAGAAAACACGTCACAAGGCGAAGGTGCAGATGTCGTCTACGAATGCACAGGCTTCCTCGCTGCTATTCCTGAAGGTTTAGACTACATCCGATACGGCGGAACTTACGTTGTATATGGGCATTTCGTGGATGTCGGCAGTTTTGACTGCAATCCGAACCAGATGCTAATGCGTAAGAATCTGCGATTAGAAGCCGGGTGGGGATTTGAGCGGAAGCATTTCCTACGTGCTATCCCGATGTTAGAGAAACACGCCTCCCTCTTTGATGGATTTGTGAGCCATATCCTTCCGTTGGAGGATGTCTCTAAAGGTTTCGACGCTCTTCATGGCAGCTATCATTTAGATGGGAAAGATGCGATTAAAATCGCTGTCGAAGGTGGAGCTGCCTAAAACGAAACGCTTTGACTTGGATTGTAGGCGCGCTTTGGAAGCGCGCCTATAAATTTCTTTAGGCAAATGCGTCCTCTTCCACATCATTCAGAAATACACGCGCATTATTCTGCAAAGCCGATCTATGCAAGGCCGCCTCAAACACAAGTTCATTCCATGCGGCTTCACCGTCTGCAGGGAACGAAGTGTCGGCTTGTATCGCCTTGATGACACCGTCCGCCATCCGTTTGAAAGATTCCGGCATTTCAGGTTGACCTTGCTCTGCTTCCCAGACTTCCTCTATTTCAGAGCTATTCGCTTTTCTGCGGGTGTAAGAGCCGTCGAGTCCCTTTGCCTCTGCATAAAATTCATCGCCAAGGATTTTGACGCGGAGCGGATGATCATCGTAACCCCAAAGGTTCGTGCCACTCAGGGAACCGATGACCCCGTTTTCCCAGCCGATGTGAATCAAACGTCGCCAACCGCCAGATTCATTTGGGTCTCCAACAACACTTACCCACTCCGGTCTGCCGACTGTCCAGAGAATCTGATCAATGACGTGGGACCAGCAGTTGAAATGTGCACGCGCGTGGACCATCCGTATTTCACCTAACCGATTTTCGGCGACATCGTCGTGCAGTTTACGGAAGTGGTGCATAAACCGATAGTTGTAATCAATCCCGAATTTAAGACCGGAGTCACGCCATGTTGCGATAGCAGGTGCAGCGATTCCGAGGTCTTCTTCGCGAACCCGATCCTGTCCCTCTAATCCACAGAGGGGTTTCTCTGTGAATACATGCTGTCCGGCTTCGAGCAACTCCCGCAGCGGTGGGATACGTCGGGTTTCGTTGACAATAAGAAGTACGAGATCTGGATCACAGTTTGCTAAGAGTTCCTCAATTGTTGGATACCCCGGCACTCCGAAGTGTTCCTTCGCGTTTGCGAGGAGTTCAGGGTCCATATCGCAGACAGCCACTACTTCTGCGTCCGGATGGGCGTGGAAGTTGCCGCCGTGCATCATTCCCATACCTCTACCGCTGATTAGTGCACATTTGATCATAGTAAAATTCCTTTCTGTTTACCGATTATTCGATTTCAAGTAGCCCCAAGTGGTCGCGAGTTTCCGTTCAGGTTGAACGGCAAGCCGTGTAGGATCAAAGTTGTCAGCGAATATCTCTGCTTCATGTTCAGGTGTAGCAACGACCACGTTATCAACGCCATAGATACCGAATTTCCAACAGTCAAAACTGATGTTCCCTGACTTATAGGTATTGTCCTTGATTTCCCACTCAGCGATCTGTATTTTTTTGTCAGTGACATCCCAGATATGAACGGTGACGCGCTTTTCTTGTGTCATTAACGCTGCTTTCAATATAAAATGGTCAGACACCGCTGGGTAGTTCCCGCTCGCTTGTCCGCCCTTCACGGGAAAGGGTTGCCAAGCATTAACAGGTCCGTCTTTATTCGTTGTCACTTTGACATTGCTGCGTCCCCACCAGCGCATCCAGTACGAACCGTTTGGGGTCTGTCGTAACGCACCGCCACCGTCTCCCTGTCCACTCCATTCTATAATGAACCATTCGTAATAGATGATCACATCGTTGAAGTGTTGAACAGATCGAAGACTCACGTAGTCTCCACCGGATTTCCCTTGGTCTAAATAGAGGAGACCGTCTTTTGGGTAGACAAATTTAGGAGTGTTTGTCTGCCATTTAGTGGTTAAATCCAGATCACCCTCAAAATCTTCCTGCAACAAGATTTCTGATGGTGCGTCAAACGTGACACAAGCGAATATCGTTAGAATCAAAGCACATCTGAGTATATGTATCATTTCTAAACCCCTCCGGTAGAGTGCATAGAGTAGGGAAAGAGTTCAGCAGAAACGAGGTAAGTCACTCAACCGAGTCCTCGAAACCAATTACGCGCAGTATAGCAAACGGTATAAAAAACTACAAGGAAAACTTATCAAGACAGGTTTGCGCGTTTCGATTTCGCTTGTCACTTGTCTTCCAACGTGTTATGATATTCTGAGTTTGTATGCTACTTTTGGAACACAGAGGAATACACGGAATCGTAGGAAATTATGCAATCTCAAGAACTCCCGACAATCGGTTTTATTGGACTTGGAAATATGGGTGGTAGGATGGCGAAGAACCTTCATAACGCCGGGTATCCACTCATCGGATATGATATTGACGCTGCGAAATGTGAGGCACTCGCTGCGACGGGTGCGACAGCGGGTAAAGGAACTGCCGAGGTTGTCAGCAATAGCGATGTCATCATGACCAGTTTGCGTTCTTCCGATGTTTTTTGTCGTGTCGCAGCGCAACATTTCATCCCTAATGCTCGGGATGGACATGTTTTTATTGATTTAGGCACAACAGAAGTAGAGCAGACGCGGGAACTGGCGACGACATTTGCTGAGAAAGGTGCTACACTGATAGACGCGCCTGTGAGCGGTGGCCCGCACGGTTCTGAGACAGGAACGCTCCGTATTTTTGTCGGTGGTGATGCTGTGGTCGTTGAACAGTGTCGTCCGATCTTGGAAGTGCTTGGTGAACCGAAATATGTGGTGTACTGTGGTCCGAGCGGTACTGGACAGATTGTCAAGGGTGTAAATCAACTGGCTATGGGGCTTGCGGATGCGGCGTTTATGGAGGCGATGGCGTTCGGTGTTTGTGCAGGCGTGGATCCAAACGCG
>JAAXHI010000313.1:0-5862 GCA_012270875.1 Candidatus Poribacteria bacterium | reverse complement strand
AAGCAGCAGGATTTGAGATTCCGTTGACTGAAGCACTCTATGAATTTTGTAAGAACGGAAATTACGAGATGTTTGACAACATGAACCGTCCCTCGCGTTCATTTTGGCGGACATTAACAAAAGATTCGGATGATGAATAGCGTTATAGTAAAATCCGAAAATAAGTGAACACTTTTACGAAGATAACCCCCCTTATCAGGGGGGAATAAGATGAGAATCGCTTTGATTTAATGTGTTTCAATAATTATGGGCTTTACTATAATAATTCGCATTAAAGACTTGAGATATTTCGACTTGCCCAGGGCTTACGCAAATTTAGCGCGGGATGGTAGATTTTTTAGTTTTAAACCCCCTAAAGAATCAACGGTATGAATGCCTTATGGGCATTCACCGCCCCTTATCAGGGGGACTTTAAGAGGGGATGCGTAAGCCCTATTGCAATAACGCTGAAAGTTCGCTTTTCAACCTTTGGCGGCGCGTTGGCGGAAAAATTGGATCAGCGGTTTTACATAGGATTCATCTGTCCTAATATGGATAGCATCCACCTGATTTGCTCGGAAAATCTGTCGGCGCTCTGCATCGGCGCGTTGGTTCAGTTCTGTGTATAACTGTCGCGCCGCCTCGGAACGTGTATCAACGACCATCGTTTCTCCGGTTTCAGCATCTTCGAGTTCTATCATGCCGACATCCGGCAATTCCATCTCTCGCCTGTCCTGTAGTGTGATAGCGATGAGTGAATGCTGCTTGCTGCTCAAACGTAACTGCTTTTCATAGCCGGTATTTTTAAAATCAGAGATGAGAAATACAACACTGTGCGGTTTAAGTACCTGATCAACAAACGCCAATGCTGTTTCAATATTTGTGCCGGACTGCTTCGGTTGAAAATGGAGAATATCGCGAACGACGCGTAAGACGTGCCTTTTTCCTTTCCGTGGTGCGACGAAGTGTTCAACGGTATCGGTAAAGCAGACAAGTCCGACTTTGTCGTTGTTTTTGATGGCGGAAAAAGCGAGGAGTGCTGCAATCTCAGCGGCGATTTCTGCTTTCGTCTCGGCGATACTACCGAAACTGGTTGAGGCACTCATATCCACGACCAACATCATCACGAGTTCGCGTTCTTCTACGTACTTCTTGATGTACGCTTGTCCCATGCGTGCGGTGACGTTCCAATCGATGGTGCGGATTTCATCGCCTGCCTGATATTCGCGGACTTCATCAAAGGTAATCCCCTGTCCTTTGAAGACGCTTTCGTATTCTCCAGCAAAGACGGTATTAACTAAGCGATTGGTAAATATTTCGATGCGTTGGATTTTTTTGAGGATCTCTTTTTCGTTCACCAGTTGTGTTTCCTATTGTAATTTTTTATAAGTTAGCACCTACAAGCAGCAATGAAAAAACTTGCGTAACTATCATAATGCTATTATACTATCACAAAAAAACAGAGGGTTCAAAGCCTTTTTAATGGCTGTCGGCTGTCAGCAATCAGCAGTCAGCAAGATAGCCATCAGCCATTAGCCGTCAGCAATCAGCAACAAGAGGTTTTTGAAAAGTCTATGGGAAACACCCAAGCAAAAACACGCATCTTTGCTGAAGGCTGAAAGCCAATTTCAGGATACCTATGGAACACATTTTTTTAGACAACACTTCAATTGAGATCCATCGTGAGATTCAAACGGGGAATATCCGACACGTCGTTTTCGATTTTGATGGCACTATCTCGCTGATCCGAGATGGTTGGCAGAACGTGATGGTACCGATGATGGTTGAATTTCTTCAGCAGGAGACGGATACTACTGAGACACAGGCGCAACTTGAGGCACTCGTCGTTGAATTTGTGGATAGACTGACCGGTAAGCAGACGATCTATCAGATGATGCAATTAGGTGAAGAGATTGAGAAGCGCGGTGGGACACCGAAGGAACCGCTTGCGTACAAAGATGAATATAATCGCCGATTGCTGCCTGTCGTTGAGGAACGGATCGCTGGACTCGCGGCGGGGACATTGACCGCTGAACCGCTCCGTGTGCCGATGTCTCTTGAATTCCTTCAAAGCCTGCGCGAGATGGGGATAAGTTGTTATCTTGCCAGTGGGACGGACGTTGAATTCGTCAAAAATGAAGCGTCGCTCCTCGGTGTTGCCGAATACTTTGATGGCGGGATTTTCGGTGCCCTGCGGGAATATAAGAAATTCTCCAAAGCCATGGTTATCCAGAAAATCATCACGGACTTTGCACTTAGCGGGAGTGAATTACTTATCATCGGGGATGGGTACGTGGAGATCGAAAACGCAAAAGCGGTCGGAGCAATCGCAGTTGGTGTCGCGTCTGTCGAGGACAATATTTATAATATGAATGCCGATAAACGGGAGCGTCTTATCCGTGCTGGTGCGGACATTATTATCCGCGATTTTCGTGAAGGCGCGCGGCTGCTAAACTATCTATTCAATTCGTAAAATTTATCCCATAAACAGATTTACAAGGAGCGATTATGACAAAATACGCCAAAGCGTCCGTTCACTCTTCGGAACTACGCGAATTTCAAGATGACCAAACGGGCGCGCAGATCTATCAACTCACAAACGATACCTCTATTAACCATAACCTCTATTTTCTGACCTCCTCGTTCACACCTGACCAAAGCCAACTCATCTTTACCTCCTACCGTTCAGGGAAACCGAATTTTTTCAAACTGGAATTTCCTAACGGTGATATTGTGCAGCTGACGGATGCTGACGATATTCACGGCTACTCTGGTGTGATTTCTAAGGATGGCACTGAACTTTTTTACACGCAAGCAGATGCTATAAAGGCGATACATCTTGGGACGTTTGCGGAACGGGTGCTGGCGGAATTTCCCGGTGGGAGTCTTGGCGAATGTAGCGTCAGTGCGGATGAGCGGTTTATCGTAACAGCGATGAAGCGCGATGACAAATCGCATATTACTGTGACGGCTACCGATGGCAGCGGCGGCGAGGTTGTCTACACCTCTCCAGACCAGACGATTATCCACCCGCAATTTCATCCGAAACATCCTGACCTCATCGCTTATTCCGGTGACCCTGCACCTCGAATGTGGACGATTCGGCGCGATGGCACAGAGAACCGCTCGCTCTATCAGCACGATAACAACGAGTTTCTTGTCCATGAAACCTTCCTCGGCGCGTTAGACGAACTGATTGTGACGCATTGGCCCTACGCGCTTCGGCGGATGTCTCTGGAGACCCTACAGATGCAGACGATTGCCGATTTCAATGCGTGGCACATCGCCAGCAACCGCGATGGCACGAAAGTGCTGTGTGATACCGTTCATCCCGACATCGGTTTGCGGTTAGTAGATGTGGAAACAGGCGAACATACGCCGATCTGTTATCCGCAAAGTTCATCCAGCGGGAGCCAATGGAAAACGGATCGGTATGCCCTTGCAGAGGATTGGGCAGCAGCACAACAGGCAGGCGATCGGGAGAAGTCGCTGAGTTGGATGGAGATGAAAGTGGATACGGTGTATGGACCGCAGTGGACGCATCCGCATCCCTCTTTTAGTCCTGACGAAACGGCTGTTGTGTATACGTCGGATGTATCAGGGCATTCGCAGGTTTATGTTGCTGTGATTCCGTAGTTATCACCTTGCCAACAAAGCATTAACTCCACAACCTATCGTGTGAGTGTTCGGAATCCCATTCTGTTGTGGGTGCGAAGTATGTTGTTTCATTCGGGTGGAGATGCTCTCGGATGACCGCTTCGTTGAGATCAATGCCTAAGCCGGGTGCTTCTGGGACATCAATATAACCGTCTTGAATGATTGGGTTCGGTAGACTCGTTACCATTTCGTCCCACCACGGATTATCGACAGAGTGGTTCTCCAGTACCATGAAGTTCGATGTCGCTGCGGCGCAGTGAACGCTCGCCATTGCGGCGATAGGTGTGCCTGCCATGTGGAGTGCCATTGCGATGCCGTAGTCTTCTGCGAGATCGCCGATCTTCTTTGTCTCCAAAATCCCGCCAGATGTCGCGATATCGGGGTGTGCTATGGCGATACCTCGGCTCTCAAACAACGGCATAAAGTCTTCTTTGCGGTAGATGTCCTCGCCTGTGCAGATGGGAGTCGCGCAGGAATTCGAGAGACGGACATATTGGTCGGTATACTGCCACGGCACCATATCCTCTAACCATGCGAGGTTGTATTTCTCTAATGCTCTTGCGAGTCGAATGCAGTCTTCAATGCCGATATGTCCGAAATGATCGACGGCAAGCGGTATCTCATAGCCGATAATGTCCCGAACGGTTTCTACATATTCACAAAGCATAGCGATGCCTGATTCGGTCAGACGGATGCCCGTGAAAGGATGCATCAGGTTAGAAGTGTCCAAATTTCCCTGCGGTGCGGAGAGCGTGCCGGGAGTTCCGCGCAGCAGCCCAACACCGATGTCCATTTTCAGGAAAGTGAACCCTCTATCAATGCGTTCTTGGAGGACTGTCCCCATCTGTTCGGGGTCTCTGAAAGAAGGGGTATCGCTATAGCATCGGATTTTATCTCGGAATTTACCGCCAGCGAGTTGATAACACGGTACGCCGTATGCCTTACCAGCGAGGTCCATCAGTGCCATTTCAATCCCGCAGACACCACCACCTTGTCGGGCATGGTGCCCGAACTGTTTAATCTGCCGAAAGATCTTATCAACGTTACACGGATTTTCGCCGAGAATCCGACTTTTGAGCATCAGTGCGTACGTCGGACTCGCGCCATCTCGGACTTCACCAAGTCCATATATGTCTTGGTTGGTGTCGAGTTTCAGAATGGGACCACCTGTTTGCGTCCGAACGATACGCATGTCGGTGATTTTCAGCTCTGAAGGTTGAGAAGCGGTATTGACATTTGATTGTATCTGTTGATCTTCCATTTTTTTAATTATTCCTTGCGGAGTAATGAAATGGATTTCATGTTTGGTGTCCCTTTCCCTTGATCCGCCCGCGCCGTTGTTGCAGGCTGCTTTCTTGCGTTAATTTTCATTCTGGACAGACAAACTATACGTCCATTTCTGAGATAATGTCGAGTGCGGTATCTAATATCGTCAAATGAAGTGCGATGCGTTGCTCAAGGGACCAGGCTGTCGGTGTTTCAGAGATAATAACATGTTCACTATGAAAATGCAATAGGTAAGGTGCTAAACCTTGGGTGCCCCATGAATTAGCGACTTTGTAGACACCTTCCGCGAGGTCTGGCGCGTCTTCACCGGGGTCATCAGGGTCTATTGGACCGATGGCTTTGGCAGCAGTGGCGAGTTTGGTACCGATATATTTCTCGTCTCGATTGCCTTCATAGAGGTAAAAGCCGGTTGCATCGTAGTCTTCGTGGAAGTCTATCGCGAGTGAGAATTCGGTCTGATCGAGTACTTTTTTGATGATAGCGACCTCGGTAACATCATCGGTTTCAAAAGAGCGGTTGATATCTATACCACCACGGGTCTCACGCGTGTTATGAACATAGCCGTAAGGGTTGATACACGGAATTATTACAAATGAAAAATTTTTCAAGAGTGCGGTGTTGTCACGTTCGAGGAACTGTAAAACAGCCTCAACGCCCGCGGGTTCATCGCCATGCACGCCTCCAGTGAGAAGCACCTGTTGTGGTTTAGGTGCGGACGCTGCTAAACGAATCTGATGTATCGGGTAACTGTGAGCCGTACCGATACATTCTATTGGTACTTCCAAATTTTTCAGGCGTTCGGTGACTTCGATGTAATCTCGCAAACTCTGGAACTCCTTAGCGCAGAATATTGTTATAGGATACCTTAAAGCGGAATGACATGCAACCTGTATTTCAGAATTGTTAGAGGCGATCAGAAAGTTTGCAAGTGTATCTAAA
>JAAXHI010000525.1:2029-22202 GCA_012270875.1 Candidatus Poribacteria bacterium | reverse complement strand
CCGCTGCACATCGCAGCGGAAGACGACACCGCCGAAGTCGCAGTCGTGTTGTTAGAAAACGGCGCAGATGTTAACGCAAAGGACAAAAACGGCGATACACCGTTGCACATCGCAGCAGCCCACAACGCATACGAAACAGCAACAGTCCTATTAGAAAACAGGGCGGATACGAGGGCAACGAACGATAATCGTCATACACCGCTGCACATCGCGGCAGAACAGAAAGCACATGAAACGGTCAAGGTACTCTGCAATCACCGAGAGCGAAAAGGATGGTCATGGTAATCGTCTTTCTGCTATCAAGCAACAATGCCATCCCTCAGAGATGGAAAAAACGGACCTAAATGCTGGCAGCGAAACAGGACGAATAGGTTAAAACCACAGCAGACTCACCTAACATAACAGTACCCACTACACCTTTGTAATCTCTTACCACGCGCAGTATCCAGTTGCTGGTGGCGATATAACCTACGTGCTTAATAATGTTACATCTCTTAAAACATACCGCGTATTACGCGGGGGTTCTTGGATGAGCATACCACGTTACGTGCGTGTTGCCCCGCGTTTCAGGTTCACACCTTCGCACTCCATTAACAACGTCGGTTTTCGTTGTGCAAGGTCTGTGTCCCTTTAAATCTTTATGTCTTTACGCAGCACCCCTGCAGGCGAGGTTTGTAACCCCGCCTTCTATGGATGTCTCGTTAATTGTAGGTTTTACTATAAATCATCCTAATTTTGACAGCATACTTCATATCTGATACAATAGTGAAAATATAATATCTAATACGTATCATTTTTAGAAACGATGTGAGAAGATTAACATTCTACATAAAGATCTTAACCAGAATATCGAGACTATTGAAGGGTATTATTTATAATGACAAATACAGATAATCTTACACTTTGGTATCGGAAACCCGCCGAAGCATGGACAGACGCGCTACCTGTCGGAAATGGGAGACTCGGTGCTATGGTGTTCGGTACGGTAGAACAGGAACGTATCCAACTCAACGAAGAAACCCTTTGGGACGGAGGGCCCCGCGATACCAACAATCCAAAAGCCTTGGAAGCACTGCCGAAGGTGCAACAACTCCTCTTCGATGATAAAAACGAAGAAGCCACTCAACTGGCTAACGAAACGATGCTCGGCGTACCAGAACGGATCAAGTCCTACCAGTCCTTAGGTGATCTGTTTCTGGAATTTACACATAAAGGTGCGACACACTACCGTCGCGAACTTGATCTAAACACCGGTATCGCAAAAACGACCTATCGCTGCGGCGATGTCAACTTTACAAGAGAAGTCTTTGTGACAGCGGTGGATAATCTTATCGTTATCAGAATTGAATCTGATGCGGCTGGACAAATCGCTTTTGACATGACGATGACCCGTGAACAGGATGCCGCTGTTGAAGCAATCGCAGCCAATATCCTCCGACTTGATGGGCAGTGCGGCAATGATGGTGTCCGGTTTTCAGCCTACCTACAAGTAAATGCTGAGGGTGGACAAGTTAAGTCAACAGGAGAAAGTCTGTCTGTCAGCGACGCGGATGCCGTCACACTCTTTCTCTCCGCTGCAACGAGTTATGTAAATCAGACGGACATGAGTGAAAATGCACACGCGCTTTGCGAAGATTATCTGGCAGGTATCGATACAAAATCTTACGCAGCGATTCGAGAGGATCACATTGCTGAACATCAATCCCTCTTTCAACGGGTTAACTTAAACCTCGGTGCTACGGATGCTGGAAATCTTCCGACCGATGAACGTTTAGAGGCAGTAAAAGCGGGGGCATCCGATCCCGAACTCGTCGCACTTTACTTCCAGTATGGACGCTACTTAATGATGGGTAGCTCACGACCCGGGTGCCTACCCGCGAATCTTCAAGGCATCTGGAACGAGCACATGAACGCACCATGGAACAGCGACTTCCACACCAATATCAATCTCCAGATGAACTATTGGGTCCCCGAAATCTGTAACCTACCAGAGTGCCACATCCCTCTGTTTGATTACATGGACACACTCATTGCGCCGGGAAATCGGACAGCGCAAATCCATTACGGTGCCGACGGTTGGGTCGTTCATCATCTCTCTGATGTATGGGGATTCACAGCACCCGCTGACGGGATTTGGGGCATCTGGCCCGTAGGTGCCGCATGGTTATGTGGACACGTCTGGGAACACTACCTGTTCGGTGGCGACAAAGACTTCCTTGTAGCGCAAGGATACCCACTCATGAAAGGCGCAGCCCGTTTCATGCTCGATTTCCTTGTCGAAGCACCCGAAGGCACACCGTTTGCCGGTAAACTCGTCACGAATCCGTCACACTCACCCGAAAATAGTTTCTTGAAGCCTGACGGCACACGCTCCCTTTTCACCTACGCTGCAACAATGGACCTGGAGATTATCCATGAACTCTTCACCAACTGCATCGCTTGCATTGATGTCCTCGGGGAAGATGCTGAGTTCCGCGCCGAACTGGTATCCGCCCTTGAACGGCTCGCACCGCTCCAAATTAGCAAAAAAACAGGACGCTTACAAGAATGGGTGTTCGACTACGACGAACCGGAACCCGGGCATCGACACATGTCTCACATGTATGGACTTCATCCGAGTTGTCAGATTACGCTGCGCGGCACACCGGAGTTAGCAGCGGCGGCAAGGAAATCGCTGGAATATCGGTTGGCACACGGGGGCGGACATACGGGTTGGAGCCGCGCATGGCTCGTCAACTTCTGGGCGCGACTCGAAGATGCCGAAGAAGCATACACCAACCTCCAAGCACTCTTAGCGAAATGCACCTTGACGAACCTGTTCGATACACATCCGCCCTTCCAAATTGACGGCAATTTCGGAGGTGTCTCCGGCATCGCAGAGATGTTACTACAGAGCCATGCAGGTGAGATTCACCTGTTACCGGCACTCCCTAAAGCGTGGGACACCGGACACGTCAAAGGCTTGCGCGCTCGTGGCGGATTTGAGGTGGACATGGCATGGGAAAATGGACAACTCACTGAGGCACGGCTTCATTCAACATTGGGAAAAGACTGCACCGTCCGAACAACAGCAGCAATCGCAATAACATGCGACGGACAAGCAGTTGACACAGCGCAATCCGATTCAGTGATGACCTTTGGAACTGAGGCAGGGAAAACATATATCTTGGCGTAAGTCTACTTATATGGGTAGACGGATTTGATCCGTATACTGGCGAATCCGTTCTTCCGCCAACTCAATATACGTCTCCTCAATATCGTAACCGATATAGCGTCTCTCTGACTTCAACGCACTCAAGCAGGTCGTGCCACTGCCACAGAACGGATCCAAGACGACATCGCCGATGAAGGTATACAACTGGATTAACCGATGGGGCAGTTCTTCGGGAAAAGGTGCGGGATGTCCAATCCGTTTCGCTGAAACAGACGGAAAACGCCAGACGCTTTTTGTCCATTCTAAGAAATCCTCTTTACGAATAGAATTTTCTTTTCCATTCCGCTTCCGAGAAAAAGAATCTTTGGAAAAGACGAGGATATACTCATGAACGTCCCTCAGCACCGGATTCGCAGCGGACTTCCAACTGCCCCACGCTGTCGAACTCCCCGCACTTGAGGCTTTATCCCAGATAATTTCGCCGCGCATGTGGTAGCCGATCGCTAACATGTCCTCTATGATGTAACTATGCAATGGGATGTAGGGTTTCCGACCCAAGTTAGCGATATTAATACACGCTCTGCCACCAGTAACCAATTTTTTGTAGGTCTCAGCGAAAACAGCATAGAGGAGTTCCCTATATTCTGCAAGCGACAGATCGTCGTCGTACTCCTTTTTAGCATTGTAAGGTGGGGACGTAACCATTAAATGGACACTATCATCAGGAATCGCGGACATATCTGTGCTGGACGCACAATAGAGTCGGTTGAGATTTTGGGCAGGGATAGGATTTTCTACCCAGTTGTCAGGTTCAGGAAGTCCTTGATCGGCGTAAAGCTTACTCCCATAAAATTCACTGGCATCGTGATTGATTCTTCCGGGTGTTCCAAACCCACTGGTTCGGGTTCCCTGCCTTTGGAGTTCCGAATTATTATTACGATCGTGTTCCATATCCCTTTCACCTGTGCTTGCATATCCTCAATAGGACTTACGCATTTCCTCTCAAAGTCCCCCTGATAAGGGGGATTTAGGGGGTTAAAAATATCGAAATTGCTGCTTTTTGCGTAAGTCCTGCTTAATACTGGTCCGGAGACCAAAAGATGACATCACGTTTCGGGAACAGCACCGCTAAAAATGCGGAGATTTCTGGGGATACTAAAGCGTCGGGACTCACCTGCTCCCACCCTATTTCGCCCAACAGGAGTTGCCAGAAATCTGCTTCGGTTAGGTCTACACCCAAATCAACCGCATCGGTATCTTCAGGCACGATTTGCAGCGTACCATCGGCATTGTGCCGTAGTACTATCTGCGGGTTGTTAGGCGTAGGTAACTTGACAGTAAGCGGTGCAAACGTCTGTTCAGCATCCGCAATTTGCGACTCCCACCCGACCACAAGGCGACGCAAAAGCACTGGCAGATCTATAGCATAGAGCATCATCTTTGACCGTTCTGTTTGGGTTACTGGATTGTCACATACCGCTATCAGACGTTCCGCAAACGGATGCTGAGATGGAAATTTGACCGCTATCTTCTCAATCTCTTGTACCTCACACGCTTTCAGCAGATAAGATACGAGTGCATCCAAAATCCCTGGACTGTCAGAGACACATCCTACCTCACGCACTTCCGCAGTTTTTTCGCCGATCTCATAGTTGAGATACCCGCTGATGTGTCCATCTCGGCGCGCAACGACAGTCGGAAGGACACCTCGGATCCGGCACGGTGCCATGTCCCAATACGCACGCGTCCTCGCGATAGCTCCGCTCTGCTGGACATTGGCGATGTCGTATAACCTCGCCACAGCATCTAAATCTGTCTCTGGGTTAAAATCGGTTATCTGCCACGCCGACGCGTCTGCCGCGCGTGCAGCTGAGGTGCACGTCACACTGAACCCGTGCATCGGAAAAGATGCCCATCCGAGGTGCCGGTAAAACGCTTCAGGGATAATAGTGAAAAGCACGCCAAGGTCACATCCGATTGTTTGTAGATAGCCAATCGTGTCCCGCATGAGCGCAGACGCGTACCCGACGCTCCGATAGTTCGGATGTGTGCAGACACCACCGATGCCACCCATCGTCACAAGGGACGCACCGACCCGCATCCGCCGTTCCCAGACGCGCAAGGTCGAAACAACCTTGCCATTCACTACAACAACACGGGTTTGTGAAGGACGATAACTACTATCGCCTTTCACATACTGCCAATAGCGTTCATGACCCTCTGGATTGAACGCTATGCAGCAAAGTTCAACGACCTGCTCTAACTCTGATTCACGCGCTGCTCTAATTTCCATATTTTTTATTTTTTTTAAAGATTGGGTTTCCTACAAACTTCAACAATATCCGTCACGACTACATTTTCAGAACTTATACCAAATCTGAGCAATAAACTCACATTAGAAGATTTAGAAACTTATAGGAGGTTCACGAATATAAGAGGCGCAATAATGCACGTCGCATTTGGGCAAGTACGCCGCAGAATTGCGCTACTACGAACCAATTTTTCGTTAATGTGAAAGAATTATTCAGAAATGGTATTACACACTGTTTTTAAAGTCCCCCTGATAAGGGGGATTTAGGGGGTTAAGAATATAGAAAATATCGCTTTTTTGTATCCAAATGTCCGAATTTTCTCAATTTGCGTAAGTCCTGATTCCTTACGGCGTGATACCAATCTCGCTGCTAAAAGAATAGTAACCTACTGCATTGAAAAGACAACACCCAACGCCTCATTTGGCGTTTGAATCAACCTTTCGCACCCTTCAGACGCCTGATCAATCGGGATAACATCTGTAATCAACGGATCTACCTGAATTTTGCCCTCCGACATCAGTCGCAGCGATAATTCTAAGTTGCGCTGTGTCGGCCACGGTACAAACACCGGTGGATAATCCGCACCGTGTTCATAATCTTCGTCGTGGTAGCCAGGCCCCGTCCGCGCCGCACTGATAACATCCACGTTACCGAGTCCTGCCGCAAAGCCGTGCGTGATGCTCGCACCACCGACGATGACAATCCGCCCCATCTTGTGTGTATCGGGTGCAGTTTTGAGCATCGCGCGAATCTGCTGAAACGCACTCGTCGCATCGCCACCGAAGGCGATAATCCCGCAATCCATGCCGTAACCGTCCGTAAACTCATTCGCAATAGGAACCGGATCCGTCTCCGAGACGTTTATCGCGCGATGTATCCCAGCATCCTCAGCAATACCGATCCGCAAAGGGAGTTGGTCTAAACCGACTACATAAGCACCCGCTGTTTTGGCGATCTGACACGCAAATTGTCCAACAATACCTAAACCAGCAACGACAACATTTTCACCAATACGGATACGTCCACGTTGCACGGCGTGCAACGCCGTCGCTGCGAGATGAATAGACGCGGCTGACTTGTAGGTGACATCATTCGGAATCTTCGCGCACAGATTGTGTGGCACACAAGCGGACGTAGCATGCAACGCATAGCCACCACCCATACCAGCCACCCGATCACCGATCTCAAATTCGTCGCAGTCGCCTTCTGTACCGATGACAACACCCGCGTTCGTATACCCGAATGGCCGCTGCCGCGCTTCAGAACCCGGATTCTCGCGTCGTCGTTTGACACCACCGAGTTCTGTACCGGGACTCACCATCGAGGCGTGGACTTCAATTAGCAGCTGCCCGGGTTTCGGTGCAGGTGTCTCCTGTTCCTCCGTCCAGATACGTCCGGCTTCATTCATCATGACAACTTTTCTCGTTTTGCTCATAAACAAGTCCTTTCTGATTTTACGTTCGGTAAGGTTCGAGATCAATCCCCGGATATGCCACTTCAAGCCGCGCCAAGGCTTCCGGCGTATAGTAAGCATCCCCAGGCGCGGGCCACCCTAAGACCCGTCGCACAGCAGGTGTCGTTTGCGCGACAAATTTCATGTACTGTGGCGTGCCCCAGCCCGGGACCGGACGCGTCGTTTTGCACCAATCGTCATTGTCTGCACGATGGAAATGGTATCCCATCCATCCACGCTGTCTGTTCTTGTTCTCAAACGGTTGCGCCGCATGAACCAAGTAACTGGAACGGAACGACACACTCCCCGCTTTCGCCGTAAGCGGAACCGGATCCGCGAGGGTTCCTTTAAACTCACGCAGATCAGGAACACCCATTCCGCCCGCGCTACCCGGATACTTCGCCCATATTTTATCCAACTGATTCTGCGAACCCGGACAGACAAGCATCGGCGCACCATCCAATTCGATGTCGTGTACGAAGATAGCGGTCAGAATATATCCATAGCGCCGCCAATCTGGATGTGGGGGTAAGGGTGAGTTCGTTGCATTATCAATATGGTATCCTTGCCACGGATGCTCACTATGACGACTATCAGTGAGACCTTCGCGAAAGAAGATCTGCCCATAACCGAGCCGAATTTCTTCGGTGTCTAACAGCTGCTTGGCAATCGCCAAATACGCTTCACTTTCAATCAGTTTATCGACTGCTTCCAACCCTGTCGGGAAATGCACCGCTTTTCCAAAGGGACCCGCGAGTCGTTGCATATCACTGTGTTTCTCATAGGCACTTTTTAACGCTTCGGGTTGCGCGCCCCATTTCGCGTGATATTCGGTGTAAGTCAAACCGTCGTAGGCGTTCCGTTCAATCGCTTCAAGTGCGGGTGCGATCACTTCCGGTGGAAACACGTTGGGCACTACGATGATTCCATCCCGTTCCCATGTTGCCAATTGTTCCGTCGTCAGTTGCATCAGTCTACCTCCCTGTGAACGTCTCCCATTTATCCTCTTGAACCCTTTCGCTATCTGCTTTCTGTTGAATCGTCCGCCACCATTCCTGATTTTCTATATACCATTGAACTGTCCCGCGCATGCCATCTTCAAATTCAATAGTCGGTTTCCATCCGACATCAAGGGCAATCTTTTCAGAATCTAACAAATACCGACAATCGTGCCCGGGGCGGTCGGGAACGTAAGTTTTCAACGCTTGCGGTTTGTTGAGAACATCCAAGATAAAATCGCTAACTTCTTCGATACTCTTCTCCACACCGCTTCCGACATTATAAGTCTCACCGATTTTGCCGCGCTTGATAACTGCTGCGACTGCCCGACAGTGGTCTTCAACGTGCAACCATTCCCGTCGGTTATGGCTACTTCGGTAAAGTGTTAAGGGTAAATTCTGGATCGCATTCGTTGTGAAGAGCGGTATGAGTTTCTCTGGATGTTGGTAGGGACCGTAGTTGTTCGCACAATTCGAGATCGTTATCGGCATACCAAAACTATGAAAGTAGGCATTCACGAGATGATCGGCTGCGGCTTTAGAAGCATTATAGGGGGTCTGTGGACGATACGGTGCATCTTCACTAAATGCGTCAGGTGAGTCCAGCGAGAGTTCGCCATAAACCTCACACGTAGAAATGTGATGAAACCGCTGCACTTCATACTTCCGAGCCGCGTCTAATAAAACCTGTGTCCCCATTACGTTCGTTTCAAAGAAACGTCGCGGATGTAGAATTGCACGGCTATTGTGCGACTCTGCAGCGAAATTCACAATCACATCCGGCTTCTCTGTATTCAAGAGGTCTTCCACAAACACTGAATCCAGAATATCGCCATGGGCAAACGTGTAACGCGCCCCTATATCCGTCAAATTGGCGATATTTCCAGCATACGTCAGTAAATCAAGGTTAACAATAACATCGTCCGGGTGGTGCCGTAGCCAGTATCGGATGAAGTTGGTACCGATAAATCCAGCACCACCAGTGACAAGTAACTTCATTAATTAAGAATCCCCTTCTGCAAGGTCAAATATCGTCCGCTGATCCAGAGGCATCGCTTCAGTCGAGGTAGCAACATCATCCGGTGTTTCCGTTTTTCTGCGCCGCGTCGGTGCCAGAATGTCCAGATCTATTTTTTCATGTGATGCCGCAACCCGTTTTTGTACCTGATTGAGTTCGTGCCGTAGAAAGATAAAATAGGCATCATCACCGTTTGACATGTCTTCAAGCGACTCAAGGAGCGTCAGAAACGTGCTAAGTTCGTTCTCTTCCAACCACTGCATCGACTCCGCAAAAGCGACACGCGTCTTATACTGATACATATTATGATTACGCTCTAACAAAACCGACCAGAGTCTCTTCACTCGGTCAACGTGTTGTTCGCTCAGCGTGCCTTCACCGTTGAGTGCAAGTTTGCGTCTGCGTCGCTCCGCGCTCACTTCACCCCGTTTTGTCTTTTGTTGCGTCTGTTCTACTGTGTCTAACTTTGCTTGTTTGCGTGCCTTTTTACGGGTTTTAAATCGATCATAGATTGCAGCGACCCCCGCCTCCGACATAAGCGTCTTAAATTTTTCAGGATCACGAGTTTCAAGGAACAACAGAGACGCGTAGGCAAGTGGATCCGCATTCGGCGAATCTAACTTTACCAATCGCAAAACCCGCTCTGCATGCTGTTCTATTTTTGTTCCGACACCGTTTAAACGAAATTTACCACGTTTTTTAGCCATCAGCCCGCCCACCGAGTAAATAACTATATCTTACCAGAAATAGACGACACCTGTCAATCCAAATTCGCTTTCAGACCAGAGCCATTCAGTTTTCGGTTTTTCAGGCATTTTCGCGGACGGATCGCGAGCGACAAGAAACTCCCAAGCAAAAACACTCGCTCCTACTGCAGAGCCATCCAGTTTTCGATTTTGTCTGGTTTCCGATCTTTACCCGTCAGGTTTGAAACTTTGCTTTCTGACAACTAATAACTAAAAAATATACTTGACAAATAATTGCAAATATTGTAAGATGGTAAGTCCGATTGTAGTACTTTCGTAAGTGTAGGACCCCTGCGTTTTGTGACTTGCAGAGGAATGATAATGCGCCAACGTAAATTAGGGAACACAGGACTAACCGTCTCCGAAATTGGCATGGGAACATGGGAACTCGGAGGACGCGAATGGGGAGACATCAGTGAAACCGACGCTGTGGATCTCCTCCGATACGCCTTTGAAAGCGGTGTCACCTATTATGATACGGCAGACCAGTACGGGGGTGGACGCGCAGAACGGCTGCTCGGTGAGGCTTTCTCAGCACTCGGCGATAGGGTCGTCATCGCCACAAAACTCGGCTATGAATTGGACTCCGATGGTTGGATTAGCCACGGGTGGGAACACCCATCATTCAACGTCTCACCCGACTATATCCGATCGGCGGTTGAAGGCAGCCTCACGCGATTGAAGCGCGATGTCATAGACATCTACCAATTCCACTCGCCACCACCCGCGTCCGAGTGGGATGATGCATTTGGAACAATGCAAGACCTCAAAACTGAAGGCAAAATCCGATTTTATGGGTTGGCACTCGGAAGTGAGGCAGACGCACTGAAAGCGATGACGGAAACCGGTACCTCCTCACTGATGCTTAACTACAACATCCTCACACAAGAGATGGCAACGCCTGTGATGGAGACCGCCGCGAAAAAAGGTATCGCTGTTGTCGTGCGGCAGCCCCTATCGTCAGGACTGCTCTCCGGTCAACTCGGACCCGATACCGTGTTTGCAGAAAACGATTATCGGAAAACGTGGTCCCGTGAGAAATTCCTCGCAGATTTAGAACGAGTGGAACAGGTGAAATCAATCGTTGGAGATAAAGCACGAAGCCTGCCACAAGCCGCCCTCAAATTTATCTTGGCACATCCGGCAGTCTCAAGCGTCGTTCCGGGGATGATGACACCGGCACAAGTTGATGATGGTGTAGCGACTTCAGGGGCAGCCCCGTTGCCTGCTACAGTCTTAGACCAATTACGAGACAATTAGGGAAAATATATGAAGGTTATTGCGGATCTCTGCGTCGTCCCGATGGGGGTCGGCGTTTCGGTCTCAAAATACGTCACGGCGTGTGAGAAAATACTAAAAGAGGCAGGATTGGAAACAAAACTGCACGCTTACGGCACGAATATCGAAGGCGATTGGGATGCCGTGTTCGCCGCAATCCGGCGGTGTCATGAGGTCGTTCATGAGATGGGAGCACCCCGAATTACAACGACGCTCAAATTTGGAACTCGAATCGACAAAACACAGACAATGGACGACAAGGTTGCCAGTGTCCAAAATCAGTTAGAGATAGACTAATAGACTAATTGATAGACGTTTTCAAATTTATTTAAGTTTATTTAAATTTAATTGAAAAATAAACTTGACTTTTTTTGGTAACTTGTGCTAATCTATATCGTTAGTTGAATATAAGGAGGATAAACTTAGATGAAAAGCAGATTTATGATTCTGGCAGTATGTGCTATCGGATTATTATTCACTGCACAATTTGCGACTGCCATAGATAAAATTGAAGGTCCTTGGATGTGGATGATCACCGAAAGTCCCGTTGGTGGCGGTGGTGCCGCCGTAACAGATGTTGACGGTATCGACGACGCAACAAAGGGTAAACTGACCGAGGAAGATGTCGCTGAACAAGGGATAACCGATAAAGTCCTGAAGGTCAAATTTGCCGAAAATTACAAATGGACTGAGGGAGAAATCGCCGCGACCGGAGGTAACAACATCAACGACACGCTCCTAAAGATTAAGTTGGGTCCCGGAGGCGATATCAATGACCACTGCTCCTACTCCGTGATCAACGTCGTATCAAAGACTACTAAGAAAGGCGTTACAGCCCGCGTCGGCAGTGATGATTCCGTTAAAGTGTGGTTTGGCGGCAAAGAGGTCTGGAAAAACGCTGTCAACCGCGGTGCTGGCGATTTTCAGGACACATTTGAGGTAGACCTGAAAAAAGGCGATAATGTATTAATGGTTAAAGTCTGTGAACGCGGCGGCGGTTGGAGCATGTTCGTCGGTATTGACGAAAACTTGGATTACAACCTGAAATTCAAAGGACTTCCTGTTGAACCCGCCGGAAAACTGGCGACGCAATGGGCGGAAGTCAAACGCTCTTACTAAAGTCGTAAGAGTTCTCGACTCGGAGATCGTTTTTACCGATTAAAACTTCACAAAATTTTTTGTGCTTGATTTAATTATGGTATATTTGATATACTACGCTAAAGTGGTTGTCCTATCTTTGATAAACATCGGCGTAATATTGTAGCCACGATCTCCGAGTCGAGGCGCAACTGGACTCGCAAGAACGCAAGAATAGGCAACACTGATTTCACTTCAACTGATAAAGTAGCAAATTAACTGGAGGATTTTCATGTATAGGAAACTATTTACAATAGGGTTAGCATGTCTCATAGCACTTTTTGCCATGACGATGACGGCTAATGCCCAAGACAAAATTACCGGGCCATGGCTCTGGATGATCGCACCCACCGAAACGGGTCAAGGCGGCGCAAATTCCACTGATGTGGATTCACTCGCTGAAGCCAGTGGTGGTGCTGTCACCGAAGACGGTGTCGCAGCAAACGGTGCTAACGAAGGCGATGCTGTCGGTGATTTAGTGTGGACACTTGGCGAGATTACCGAAACCGGTGGTAACAATGTTAACGATGCTGTCGTTGAAATCGGCTTGGGTGAAGGCGACATCAACGACCATTCGTCTTACGCACTCATCACACTCGAATCCGATTCTGATCAGAGCGGCGTGGACATGAGAGTTGGCAGCGATGACTCCATCAAAGTCTGGCTCAACGGCGAAGTTGTCCATAACAACCCCGTCAACCGCGGTGCTGGTGATTTTCAGGATACATTTCAGGTTGACATCAAAACAGGTGATAACGTCTTACTCGTCAAAGTCGGTGAACGTGGTGGCGGTTGGAGCATGTTCGTCGGTGTCAATGCTGATGTCAATGCTGTTTACAAGCCATTCCCAGCCCCTGTAGCCGGGAAAATTACCGGTCCGTGGCTCTGGATGATCGCACCCACCGAAACGGGTCAAGGCGGCGCAAATTCCACTGATGTGGATTCACTCGCTGAAGCCAGTGGTGGTGATGTTACCGAAGAAATGATCGCAATACACGGTGCAAACGCAGGCGATGCTGTCGGTGATTTGGAATGGACGGTCGGTGAGATTGCCGATTCCGGTGGTAACAACGTCAACGATCTTGTCAACGAGCTCGGCTTGGGTGAAGGCGATGTCAACGACCATTCGGTTTATGGGCTGATTATCCTTGAAGCCGCCGAAGATCAGATGAACGTTCCGGCGAAGGTCGGTAGTGATGACTCCGTCAAAGTCTGGTTCAACGGTGAAGTTGTGCATAACAACCCTGTCAACCGTGGTGCCGGCAACTTCCAAGATGATTTCAAAGTTAACCTCGTAGCAGGTGCTAATGTCCTGTTAGTGAAGGTGAGTGAACGCGGTGGCGGTTGGAGCCTGTTCGCAGGTGTCGGCGGCACATGGGAGATTCGTCAGAATCAGTTCGTTTCCGTCGAAGCCGCTGGTAAACTCTTCACAACTTGGGGAAGTTTGAAAACTAAGTAGTAACACCTAAGTTTTACACGAGGCTTTGTCCCTCAGAAAGAAAAGGACGCAGCTGAAATATATCGGCTGCGTCCTTTTCTTTTTTGCTGGTCTATCTACCGTCCCATGAGTTCCATAAAGACAGGTAACGATTCCCTAAATCCGTCCTCGCGCGTTCCACCTACCGGCGTATACACACTTTCCAAAGAGATTGTACCTTCGTAACCATCCCGTTTCAAAGCATCCACAATATCGTTGTAGTACGGATCCATCTGTCCCTGACGCATCGCGCAGAAATCGAACGTCGCCGCTGGAAGATTCACAACGCCATCCTTGAGATGAATATGTACAATATGCTCACGAATCATTTCGTAGCCATCAGGATACGGGACCTCTGTACAATAGAGCGAACTGCACGGATCCCAAAGGACTTTCAGATGCGGAGCACCTATCTCATCGATTAACTTTTTTGCGAGAAATGCCGAGGTCACGTTCCCAGAGATCGCAGTCTCTATCACAAGCGTGATACCCGCCTCCTCAGCGATCTGTAACGGCTCTTCCAATCGGTTGAGAAGCGTTGTCCACGCACCTTCAGAGATAACCGGTTCCGCACCGAAAAGCACCATCTCCTTCCGGAAACTGAAAATCCGGACGAGGTTTGTCCCAAGTGCCTGTGCAACACCGATGCACCGTTCTAATGTCGTGATATGCTCACGATAAGCAGGCGCGACCACTGCTGTATCAACCGGAAGTGCCGACAAATTGTGGTGCGAGATACACGACACCTTTAAATTCCGAGCGTCAATCAACCCTTTAACCCGTTCAACATCCGCATGCGTCAAGTCCCCAACCTGTTTTTCCCAAAGATACTGCAGTTCAACGTATTCCAAGCCCGTCTCTACCATAGTGTCCAGTGCATATTCAAAATCCCGACTAATTCCATCTGTGATAATTCCCAGTTTGAACATTCAACACCCTCTCAATTTTTTTACTCTCATAAGGCTTCCAAAGTGCCAAACAACGCACCGATACCACCCTATCCCCAATTATTCCGTTTTCTTAACCTCAACACCGGCGATATTTTCCAAGATTTTGATAATTGTCCAGTTATCCTCTTCAGGATTTACCGCTTTTCCCGCTTGAAACAATTCAAAGGCGGCACTTGCTGCGAAAAGTGGAACACCACAATCGTTTGCCATACTTTTTGCTAAACTGAGGTCTTTATACATTGTCCCGATATTGCTCTGCCCTTTGAAATTCCGTGATAAAATGTTTTCTGTCGTATCTCTGAAGAGAAAATTCCCGACGACGCTTGTGCTAACAACGTCACGAAGCGTTTCTGGTGCCACACCCGCTTTCACCGCAAGTGTCAACGCCTCAAAAATACCCGCATAAGTGGTGCCTATCAATACCGCGAGTGCAGACTTGACAGTTTGTCCCATACCGATCTCTTCTCCAACATGGTAGATGTCCCTGCCCACCGCTTCAAGCACCGGTTTCGTTGCCTCAAACGTCTTACTTTCTGCGGCTACCATCATCGTAAGCGTCCCTGCAGCCCCCCCCGGAGCACCGCCACTCACAGGTGCGTCAACGATGTTCACTCCTTTTGCTGTCACCAACTCAGCAACCTCCATCACCTGTGAACGCCCGATAGTCGCCGTACAGATAACCGTCGAACCGGGTTTGAGTCCTGCCAATAACCCATCTTCACCCAAGAGTGCCGACTTAACCTGTTCGACATTCAGCACCATGATAAACACAGTATCTGCAGCGACACCCACCGCTCGCGGTGATGCGGCAGCGTCTGCCCCTTCTTGAACCAGTGCTTCCATCGCCTCAGAACGGACATCATACATTGTCAGTTGGTGTCCGGCTTTCAAGATATTTCTTGACATACCCCTGCCCATATTACCAACCCCAATGAGTCCAACTTTTGCCATAAACCACCTCAAAGAATATTACCTAAAATTGATGTACTTTGCACTTCCGTAAACGTTTCAAGGCTAACATTTTGCCACTACACTTCGTGAGTGTCCACAGAAACAAATTATGCTAACAGAAATCGGTCCAGTTTATCATAAATTCTGAGAAACGTCAATCTATTTTTCGCACACAGAATTTTTACACAATTTTTTCGTTTCCATGCTATAATAACGCATTCATACACGAAAAAGAAGGAGCCAATATAAATGGCAGATACCATCAAAGGTGCCGTCCTCGGATATGGCGCAGCATTTAACATGGGCAGAGCCCACGCAAATATGATGCAGAATACCGACGGTATTGAATGCGTTGCCGTCTGCGACATAGACCCAGAACGAACAGATGCCGCAAAAAAGGATTTTCCGGGCATTCGTACCTATAATTCAGTTGAAGAACTCAACGCCGACGAAGGGGTTGAGCTCGTCGCAAACGTTTTACCTCACAGTTTGCACTGCGGTCCAACGGTGGCGAGCCTCAAAGCAGGCAAGCACGTTGTTGTTGAAAAACCGATGTGCGTCACAATCGCAGAAGCCACAGAGATGATTACAACCGCCAAAGAGAACGACGTTATGTTGTCCGTTCACCACAATCGACGGTGGGATGCTGATTTCTGGACGCTTCGTGAACTCGTCCAATCCGGTATCATCGGCAAAGTTTTTAGCGTTGATATGTGGGGCGGTGGTTATGGAAGACCGAATCCCGATTGGTGGCGCAGCGTCAAAGCCATCTCCGGTGGGCAATTCTATGATTGGGGGGCACATTACCTCGATTGGCTACTCAATGTCCTTGAAGCACCCATGATTAACATCACCGGTTTCTATCAACCGAACCTCGTCTGGGACGATATTACCAACGAAGACCACGTCCAAGCACTTATCCGCTTCGCTGGTGGAGAGTTCGTCGCAGATGGCGCATCGGCAAACATTCAGATGTCTAATATCGCTAAAATCGGTGGAGAGCGATGGAAACTGCTCGGCTCACACGGCGCAATTACTTCCCAAGGTGGCGGGTTTAAAGTGCTATCCGAAGTCGAAGGGCAACCCAAAGAGCAGGAAGTCGATAACCACGGGAGACCCGGACCCAGCTACTATCAGAACATCGTCGCCCATTTAAATGACGGCACGCCACTGATTGTTACCCCAGAGTCCGCTCGCCGTGTCATTGCCATCATGGATTTAGCAGAAAAGTCGGCTAAGACACATCAGTCTGAAACGGTACCTTACGAGTTTGAATAGCCTTGAGGAATAGCCATCAGCAGTCGGCAGTCGGCTATTGGTAAAGAGGGTTACTGACAACCGATAGCCGATAGCCGATAGCCAATAAAAACATGAAAGCCATTGTTCTTGAGAAAATCCAGCAATTAAGCATCCAAGAAAAGTCTATCCCCGCGCTCACTGACGGGGACGTGCTCATCCAGATGGAACTCTGTGGGATTTGCGCTTCCGACCTCGCCGCGCTACGCGGGGATGTATCAGATTACGCACCGCCTGTCGTGATGGGACACGAACTCGCAGGCGTGATCGTAGAAAGCCGACATCCCGATGTAATAGTCGGTGAACGGGTGACAGTCAATCCTATGCTCTCTTGCGGCGCATGTGTCGAATGCCAGAACGACCTTGATAAATACTGCAATACCATTGAAGGCATCGGGCACGATATTGATGGCGGTTACGCCGAATACATGCGGATGCCAAAGCACGGTGTGGATACCGATAAACTCATCCGAGTGCCAGACAACGTTCCCCCCGAAGAGCTGCTATTCCTCGAACCGTTGGGCTGCTGCCTCAACGCCATGCGAGAAACACTTTTTAAAGACTCCGTTGCTATTCTCGGTGCGGGTCCCATCGGTTTGATGCTCACCCAATTGGTAAAACGGGCAGGCTTAGCCACCTATGTTGTGGAACCGCAACCACACCGAAGAGCTATCGCAGAAACGCTCGGTGCTGATCTCACCTTTGATATCTCATCTGAATCCGTAGCACATCTCCGAGACATCACCAACGGCGGCGTTGACACCGTTATTTCCGCAACGACAAACAACGCTTCGGCAATCGCACTCGCTTTTGAGATTGTCCGTAGAGGCGGATGCCTCAACTTCTTTGGACTCGCCCCAGAAGGCGAAGAACTTCGTATCAACCTTGAAGAATTTCACTACGCGGGGCACAAACTGATGGCTTCATGGGCATTCTCCCGCGCCAGCCTCGAAGAAGCCAAGCAGCTCCTCATAGAAAAAGCACTTAATTTCAAACCCCTGCTAACTGACCGGTTTCCGATTGCGCAAGGTTTGGCAGCATTTGATAATGCCGCCGCTCAGCGCGGGGTCAAGACAGCCGTCCATCCCTGACGGATATATCGTTGTTCATTTTTCCGTTTTAGAAGATTTGCTATCTGTATCTGGAGTGTGCTATAATTATTTCACTGAAATTTTGACAATTAGCAGCAACGGAGATACTTACTGAAATATGATCCTCGGTGCACACGTATCCACGGCAGGCGGCATACACAACGCCATTAAAAATGGTGCCGACCTCAAGTGCGACACAATACAAATTTTCTTGCGAAATCCAAATCAGTGGCAAGGAAAACCGCCCACCTCAGAGATCGTCGAAAAATTTACCAGAGCATGGTCAGAGACCGATCTTGGTGAGGTAATCGTCCACGACATCCACTTGAGCAATCTCGCTTCCCCGAAACCAGACGTATTAGAAAAATCACGCCAAGCGTTCCGTGAACAGATGGAACTCGCGCAGATGCTCGGCATCCGCTACCTCGTTACGCACCTCGGCGCGCACCTCGGCGAGGGTGAAGCAGTCGGCTTAAAGCGGCTAAGTGACAGTTTCGACTTCCTGTTTGAAAATACCGAGGCACCCGATGTCATCCCACTTCTTGAGACCACGGCTGGACAGGGTACAAATCTCGGATACCGTTTTGAACACCTGCAAGATGTGATCGACATGTCAAAATACCCAGATCGGTTTGGGGTCTGTCTGGATACGTGTCATGTCTTTGCCGCTGGCTACGACATGCGAACCGAACCGGACTGCGAAGCGACATTTAACCAATTCGATGCGGTCATCGGACTTGAGCGACTAAAAGCCTTCCATCTCAATGACGCAAAATCGGAATATCAAAGCCGCGTGGATCGCCACGAGCACATTGGCGAGGGCAATATCGGCGCAACCGCATTCGCGTATATCCTCAACGACTCCCGATTTGACAAAACGCCACTCATCATTGAAACACCACAGATGAAAACAATGCACGAGGTAAACCTCTCTACATTGCGAGGATTGAAGATGTAACTTGTAGAGTTTTCATATTAAATCGTGGAAATCAGCGGAGATTAAAGCGTGTCTATCGGTTTTTGGGAAGTTACTTTTCTTCTTATTCTTTTTTTCGGTATTGTCGTGGTATCACGTTTCGTTGAACGCGCACGAACGAAACGGATTTGCCCGAAGTGTGGCTTGGCAATCCGGACGCACATACCAACCTGCCCATCTTGCCATTTCAATTTCCCAACAAAGGGCAAAGGAGACAAAGGGACTAAATCATGGAACTCATAATAAAGGAATAACAACATGGAAAAAATAAAACTAAAAATCAGCGGCATGTCCTGTCAACACTGCGTCAAAACCGTGACGGAGGCATTGACAACACTTGAAGGGGTACAGCGCGTAAAGGTGAATCTACGCAAAGGCGAGGCAGTTGTTCGTTTCGATGAACAGTCCGTCAACCCTGTCAATCTTAGGGATGCAATAACGCAAGCGGGATTTGAAGCGTCGTAACCCTCTGCACAATTTAAGCAAGGTGTAAGCACATGGACACTGCAAGGATTCAGATCAAAGCAGGCAATGGTGGCAACGGATGTATCAGTTTCCGCAGAGAGAAATTCGTCCCTCGCGGCGGTCCCGATGGCGGAGACGGCGGGAACGGCGGGAACGTTATTCTCACCGCTACGCTTGGGATGAGTACACTGATTGACCTGCACCATAACCCACGCCAAGTTGCGGACAACGGCGGACACGGCACCGGCAAGCAGCGCGACGGTGCCGATGGCACGGATTGCGTCGTTAAGGTGCCCGCTGGTACTATTGTCAGAGATTCAGAGACAGCGGAGCAGCTTGCAGACCTAACGGAACCTGACCAGACCGTTGTTGTCGCACGCGGCGGCATCGGAGGCAAAGGTAACGCTCGTTTTAAAAGTAGCACCTTTCAAGCACCGCGCGTCGCCGAGAAAGGCGAACCCGGCGAAGAACGTGAGATCAGTCTCGAAATCAAACTCATCGCCGATGTCGGGTTGGTCGGTTATCCCAACGCCGGTAAATCGACACTCCTTGCGCGAACATCTGCCGCAACACCGAAAATCGCGGCGTATCCATTCACAACACTCCGTCCGAATCTCGGCGTCGTCCGTATCAATCGAGAACAGAATTTCGTCCTCGCAGACATCCCCGGCCTCATAGAAGGCGCGCACAAAGGGGCAGGCTTAGGACACCAGTTTCTTCGGCACATCGAACGCACTAAAATGCTCATTCATGTCATCGATCTAAGTGCCACGGATGGACGCGACCCGATCAAAGACTACGAACAACTTAACCTTGAACTCGGTCATTATAACGAACTGCTAACGAAACTCCCACAAATTATCGCACTCAA
>JAAXHI010000525.1:0-1914 GCA_012270875.1 Candidatus Poribacteria bacterium | reverse complement strand
CCGAAAGGAAGCAGAAACAACGATTATCTTAGAACAAGAACTACCACCCGAACCGTCAGCGCGGTTTGAACTCGTCGAAACTGAGGAAGGTTTCGCTGTCACCGGTGCTGAACCACGCCGTGCTGTGCTAATGACCGATATGGAAAACGAACAGGCGTTGATTCTGTTGTATCGGAAACTGAAAAATATGGGAGTGATGAACGCGCTCGCCCGGGCAGGCGCAGTCGAAGGAGACACAGTCCAGATTGATGAATTCGAGTTCACCTACAGTCCAAAAGCAATGCAATCCAACTGATCAGCGCGCCTATTTGTCAGGTGTGCGACGCATTGTCGTAAAGGTCGGCAGCAGTACCATTTCAGAAGGCGCACACCTCAACGAAGCCGCCCTTGATGGGTTAGTCCACGATTTAGCACTCGTGAAACAGGACAGTGTGGAAGTCATCCTTGTCACATCCGGTGCAATCGCTGCCGGGTGGCCCCAACTCGGTCTGAAACAGCGTCCGAATACGCTGCCCCATCTACAAGCCGCTGCCGCCGTGGGGCAGATACGATTGATGGCAGCTTACAAGGATCGGTTTTCAAACTACGGACAACGCGCCGCGTCTATGCTGCTCACACGCGACGATTTCTCCAACCGGGAACGCTACACCCGCATGAACGACACGATGCGTGCCCTCCTTCATTTCGGGGTGATCCCTATCATCAACGAAAACGATACCGTCGCAGTTGACGAAATCAAGGTCGGCGATAATGATACCCTCTCTGCTTATGTAACAAACCTCGCCCAAGCACAACTTCTCGTCATCCTCTCCGATCAAGCAGGCTTCTATACCGCAGACCCAAGGCACGATCCTAACTCGGAACTGATTCATACTGTCACCACGATTTCAGAGGAAATCTGGCAAGCCGCTGGCACAGCTGGCACAACGAGTGGCACCGGTGGGATGGTAACAAAGTTGCGAGCCGCGGAAATCGTCACCAGTTCTGGAGAGATGATGGTCATGGCACACGGACGAGAACCCCTTGTTGTCACAAGACTCTTGAAAGGCGAGTTGCTTGGAACCCTCTTCCTCCCGCAATCTCGGATCTCTGGACGCAAACGGTGGATCGCCTATTCCCGTCCACCGAAAGGCAGACTCATTGTAGATAACGGCGCACGCGACGCACTCGTGCGAGGCGGCAAAAGTCTACTCCCTGCCGGTATCCGCCGCGTAGAAGGCAACTTCGATTATAGCGATACGGTTTCATGCCTCACGGAAGACGGCGTAGAGTTCGCACGCGGCTTGGCGAATTACAACGCCGTAGACGCGGCCAAACTCGCCGGAAAACATACCAAAGACATTGAAAATATCCTCGGCTACCGAGATTACGATGAAATCATACATCGGGATAATTTGGTGTTACTGGACTGATGGACTTCAGCTGCGAAGCATCAAAAACTGGAGGGTATCTCGTAAATAACGGTATTCAGTTGTGTTTTTCCAGATTCATACTAAAGTTTGAACAATTTTAAGATGTCCAAAGGTTTCCGATCAAACATCGTCTTTCGTAGCATAGACTGTTAGTCTGTGCCACGACTCATCTGGAATCAGTCGTTTGTTGAGATTTATCGGCGAGAAGCGATTCTATGTTAGCAAGCCTTGCGTTTATTTCATCAAGCGTCGGGTTTGAATCTTCTATTTTTTCGCCCAAAGTTTTTTTAATATCTCTCAGTTCATCAAGAATCATCTGTTCTATACTTGTCAGTGTTTTGATATTTATCATCCGTACCTCCGCGGCGTTGATCAACGATATTATCTTGTATTCTATCATACTTGACGAAAAAAATGTCAAAAAATTCGCCCTTGAAATTTTCCAAACAACATGTTATAATACCTTTGCTATTTTTATATACTAAAGTTTGGACAATATTAT
>JAAXHI010000337.1:4063-5197 GCA_012270875.1 Candidatus Poribacteria bacterium | reverse complement strand
ACATTTTTGAATTGACTTAAGTTTTTTAAGTGTGCTATAATGCGTGGATACCATTTTAAGTCCGAAAAGTTTAGCACATTTCATTGTCATAAGGAGAACGAAACGATGGATAGACCTGAGACGCAACCCCGCAAAAAAGCGGAGATGCACGTCGGTGTTCAAGGCATCGGGACATCTCCGAAAGAGTTGGCATTCCTCGCTCGGCACGGTGTAACACACATGGATACCACCCCCGAGGACACTGAAATCGAAACGCTGATCCAACATAGGGAAGAAGCAGCGGAATCCGGTGTCAGCCTTGAGATGATTCATATCGGAATGCCGAGGAGCATTACGCTTGCGCAAGACCCGCAGCGCGACGCGGACATTGATACAGTTTGTAAGATGATTGAGAATGCTGCGGCAGCAGGTTTACGCGGTTTAAACTATAACTTTTGCATCCTGCAAAACCAACGAACCGAAAGCACCTTCGGACGCGGTGGCTCAAGTTACAGCACTTTCGATTTCTCCAAGTACGATAACGAAACGCTTTCAGAAGCAGGTGAAGTGAGTCGTGAAGAGGCGTTCGATCGGATCGCATACTTCCTCGAACGCGTGATCCCCGTTGCTGAAGAAAATAAGATCCAGATGGCGTGTCACCCCAACGATCCGCCCGCGCCTATTTTAAGGGGCGTTGAACGCTGGAATTATCCCGCCTTTGACGGCTTGAAACGTTACGCCGAGATTGCGGAGAGTCCGTATCACGGTTTTAACTTCTGCTGCGGCACAGTGTCGGAAGGTTTAGATGATCCCGGCACTGAGTTCTACGAGATTATCCAATATTTCGGTGAGCGGAAGAAACTCTTTAACATCCATTTCCGTAACATTCGCGGTGGACTGCATAACTTCCAAGAGGTGTGGCCCGATGAAGGACACCTCGATATGCACAGAGTTGCGCAGATCCTCCGAGACGTGGAATACTCATACATGCTGATGCCCGACCACGCACCGGGGCATCCAGATGATACATCGCCGCCGGGCGTTTCCGGCAGAGTACGACAGGCATGGGCATTCCAGTTCGGATACATCATCGCCCTAATTCAGGCGGTAAATTCAGAAGCGTAAATTGTTAGTTTTAAACAGCAGCTCGGTTTA
>JAAXHI010000337.1:1939-3987 GCA_012270875.1 Candidatus Poribacteria bacterium | reverse complement strand
GCTGTTATCAACGATATGTCTGGCAACGAGAATCACGGTGAACTTCAAGGCGGAGAATGGGTCGATGGACCCGACGGTGGTTCTGCCCTCAGTTTAGACGGAAACAATGACCGAGTTATCATCCAAGACTCCGATAGCTTGTATCTTGAAGCGGCGTGGACAATCACTTCATGGGTGTACGTCAACACAACCGAGACCGGTTTTGGACATATTCTCGGCAAAAGACCCGCATCTGGAACGGTGGCGAATTACGCATTCAGGACAAGCGGAAACGGTACTGGCTGGGAAGCATACTATGCACGAGACGGTTGGAAAGGGGCTTGGAATCAAGGATCCGTAAAAAAAGGTGAATGGTTGTACATGTCCGCCACTTATGATGGAGAAGACACCATCAAGATCTATGAAAATGGATCTGAAATCGGTTCTGTTGGCGGGATGGGTGGACCGGCACCTCGGAATGATACTGTGGTCAACATCGGCGGTTGGACGGATAACACTTCAGAAACACTTGATGGCATGCTCTCTGAGGTCGCACTTTTTAGTGTTGCGCTGTCAGAAGAAGACATAAACACCTTGATGGATCAGGGGCTATCGTCCTTAGCGGCTGTTGAACCCGCTGACAAACTCGCAACAACGTGGGCAGATATTAAATCTCGGTGATAGATGCAGCAAATTCAACCCTATCAGTGTGTCACCCTCAGTGTGACACACTGCGTCAAAATGTATCTTAGTAGATTCAACCTTCAGGAGGTAAAAATGAAATCCACTATAACTTGTTTAGCGATCATCACCATTAGTCTAATCTTCACGGTGTACACTTATGCGGAGATTGACTTTGGAACCGCAAGGGGAATTTGGCTGCTCGATGAAGGTAAAGGCGATGATATCGAAGATATTTCTGGAAACGACAACCACGGTGAACTTCAGGGCGGAAAATGGGTCAAAGGTCCTGACGGTCCTGCCCTCAGTTTAAACGGCGTAAATGATCGGGTTATTATCCCTGACTCCAAGAGTATGTACCTCGAAGAGGCGTGGTCAATTACTTCATGGGTGTATGTCAACAAAACCGAGAACGGTTTTGGCCATATTCTCGGTAAAAGACCTGCGAATGGAACCGTGGCAAATTACGCATTCAGGACAAGCGGCAATGGCACCGGTTGGGAAGCTTACTTTGCGCGAGACGGTTGGAAAGGTGCCTGGGGTCAAGGAAATGTGAAGAAAGATGTCTGGTTGTATATGACCGCAACGTACGACGCAAAGGATACCATCAAGATCTACGAAAACGCTGAAGAAATCGGTTCTGTTGGGGGGATGGGTAAACCAGGGCCCCAGAATGACACTGAGGTCAACATCGGCGGTTGGACTAACAATACCTCAGAGACACTTGACGGTATGCTCTATGAGGTCGCAATTTTTGCTTCCGTACTGGAACCAGATGATATAAACGATCTGATGGAGAAGGGGCTATCGACACTCCTGCCTGTCGAACCTGCTGGAAAACTCGCAACGACATGGGGAAGCCTCAAATCTCAATGACAGATTTAGCAAACCCGGCGCAGCTGGCACGCCAATTAAGGGGTTGACTGCGGCGGTCTTGCAGATGTTCGCTGTGAGGGAAACAGCATGGCTGAACGTATTGAACGCGCACGAATCCTGAACCGTCAGGCATGTGATGACATCGACCGAGGACAACTTGACGCAGCGAAAGATGCTTTAAACAAGGCGATTCTTGTTGCCCCTGATTTGGCAGCACCACATACCAATCTTGGTGCTTTGTACACTTGGGAAGGGGAATTGGCGGCAGCAATTACCCTACATCTCAAAGCACGTCGTCTCGATCCGAATCTCTCGGCACCACATACCAATCTCGGTGTCGTTTACGCATGGCAGGAAAAACTTGACGCAGCGATTCAGTCGTTTAAGACCGCACTTCAGTGCAATCCCAACTCCGCTGAAGCATACACGAATTTAGGGTTCGCCTACATCTGCCAAGGGGAACTTGATGCCGCTATAACCGCATCGGAAAAGGCGATTCAACTCGGCGACGG
>JAAXHI010000337.1:0-1920 GCA_012270875.1 Candidatus Poribacteria bacterium | reverse complement strand
AACCTCGGATGCGTCTATCTGTTACAAGGTGAACCTGAGCGCGCCATCAATGCGTTCAAGACTTCAATTGAACACGGTGGCGGTGAGGAACCGCATACCAATCTTGGACTCCTGTACAGTTGGCAAGGGAAACACGATGAAGCGATCGCATTGCACAAGGAAGCACTGGAGATGGCACCTGACGCAACGGAAGCGCAGATCAATCTCGGTTTCGTCTACATCTGCCAAAACAGACTCGACGCAGCAAAGGTTCTGTTAGAAGGCGCACTCCGCAGCGATCCAAACTCTGCCGAGGCGAACACCAACCTCGGAATTATCCACGCCCACCAAGGCAGAATCGAAGCAGCCATTGCTTCGCACAAAAAGGCTGGATCAATGGCTGAGGCGCGCAACAATTTGGGAATCGCCTACTATCAACAAGGCAAACGTGATGCTGCAATCGCAGAATTCAAAGCAGCGATTGAAGCCGAAGATTTGCAGGAAGCACATACCAATCTTTCGATAGTAACCAGTAGTTTAGAAACCATAGATGCATCAGAACTCCACGCGTCGCCAGTCGGTGTACCAATCGGCGTCCCTGCCGTATGGTGTGAATTCGTGGATTGAGAAGTCACGACCCCCGCACTACAAGTTTTTCACGGAGAAATTATGACAAAATTGCCCAATGTCCTCCTCATCCTTGCCGACGACCACGGTTACGGTGATATTTCGGCACACAACGGTCCCTCAATTCAGACACCTAATATCGACCGGATCGCCGCAGATGGCACGCGATTTACCAGATTTTACGCCAACTCTTCCGTCTGCTCCCCAAGCCGAGCATCTCTCATGACCGGACGCTACCCGGATAGAGCGGGGGTACCCGGTGTAACTCGCACGCACCCGAAAAACAGTTGGGGATACTTTCAACAGGATATCACCACACTCCCCTCAGCGTTGAAACAGAAAGATTACCGCACCGCACTTATCGGCAAATGGCACCTTGGACTTGAGCCTGAAAATCACCCCTGCAAGCGCGGCTTCGATCATTTTCACGGTTTTCTCGGTGATATGATGGACGACTACTACACGCATCTCCGACACAATATAAACTATATGCGGCACGGTTTTGACACTATTGACCCGAGGGGACACGCCACAGATCTTTTCACAGAATGGAGTATGGATTTCATCCGTGCGCAAGCGCAATCGTCCGATCCCTTTTTCCTTTACCTCGCCTACAACGCACCGCATACGCCAATCCAACCGCCGGATGAATGGATAACGCGGGTACAGGAACGTGAACCGGATATTTCACCACAGCGCGCAAAATACATCGCCCTCGTTGAACACATGGACGCAGGCATCGGACGCGTACTCGATACACTCACGGATACCGATCAACTGTCTAACACGCTCGTTATCTACACATCTGACAACGGTGGCGCAATGAATGTCGGGGCGCACAACGGGCCCCTACGCGGGCAAAAAGGTGAGATGTACGAAGGGGGTATCCGAGTACCCACGTGTGCGATGTGGCCCGGGCATATCCCAGAGAAACATGTCACGGATCAGGTCGCGTTACTTATGGATATCTTTCCTACAATATGCGAGGCAGCTGGCGCGCCAACCCCACAAGGCATTGAAGGACGTTCAATCTGGCAGACCCTTCAAGGCGAACAGCAAGACTTCTCAGAGCGTATACTCTACTGGTTGCGAAGAGAAGGCGGGCAACAGTTTTTGGGGCAGTGCCAACACGCCATCCGGCGTGGCGACATCAAATTATTGCACAACAGCCCATTTGAACCGTTGGAGCTCTATAATCTGTCAAACGATCCGCTGGAAACAACAGACAACGCACAGACAGAAACAGCACTTTTCAGAGAAATGAGCCAACTATTTCAGGCAGAAACGCAGAAAGCGGGGAGTGTGCCGTGGCAA
>JAAXHI010000358.1 GCA_012270875.1 Candidatus Poribacteria bacterium | reverse complement strand
TTTCCACCTTTTTGGGCATTGGCATCGTGTTGCTCCAACTTTCAATGTTAATGAATGTCCGATGCGGGTTACCGACGCGAAATGTTACCTACATCAAAACCCTCTTTCGATAAAAATAACGATTTATGAAACACCCTCACTTAACTAAAACGCGGAATCCCGTCAACGATCCGATAGGACCGTTCGCACATTTTGCAGTAGAGACTGTCTTCTTCCCATGTAATCTCACCTTTACATTGCGGGCAGACGAGAATCTCTTGCAATGTTTTCGTCTGACGATTTTTACTTTTTGTCAAAAGCGATTTTGCACGGGAAACGATGCCTCGCGGCACCGCGCTTTTAAGAAACAATAACCACTCGTTTTGAACATTATGATCTGATGCGACAAGTCTGTCAAGTGTATCGGGACATTCTAAATCCAGTGCTGGCTCATGGTCGAGAAGTATTTTGTAGTCTATTTTAGCTTCCCATTCGTATTGGACCAAAAAGAGGTTATGATGCGTAATATGAAACCGCTTCCAATGTTTATCTGCTACCGCCAATCTATGGAAAAGTTGCCCAAATTGCGGGCTTTTTTCATTCTTCCGTAGCATCAGACAGCCATCGACCAAGTTGACGACCCAATTGTGATAGTGCCATCCGTAGATTCGCTCGCCTATTTCAGAGGGTGTTTCAATATACCCACGGCATGCGACGCGCTCTAATTCGGCGATGAGTTGTGCAGGGTCTTCGACGTGCTCTAATACATGCGAGCAGATGACATAATCAAACGTCCGATCTGCGAACGGCAGGAATTGCCCATCCGCTTCCACCATCGGACGGTCGGTAACGATTGCGCCGCCGCGCTGTTCGTCATCGCCTATGAATTTATCGCACAAGACATCCGAACGTGCCTTCGGGTTGTGACCGCTCCCTATTTCTAAGACAAAGTCGTTCGGACGAATGTTCATTTCTCAACGACCATGGTGATATAAGGACTCAGGTACGGAGACGTGCCCGCGATGATTCTACCTTTTATACCAAATCCGACAGCCTTTTTAATGATTGTGAACCCGTTCAGCCGAAAAAATTGGACAAGATCAATCGGGCTGGCATAATAGGCACTGTCTGCATCGCCGCCGATGGCATCCGCCTGTAAATCGGGTTCTCGGTAGATGAAATGCGGTGTTTTCGTCAAGAACCGTTTCTTTAGATAAAGCCTACAGTTTCGTGCAAATTGCTGCAGTGCCTGCCGTTTCGTTTCACCCCAGACGGGTCTACCGGATTTGCCGGACATGAGACTGAGCCAGTCAAGCAGTGGAATTAAGGGTGAACAGAGATTCGGTCCGGAGATCACAATGCGTCCGCCTTTACACACGACCCGCATCATTTCGGTTAACGCTGTCTCCACGTCCGGTAGATGTTCAACCAGTTCATTTGAACAGATAACGTTGAACGATTCACTTTCAAAAGGGAGTTCCATCACGTCACAGACTCGGTATCGGAGCCTCGAATTTTCCCAGTCCTGTGCTTCTTTGAGAAAGAGCGGAGAAATATCGGTGCCGACGACATCGAAGTCTGCCTGATTCAGCAGCCGCGCGGAGATACCGTTCCCGCATCCGAGGTCGAGTATCTTGGAACGCGGGGGCGCGTAACGGGTTACCAATTCTACGTAGTGTCGGAGGTAAGTTTCGTCGTGTGCAGCGAGAAGGTTCTTATAGGTTTCCGATGTTTCGTAGAATTCGCGCATCCGCTGGCGGATTGGCGATGAGGTTTCAGACATCGACGTTTCCATCATAGCGTCCAGTTTCCAAGGATATTACACACGTTTGGTGGTCCGGGAAAAAATGTTCGTTACGAGCGGAGCGTGTTCCACGGTGCCTCGTCATAGACATCAATAAGTTGGTATCCTTCTGCGCCTTTAGCAGGACTCAAGGTCACGAACAACTTCGCCGATTCAGAGGAGACGTTAAAGGAGGCGTGAACCATATCGGCTGGAATAAAGACAGAATCGCCTGCGTTGAGGGTCTGTTTCTTATCTTCGAGCCACTGTTCAACGCTGCCCTCTATAACATAGATCACCTCTTCTTGGTCGGGGTGTTTATGGAAGTCGTGTCCGTAACCCGGTGAGAGGCTAACCTCCATAGCGACGATGTCTTTCGCGCCGGTGCTTTCTGGACGGCTGAGCCACCCGATTGTGCCCCAATCGAGTTCGTCTCGTTCTACGTCCGCGGACGCAATAAATTTTCCGTTCATAATGTTATGCGTTCTCCTATTCATTCGCAATATAGGCGCGCTTGAAAGCGCGCCTACAAAAATTGTATTGATACCCTTTATCGTTGGGTTTTCTTCAGATGTCCCCAAGTCGTTGCGAGTTTCTGACGCGGATCGACAGCGAAAAGTTCAAAATAGCCGCTCTCCATCTGTTCGATGATCTCATCCTCGGTGAGGGCGCGGTTCCAGATGCGGACTTCGTCAATCAGACCGAGGAATTCACGATTGCCTTCATGTGTTCTTCCAACCAAGACATCAGCAACGTCTGCTTTACCGGGGGGCGCGTTTTTGCCACCGGATTCGCCAGCCGCTTCACCATTTACCCAATACTTATGTGTTGTGCCGTCGTCTACCTGTGCGGCAGCATGTACCCATTCGTTTAAGGGAACCTCCGTGTTACAAACACTTCCGCCACCGACACTGAGGTGCAGGCATTTACTGTTGGCATCCGTGTAGAAACTGTAAGAGCGCGGTCCGTTGCTTTTCGCAAGGATGCCTTGCCACAGTGCGCCAGCAGGTCCTGTATGACGTTCAGTGTTAATCCAAGCCATGACGGTTACACTATTGTCAACGGTAAGGATTTCGTCGTGTGCGACTACAATCCAGTCGTCTTTGCCGTTGAGTTCGAGTGCTTTACCGAATTTACCCTCGACATGCTTCGGTCCCCCCACGATTTCACCGTGGTTTTCATATTTTGAATGGTCGATGGCGTTTTTACCGTCGAGTTCATCAAAAGAGAAATAGAGGATGAGTGAATCCTCTGGTTCGTTCGCTGCGTATGCAAAAGATGCCGCAAACGTGATAAGCGTTAAAATAATAAATAGATTTTTCATTTTTTCCTCCGTAAAGTTCCCTTAGCGGGATTTTTTTATCGGCTACTCTATCGGAACGATTTCTCCACCTTCAACTGCGATAAACCTTCGGTTGACAGGGAGAGATGTTCCTTGGTCAATATGTCCGTTGGTCCAGCGGATTTCAAGGAGATCAATCTGTTCCGCTTTGCCAACGCCAAAATGGGCGCGCAAGTCATGGAAGGAGAGATAACTCCCACCACTATGTACCTCCCGATATTGGACGTGTGTTCCGGTTACAACCTTAATGCTCGCGCCAATCCCGGAACGGTTACTTTTTTGTCCGACAACTTGGATTTGTATCCAATTGTTTTGGTTTCCGACTGCGTTTTGTAGCAGATCGGGACGTTGGTTACAATTGGTAACGAGGATATCGAGGTCCCCGTCGTTATCGTAATCGCCGATAGCAGCACCGCGACTGACTTTTTTCAGTGCTAAACCGTCAGTCTCGGATGTGATATTGGCGAATGTTCCATCGCCTAAATTTCTAAATAATAGATTCCTTTGTGGATAGGTTACGTGTTTCTCAAGGACATTGATGTTATCCATCAGGTGTCCATTTGCGACAAAGATGTCTTGGTGTCCATCGTTGTCGTAATCAAAGAATCGGATACCCCATCCCAAATAGCCGTGTGTTACTTCCGCTATGCCTGATGTAATGGTATTGTCGGTAAAGAAGGCGTTATCGTGATTGCGATAGACGGTATTGGTTTCTGTCTGGTAATTGCTGACAGTGAGATCGAGTTTTCCGTCGTTGTCGTAGTCACCGAAATCAGTCCCCATACCGGCCTCTTCTTTCCCCATATCATTATAGCATACGCCTGAGATTAATGCAACCTCTAAAAAATTACCGGTACCGGTATTTTGGAATAGAAAGTTCGGGTCTTGGTCGTTGGCGACATAGAGATCGATGTTTCCATCGGTATCATAATCGCCAAAGGTTACGCCTAACCCGTGCTGCGGGATCAGGTCTGCAGGACGGTATAAAGTTGATGCGTCGGTGAATGTGCCGTCTCCGTTATTCTTGTAAAAAGTATCGTGAACGGCGGGGTATGAATGCGGTCCGCAGTAGACGTGAACGCCTCGTTCTTCACAACGTTTGTCGTGCGCCGTTGCATATTCGGCGTAGTTCGCAATGTACAGGTCTAAGTGTCCATCGTTATCGACATCCGCAAATGCGCAACTCGTGCCCCAGTTTGGATTCCCGACTTTGGCACCGTCTGTTACGTCTGTAAAAGTGCCGTCTCCGTTGTTTTGATAGAGTTGATCTGTGCCGAAGTTGGTGAGGTAGAGATCCAAGTCACCATCATTATCATAATCACCGACGGTGGCACCTGTACCGTACCCCGTGCTGCCGACACCTGTTTCTTTGGTAACATCGGTAAAGGTGTTATCCCCGTTGTTTCGGTAGAGGACGTTATGCGGTGTGTTGCCTTGTGCTTTTTCTGTCTGGATTGCGCCGTTGACGAGATAGATGTCAAGATCGCCGTCGCCGTCGTAATCGAAAAACCCGCCACCGGATCCGAGGAATTCGTTGAAAAGCCGTAAACCGCTCCTACCGTCGGTGTGTTCAAAGGTTAATCCCGCAGCTTCTGTAACATCGATGAAAATTGGTTCTGTGGATGCGACTCTGGGACAGAGGAGGCTTATCAACGTCGCGATAAGTGCAAATCCGAAAATGTGATGGAAATTATGATTGCGGGCGTTTTTTGACATATAAATTTATCGCGTCGTTCGCGATTCCTTCTTCAGACGTTCCAAATTGTGCAAGGCTTTCCAAGCGTCGTCATCGTCAGGTTTGATTTTTGTGATATGTTGATAAACCTCAATCGCCTTTTGAAGTTGTCCTTGTTGCGTGTAAATTTCGGCTAACCCGTGATATGCCAAGCTCAGTTTTGGCATCTTCTCTATAGCGGTTTGTAGATGCGATTCTGCCTTGTCATACGTCTTTAATTTGGTATAGAGCCACCCCAATCGGAGATGTGCTTCTACGGCATCAGGATCCAATTTGAGCACTTTCTGGAAAAATGGAATGGCGTGCTGAGGCATGTTGAGATTCATGTAAAGCCGCCCCAATTTGTCGTATCCGACTGTAAGATTCGGGTGCAACCGAATCAGTGCTTGATAGGTCGCGACGGCTGCAGAAATGTGTTTGTGTTCCAGATGGATTTCTGCCAATTTCAACCGGAGCGTTGTGTCCATCGGTGCTTCTGCCAAAGCACTTTCAACGGCGTACGTTCGGTCGTAATAGGTTTTCATCTGATGGAACAATTTAAGNNGTCTGGTAATGCGTCACCGCTTGCTGCGGTTCATTGCGCATGAGGGCAATTAAACCGAGCCATTCATAAACTTCTGGAAAATCGGGGTTACGTGCGAGGGTACGCTTGAATGCAGCGAGTGCTTCGTCAAATTTTGCCTGATGCGTGTAGATATAACCGAGTCGGTAGTGTGTATCCGCTTCCGATGGACGGCTTTGAACGGCTTCCTTCGCGTGCTGTTCTGCGATGTCCAATTGGCTCTGCTGACAATAAATTTCGGATAACGCGAGGTGCATTAATCCGTAAAGCCTTTCCGTGATCTCGGCATTTCCTGAATCGGCGATTGTAAAGATTTTGTTAAAAGTCTGAATCGCTAATGCTAATTCATCTTGCAATTTATAGACGTTCGCGAGTTGAAAAAGTGCGTCTACATGCGTTGGGTGTTGCGATAAAATTGACTTAAAGGTATCTACTGCCTGTGGATAGAGCCGCAATTTAACGTATTCCACGCCTTCTTGGAGTGTTGGAGTCGTTTCCGTTCTACTTGAAGACGGGATAAGTGATAAAAGCGTCGTAAGAATTAAAACCCCACAGACGCGCTTTGCAAACATCTGATGGCGTTTACGACCTGCGTCCATGCTGCTTTTCCTTACTCAGACTGCGATTGTTTGTTCACGACATCCTGAATCCAAGACAGTGCCGCCATGCTCGACGACCAGCCGATAGAGGTCACCGCGAGCAGTGCGACCTGTTGTAATTCCTCACGTGTGATCCCTTCTCGGAGCGCACGCCGCGTATGCGAATGCACTGCCCCTTCAGACTTTGCACCGATCGCTAATGCGAGTTTAACAAGCCTTACAGTTTTGGGGTCAATCGGACCAGCAGTGCCGCACGCTTCACCGAGTGCCTGATACGCTTTCCAGACTTCGGGGTATTCTTCAATGACATCTTGAAGAAAATCGGGTAATTTATCGTTCATCAAAATTTTTCCTTAAACTGGGAACTGGCACCGTCCTATCCGGTTTTCTCTTTTGGCGGTGACTCTGCTTCTTGTTGTGCTGTCGTTTCGGTTTCATCCGTTTGTTCCTCACTGAGTCCGGCTTTAAAGTTCGTAACGCTTCTGCCGAGACCGCGCGCCAATTCAGGAAGACGCTTTCCACCAAATATGAGTAACACGATGACCAATAGAATCGCTAATTCCAAGGGACCAAGGCCTAACATATTTATGCCTCCATGTCTTAACGTAATTTGTACACTGCAAGAATGCACGATGGATATTAGCGTATATATTAGCATATTAGAAAAAATATGTCCAATAGTATTTGACAGCCATCAGCGGTCAGCAATCGGCGGTCAGTGAGAGTTGCTCCTACGGTAAAAGCCTTCAAGCGGGAAATCAGGGTCATTCAATTTTAAGAAATTATTGGATTTCACGTCTTTTTTCAAGGATCCGGTTCGGTTAGGAATGCAGATCGCATGAATCAACGGTATGAAGGTTCTCCGTGTGGCATTCACCGGGGTGAGTACACCGCAAAACCGTACCTACCGGGCCTGGGGGTGAAGATTCGATCGAAAAATGGACAATTGAATGCCCTTGAGCGCGAAACAAAATGTAATTGACAGGGGACTTCGGACATGCTATAATTTAAAGTGCCTTGACAAATGGAGTTGATAACGGAGCGTTTTGGCACGATAACGGCGGAGGGGTTTGGATTATGAATAAGGTGCTGGTCAGCGATTTGCTGTCACAGCAAGGCTTGGATGTTCTGACAGAGAGTAGCGATTTTGAGGTGGATGTTAGCCTTGATCTCTCGCATAAAGCACTGTTGGAACGAATTGCTGACTACAATGCGCTGCTGATTAGGAGTGCGACGAAGGTAACCGCAGAGGTGATTGACGCGGCGAAGCAGCTAAAGGTCATTGGGCGCGCCGGTGTCGGCGTGGATAACATTGACGTGCAAGCGGCGACGCGCAACGGTATCTTGGTCGTTAACACGCCAACTGGCAATACGATTGCGGCAGCGGAGCATACAATCGCGATGTTGTTAGCGTTGGCGCGTAATATCGTGCCTGCCGGTATTTCGCTGCGAAACAAAACATGGCAACGCAACGATTTCATTGGTGTCGAGTTATACGGAAAGGTTTTCGGCACCGTCGGATTGGGACGCATCGGACGAGAGGTAGCAGGACGCGCGCAAGCGTTTGGGATGCAGATCATCGCCTACGATCCATATATCTCAGCCAACGCCGCTGAAAAGATCGGTATCCGACTTGTTGATCGGGAGACACTTTTTCAGGAATCGGATTATATCTCTGTCCATACCCATCTCAACGCTGAAACCTACCATAGTATCGGTGCATCGGAATTCTCATTGATGAAACCGAGCTGCCGTTTAATTAACTGCGCCCGGGGTGGTATTATCGATGAAGATGCGCTTTATCACGCCTTGAAAACGGGACAACTCGCGGGTGCTGCGTTGGATGTCTTTGAAAACGAACCGGCGACGGATACGCCGCTGTTGGAGTTGGAAAATGTGCTCGCACTCCCGCATCTCGGTGCGTCAACATCAGAGGCGCAGGAGCACGTCGCAATTGAGGTCGCACAGCAGGTGAGAAACGCGCTCCGTGGTGAACCGGTCGCGAATGCTGTCAATCAGCCCAACATTGATCCGAGGACGCTTGATATTCTCGGTCCCTATTTGAAACTTACCGAAAAGATTGGCAGTTTCCACGCACAAATTGTTGAAGGGCAAATATCAGCGATTAAAATCCATTATAACGGGACGCTTTTCCAAGAAGAGGATGTTACACCGCTAACTGTAGCATTGCAGAAAGGACTTTTGACCCCTGTACTCGCGGATGTGAACTACGTCAACGCGCCTTTTCTGATTAAGCAACGCGGGATTTCCGTTACAGAGACAAAGAGCGAATCGGAAGCCAATTTTGCGAACTCCATCGCGATTACAGTTGTGACCGACAAGGGCGAGTCGGTGATAGAAGGCACCGCTTTCGGTAAAAAGGATATCCGCATTGTTCGTATCAATCAACTTCATATAAACGTCAGGCCAACGGGGTATATTCTCCTCATCTACAACAGCGACCAACCGGGAATGATAGGGTTAATGGGAACAATTCTCGGAGAACACGATATTAACATCGCCGATATGACTGTCGGACGTTCGCGCGTCTCGGAACTCGCTGTGACGCTTATCAACGTGGATAGTCCTGTGCCTCGACACGTTTTGCAAACGATCGCTTCACAAAAGAAGATCGACTTTGTTAAGCAGGTTTTCCTTCCGTAGCAGCAACGGAGCGGCACTTCATCCATTAAACCCACTTGACCGAACCGCAAGGAATAATTAAAAATTGGATGCTAAACAGAAATGTCTATTTATTAATGATGAAATTCCGAAGGCAAAGTTATTTGAAAGCGAGAAACGGGATGTGCATCCCGATAGCAATGCCTCTTGGCGTATCTCCCCGGAACCGTTCTGGGTTTCCGAGGCAGACTTGAGATGGTTTGAGGAACTCGGTCCGCATCTTTTAAATTTCTATCGCGCGTGTAATCTGCTCTATTCACAGAGTGTACGCGGCATTCAGCCCGCTTGGGTGGCTGAGTACTTGGAAATCGGGAAACCGGAGACAGTCATCCAGTATGGGCGGATGAACCGTTTTAAGACGCAATTGCCGGCTGTCCTCCGTCCTGACATCCTCCCGACGGCTGACGGTATGGCAATTACGGAACTCGATTCGATTCCGGGTTTCATCGGCGCGACGGGGTGTCTGTCAAGGCTCTATTCGCAACTCGGTTATGCTATCGTCGGTGGCAGCGACGGGATGGTGAACGGATATGCCGAGATGATTCGTGCGTTGGTGAAGAAAGATGACCCGACACTTGCCATTGTCGTCTCCGATGAATCAGAGGATTATTGGGCGGAGATGGTATGGCTTGCGGATGCGTTGTGTGAAGTCGGAGTGGAGACTCGCACTGTTAAACCGCACGAGATCGTTTTTTCTGAGGACGGACTCCTTGTTGAACACGGGGACGATAAACGGGCAGTTGATGTAATATACCGCTTTTATGAATTATTTGATCTGCCGAATATCTCGAAGTCGGAATTGATGTTTTACAGTGCAAAGAAACGTACAGTCGTCATGACCCCGCCGCCGAAAGCCTACCTTGAAGAGAAATTGTGTCTCGCCCTTTTCCATCACCCGGCACTTCAACCCTTTTGGAAACGCCAACTCGGTAAGAAAACGTACCCATTTTTACAAGAAACGATCCCACAGACGTGGGTTATTGATGCGCGTCCACTCCCCCCATACGCTGTTATCCCTGATTTGGAGGTAGAAGGCGGCGCGGTGACGGACTGGCGGCAGCTCAGTGCTGTGACGCAAAAGCAGCGGGAGTTGGTTATCAAGCCGTCCGGTTTTTCTGAACTCGCGTGGGGGAGCCGCGGCGTAGCGATCGGACACGATCTTCCTACGGAAGAGTGGGAGGCGGTTATTGAAAACAGTCTTGAGAATTTTGAAAGATCCCCACACGTTTTACAGCGGTTTCATACGGCGAAACGGGTACGCATGCAGTATTACGATTTTGATGCAGGCGATATGCAAGAGATGGCGTGCCGTCCACTGCTCCGTCCCTACTATTTTGTCGCCGGAGATACCGTTAAGCTTGGCGGTATGCAAGCCGCAGTCTGCCCTGCGGACAAGAAGATCTTACACGGTATGGTGGATTCTATTATCGTGCCGTGTGCACAGATGCAATCAGCGTAAGGAAGGTGGTTTGATAATGCAATTAAGTGAGAAGCAGCTGGCTCATTTCCGAGACAAGGGGTACCTTGCTATTGAGGGGTTTTTTAACCCGACTGAAGCGAAAGCCCTCCGAATTGAATTGAAACGGATTTACGATACCGAACTCGAAAATGGGACCGGTATCAATTGTGCGGTGCAATCTGACGGCACGAAGCGGGACAACGAAGGTGAACGGCAAAACCTTCAGGTAATTCCGCTCAACAACCGTAGCGATTTACATAAAGCACTCCCATTTCATCCGAGAGTCGTCTCCGCTGTTGAGCAACTCATCGGTGATGAATTTATGTTGGAGTTGGATCAGGCGTTCTGGAAACCGCCGAAAGTCGGTATCGGCACGAGTTGGCACCAAGATAACGCCTATTTCAGGATTGCTGATCCGTTGCGAGGGACAGCGATGTGGATTGCTATCCACGATGCAAACGTTGGGAATGGATGTATGCACGTCATTCCAGGCAGCCATCGGGAAGTTTATGAGCACTATAAGGATCCATTGAGCGATCATCACATTCGGTGTGATCCGCCGGAAGAACGCGCCGTGCCGATTGAATTAAAGGCGGGTGGCGTACTTTTCTTCTGCTACGGTGTCGCACATTGTACGCGGTCGAATCTTTCTGATAAGGAACGGGCAGGCGTAGCACTTCACTTCCTCCACAACGATTTCGGCGGTAAGGAGTTATGGGAGCGGAATAATACAACCAAACCGATGCTCCGAGGTCCCCTCGCTACGGGTGGCGAAACCGAGTTCGGTGAGAAATTTGAAGGCAGATGGGAAGCGTTAATGAACGCTGTGCTTGCTTCTGATGTGTAGAAGCGACCTTCTGGCATGAGCACGACTTAACCTCTCTAACAAAAGGGTTGTTAGAATGCCGCAGCTATTGACATGGATCGCACTCCTTGTGCCGATGCTTATCACAGTCGGAAGCGTTAGCGCAGATATTACCGACGACCTCGTCGTTTACTTTACGTTCGACAAAGTGAAAGGCAAGCGGGTTCTTGATGCGTCTGGCAACGGACTTGATGCTGAAGTTGTCAAAAATACCAAATTTGTCAAAGGCAAATACGGGAGTGCTGTCTACATCAGGAATAAGACTGAAGATTGCGTGAATGTCCCTGCGGTGGATATGCTAAAAATCAGTGGCGAGATAACCATGATGGCGTGGCTATATCAGAAGGATTGGCTGAGGAGCTCCGCTCAATGGTTGGATAAGGGATGCTATTCTGAAAAGAAGGGATCTTACGGCATGGCGGTATTTGCTAAAAAGGATTTTCCTGAACTGAAACTCCGTGAGAATGATTCGGGAATCGCGATGATTATAGCGGGCAGAAACTGGCAACGGAGAAATATTGTTCATTACAAAGTCGAAAGTGGAAAGTGGTATCATATCACCGGAACTCACGATGCTGAAAACCTGAAAATTTATCTTGATGGCGAAGTGATTGGTGAGTTTGATTCAGAGTTTGATTTTGCTGGAACCAACGACGAGGATTTGCGGATTGGGTGCGCCAAAGGGAAGTTCGGGCACGCATTTGAAGGTGGCTTTATTGATGAGGTTGCGCTATGGAGTCGTGCCCTCAGTGAAACTGAGATTAGAACTGCCATGCGAGGGACTCTACTATCGGTTTCGCCGAAGGATAAAGTCGCGACGACGTGGGGAAATATTAAGCGAAAGGCGTTTTGAGCGTATCTATTTGCGCAGCGAAAGAAAACATATTGCGCACCACTCAGTTTTGTGATATAATCTTAATTACTTCGCGTATAAGCAGACTTTATCTTCAATGTGAAAGGATCCTATAGGGGGATGAACACGATGAAACAGTTATTAAGTTGCGTCACGCTCCTCGCGTTGATGCTCATTGTAGCGGGACATGCCACAGCAGACCTTGCTGAAGGGCTTGTCGTTTACTTCACATTTGAAAATGTTAAAGGGAAAACGATTGTTGACGATTCGGGTAACGGGCTTGATGCCGATATCATCGCCAATACCGAAATTGTGAATGGCAAGTATGGGAAAGCGATTCGCATTACAACAGAGGGACCGGATTGTGTCAATGTGCCAGCCTCCGATGAACTGAAAATCACCGGCGAAATCACGATGGCGGCTTGGATCAATCAGGACTCGTGGGATACTGATGCACAGTGGTTCGACAAAAACTGCCATAACGGAGGTGAGCATTCTTCCTACGGCATCGGTGCTTTCAATAGCGGTAAGAATTTTAACATGTTCTTGGGGACTGGCAATGCTAGACCGACCCTGAGCCAGCCGCACGGACTGGATGAGAAAAAATGGTATCACGTCGTTGGAACGTACGACGGGTCAACCATGAAAGTCTATGTTGATGGCGAGGTCGCAGCTGAAAAAGACGAAAAGTTTGATTTCAAGGGTACTAACGATCAGGACTTGCGGATTGGATGTTCCAAGGACCGCGGCCGGTATACCTTTGAGAACGGTTCTATTGACGAAGCTGCTGTCTGGCGGCGTGCGCTCAGCGAAGCTGAAATCAACGAGATAGCGAACGAAGGCTTCCTCGCAGTTTCACCGCTTGATAAAGTCGCAACGACTTGGGGCAGTATTAAGCGGAAAACCGGGACGTATTAAGAACTGTCCAACACAAACGTTAAACGGCACAGGTGTTACTTTGGCATCTGTGCCTTCTTAATATTATAAAGGTGGCAAAATGACAAAAATCGGAATAATTGGTATCGGCTTTATGGGGATGATTCATTATTACGCGATTCAGCGGATTACGGGTGCCGAAGTCGTTGCTATTTGCACACGAGATCCGAAAAAACTTGCAGGCGATTGGACCGGCATTCAGGGGAATTTTGGACCCCGGGGCGGCATGGAAGACCTTTCAAACGTCCGAACATATAGTGAAATCGACGAACTCCTCGCCGATGAGGAGGTTGAACTCGTTGATATCTGCCTGCCGACACATCTACATAAGTCCGTGAGTATGGCATCCCTTGAAGCGGGAAAACACACGCTCGTTGAAAAACCGATTTCTATCTCGATTGACGATGCCAACGAACTCGTTGAACTTGAGAAACGTCTCGGTGCTGAACGAGCGGCAGCAAATCAGAGTCCATGTTATCTGATGGTGGCGCACGTACTCCCCTTCTTTGCGGAATACGCTTATGCGAAACGGATCGTTGAATCTGGAGAATACGGTGAACTCCTCGGGGCGCATTTTAAACGGATTATCTCCAGACCGAGTTGGTCACGCGATGTCGCGGATCTCGACAAGAGCGGCGGTCCCGGTATCGACTTGCACATTCACGACACCCATTTCATTCAACTCCTCTGCGGTGTTCCCGATGCTGTGTTTTCACAAGGCAAGATCGCCGGTGGGAACTATGTGGATTACCTCACAACGCAATACATCTACAACGATAAGGCGATTACTGTCAGCTGTTCTTCTGGCGGAATCTCGCAACGCGGACGCGCTTTCTCGCACGGATTTGAAATCTTCCTTGAAAAAGCGACTTTACTTTTTGATTTTTCGACGTTGGGTGGTGAAGCGTCTACCGCAGTGCCGCTGACGCTCCTGAACGATGAAGGTGAAGTCGAGCAAGTCGATTTAGGCGATGTTGATCCGATTGATGCCTTTGTGGGTGAACTCCAATACGCTATTGAGGCGATTGATTGGGAAAGCGAACCGACGGCGTTATCTGGTATCGGGGCAAGAGACGCGCTGCTGCTCTGCTATAAAGAGGCGGAATCCGTTAAAACGGGTGAGATTGTCTCAATTCGTTAGGATGTTGTTACGGCACGTCGGTGCGTGCCTACTACTTTTAAATG
>JAAXHI010000139.1 GCA_012270875.1 Candidatus Poribacteria bacterium | reverse complement strand
CGCTAAATCTCAACACGGACAAACGCAAGATAAGCACCTGACAGGAGCACGACGACGAACATCGTTAACAAGAGTATCTCCATCGCCGAGTCGTTAAAATCCTTGCTGAGGCTCAACGTATCTTCAAACTTTGGGACTGCCGCTGGCAAGACCTTCTTTTCTGTCATCCCTTCACGGACACCAATAATATGGAGGCTCTCTGGATCCGATCTATCCATGTCAACGACAAATCCACGATATTCTCGAGCGTAACGTTCCGCATTCTCTACAAATTGCAAATGCCGCGCAAACCCTGTTCCAGCGAACGATTCAAGAAGGTATTGAAGAAGTGTCGCAGGCGAAATTTGAGTGATAGACCGCGCATGTTGAACCTGCGCTATTTGACTGGTAAGGTATTCTTGGTTTAAACGTTCCGCCATTTCCGCCTTTTCAGTGAAGAACGCGCTCTTCGCTGTCAGGGTATTTCTGTCCACTTTCTTTGACCACGCCACATAATTGTATCTATCCCAAATTTCTTCTCGCATTTGGCTATATTGTGTCCATTTTTCACCAAAGGACATTGACGGTGAGAGTTCACTTGCCCTTGAAGCAACCGTACTCGGCATAAAAACGACGAAAGTGACCCAAATCAATAGGAGTATCACCAGACTCACCGCACTCCGTTGCACACGGGCAGACACCAACAACCCCAACGCAAGAAAGAAACACGTGTATAAGAGCGAAATAAAGAAGATGATCCCTAAACGTCCCCACGCTTCTATGTTGAGGTGAACAGCACTTGATGTAGAAATTATCAAAAGGTTCAGCAACGCCGCAAGTGTAAACGGGATACTAACGCTTATCAACGCTCCCAAAAACTTGCCGATCAGTATCCTGTGACGTGGCACTGAATTCGATAATATTAACCGAAGCGTGCCGCTTTCGCGTTCACCAGAGATGCTATCGAAAGTGAATAAAAGCGCAATCAAACTCAAAACATAAGCCGTGATAAATGCCCAATCCACTTTGGTAACATCTGGTCCAACGCGCTTCCTATCTATGTTGACATCCGGATAACTCAGTTGCCAGACACCTATTATACCGGTGGAGTATACATAAGGACTGTCGCCTTTAATGATATTTGGCAATAAGCGTTCTCCGCCCTCTGCACAGAAATGCAACGGTGACGGCTTTTTGTAGAGTTTTCCCGGTCCCTGCTGCGCGAGTTTATACAAACCTTCGTCAGCATGAGACGACAAGAGCTCCAGCGATTCGGCGACAGCAGCGTTATACGTCTGTACCCGATTTGGATGTTCTCGGAGATGACCGATGGCATTGGTTAACATCAATGCTAACAGCAAGAGGGTCGTCAGTGCAAATCGGAGACTATTGAGATTGTCATAAAGTTCACGTTTTGTTATGTGTAATATCATTTTTTTAGGGTTCTCGATTGATTACTGCGTAATCCTTTCAGTCGTCAGCTAATGCCTTGTGGCAGCGGCAGTTACTGTTGCCTCCACAAAACACCTCTTAACTGAAAACTGGTAACTGACAACTGATAACTATTCTACACCTCACTCCGAACGAAAATCAGGAATATTATTGCGAACAGGACCAGATTAATCATCAACAGCAGGCACAAATCCGGGAACGCTCGCTTCGCGTTGATGCCAATATCACTTCTTTTAAATGAGAACTGCGGCAATAAGTTCCAGTCAATCTCACCCTCGGCACCAACGATCCATAACCGAGACTCAAATATCTTATTATTCAGATAATAGTCAATGATCGCCTGATGATACCGTTGAACTGCTGTAAAAAAGTCTTGTAGGGAATTTAAGTCAGTGCCTATCCACGCTTCAGTTGCCGCGTCATACAGACCGACAGGTGAAAACTTCAATAACGTCTGCTCCATCTTTGCGGGTCGCGTGTAGAGCGCATCCAGCGCAGGCTTTCGGACAAGCCATATCCGTTCTGCAGTGTTGGTAACCTGTGTGCCAAAAAAGCGATGATAATTCTGAGCGTGCGGCATCAGCGGTTCAGATTCTGCCTCAAGTGTTTTAAAATGGAATCCAGTAACACGGTAATATAACAAACTTGACGAATTGTCCATGGTACCCCGACGCGTGAAGCCGTCACCCCGCAAACCAAATTGCCATTTTTCGCCAGGTACAGGGTCATTAGCGAGATACTGCAACCGATCCCTATCAAATTCTTCCCATATCTGTTTGATTCGGTTGTAAGCAGAAAGTGTCGTATCGGGGTGCGGCTCAGTTTTAATCGCCGTCAGAATCATATTTGGATACACCAACACCAAAAAACCCCAGACAAACATCGCAAGCATAAGCGCAGTGCTTGTTCGACGCGTCGCAGCTGAAATCAGCATACCGATAAGGTAGAACAGCGACAGATAGACAAACGACGTAAAAACAACACCACCGATGCGGAAAAAATCATCGGTACTCAGAAATACAGATGCAGACATCGTTAGCATAATTAACACGAGGAGAATACACATCAATAAGGGGATCAGCAGGCATATCATACCGCTAATGTATTTGGCAAATAGGATTTGACCGTGCCGAATCGGGTGTGTCAGCACAAGTCGTAACGTGCCGCGTTCGCGTTCCCCAGCAAGCGTATCGTAGGCAAAGACGAGTGCCAATAGACTCAAAATTCCTTGAAAAATAAAGATAAGATCAATCGAAGAGAAGAGGTTGAGAAACGGGTTATCCGCCCCATGTTTTCCGGCATCCCACAGTGTCGGCACGAAGAAGTAATTAACGCCGAGTGTATTCCCTAATCGTTTGTCTAAACCGACATTGAAGACGCTCAACGGGTTCGGTGGACGATTAACCTTTAAGCTCGCTATCGAATAAGTCGTCTTTTCCAGAATTTCCTGCCGATGCTTTTTGACTGCAGTATCGTAACTTGCCAATCGCCGCTCGTAATCTCTGATAAGCACAGCAGTCGTAGCAACAACAAGCAACAGCATAATGAAAACCGCTGCAGCAAATCGGAATGTCATAAGGTTGTCAAGAAGTTCTCGACGGATAAGTGTGATCATAATATCGCCCTTATTTTTTTATAGATAGGACTTACGCATGCTGCTCTTTTGTACCACAAACTTCCCAGTTTGTGGCAGGAGAACCCTATATTTTCTGAAAACTCTCCGTTATTTTTATCCATAGGACTTACGCATGCTGCTCTTTTGTACCACAAACTTCCCAGTTTGTGGCAGGAGACCGCTGTATTTTCTGGAAATTCTCATCTAACAGAACGGGCTGCAGTCAAAATTGCGTAAGTCCTGATGGATTAACGTTCAAAACGTAGCACACCACGATGTTCCGTGCCAACGTAAAAGGCATCGCTATCGACAACGAGAGACGTTATAGCACCGGGAATTTCAGGCACAATCTGTTCCCAAGTCCCTGTCTCCATCCCTAAGCGATAGATGCCGTCGTCATTCGCGCCATAAACAGTATCCTCTGCTGT
>JAAXHI010000454.1:36993-67724 GCA_012270875.1 Candidatus Poribacteria bacterium | reverse complement strand
TCAGTGGTTATTAGATAACTATACAGGTGTTAAGACTTACCGCGTCTTGCGCGGCGGTTCTTGGCTCACTAATGCAACTTACGTGCGGGTCGCCGACCGCCGCAACATTACGCCGGCGGCTGCGAACGACCTCGGCGGTTTTCGTTGTGCGAGGGCTGTTGAGTAACTACTTAACTCTTAACTACTTAACACCTTATCAAAGTTTCCGAACCTAAAACCTCCTACTTTAGTGGGGGATACAGGTTTGCCCTTGTGAATTAGGCCAAACCTTTATAATGCCAGTTTGATAATAATTGATGTGCGTTCAATAATAGTTACTTTCTCCGAAGGTCCACCTTGCGCCCACTGTCGCACAAACTTCAAGTTTGTGTGCTCTGTTCGCAAACTCGGAAGTTTACGCTACAATTTGCTTTTATCAAACTCACGTTTTATAGGAAAAAAAGATTTGACTTTTACGTGTAAAATGGTATAATAACCCAAGTTGCTACCAATGGATTTCGCACATTTCAGCAAGGATTTCAGCCACTTTCCACACCCCAGAGGGGGTTTTTGCTGGGGTGTTTCTTCAATATGTCTATAGAGAATAGCGTCCTTACGCGATCGCACGCCAGCAGCGTGCTATGTGTATAAAAAGGTAGCAACTTGCGTTATATTAAGGACTTTTCATGAAACATATCTATAACCCCTTCATACTCACCTTCGTTCTCACGCTCAGCTTTTGCATGGGGTGTAACCTCACCACCGTCGGCAACTTCGGCAACACCCTCATAGAAGCCGCGAGCGATGTCAATATCTTCACCGATGCAGAGGAGCTGCAATTCGGGAAGGAATTCGTTGCACAGCATGAACGGCAAGTGCGACTTTATACGGATCCCGTCGTCACGAACTATATCAACGACCTCGGACAATCCCTCGTGCGGCACAGTAAACGGAACGACATCCCTTATACGTTTAAGGTGGTTGACACAAAAGGCGTAAATGCGTATGCTGTACCGGGCGGTTTCATTTACGTCCACCTTGATCTCATCCGAGCCGCGAAAAATGAATCCGAACTCGCGGCAGTACTCGGACACGAGATTGGACACATCGTCGGACAACACTCTATGAAACGACTGACACGGGTTTACGGGCTTGAAATTCTCAAGGAATTGATTTTAGATGAAGACGACAGCACGCTCAAAAAGGTTGTCGCGGAGGTCCTCGCAGCGGGCTTACTTTTCAGATACAGCCGCGATGCTGAGCGGGAATCAGATGCTTATGGCGTACAGAACGTCTACGATGCAGGTATCGCCCCGGAAGGTGCCGCCACATTCTTTGAAACTTTAAGTGAGATACGCGGGCGAGAACCCTCCACACTCGAAAAATTTTTATCTACGCACCCGGTACCAAGTGAACGAGTCACGAATGTCCGTAACCAGATTAATGGGTTACTCCCGAAGTCCGGGCTTCGGACAGATTCATCGCGGTTTCAGCGAATCAAGCGACGGATCCGGTAATTTTCTAATGGGGCCACTTCACAAAAATTGGAGCGTTTCCAATAATGCCAGAAAATAAGAAAAATTCAATAACAGAAAAGGAGAGGCAAGGTGCAGGGCCGCCTAAAAAAGGACGGTTTGACTCAATGATAAAAGTAGCCCCATTACTAGTAGTATTTCAATGTTGAATTTGAGGAAAACTGGTTCGTAGTAGTGCGATTTATCGCACGTCCACGAGTCAATAACGGGCAATGAATTGCCCTACTACAAACCTAATTTACCCATAAACTCAACATTGAAGAAATACTAGTTGCCATTATTGCCCTCATAGGTTTACTTTTTACCATCCATAGCTTTATCCATGATATAGATAAAGAAAATGGCGGCGAGAATCTAACAAATAAACCGTTTGAAAAGCACTCTTTATCTTCAAGTTTGGGGTCCGAAAAGACGGTTAAAGATAGTGGAGGCGAAGTTATTGACGGGGACTTCTACCAAGGCGGATGTGGTCCGGGCTTTATGAGCACAGAAACGGGAGAGGTCATCATCTTTCCAATTGGCGACTTCACAAATCTGAAGGAAGGAACCGTTGAACTGTGTGTGACCCTGAAGCAGAAACTTGTGGACAAGTATAACTATTTTCTTTTCATGGTAGATGATGGTGAAGATTTAGTTCTCCTACAAATCGATTGGAACAAGAACAAGGAGGGACTTTATGACAAGAAGGGATTTCATAACGTACGCCTGCGAATTAAACCGGGGCCCGGAGGTAGAGGCGGCGCGCGCGTACTGTCCCCTAAGATTAATTGGCAACCGGGAGAACATCACCATATCGCCGCAACTTGGGGGGAAACAGGCATGAATCTATACATAGATGCGGAAAACAAGGGGATCCCAAATGATAATAACGTAGAAAACGTAGCATGGGGGCGCGAAAACTTTGTTGATAAGTTGTTTATTGTGATTAACAACAACGATCACGATCCAGAACAGGCGATAGCCCCTACGCATTGCATCGTCAGAAACCTTCGGATTCATAACTATCAGAAAAGTCATGCGGATGTGAAAGAAAGTTACGCTAAACTACCGCTGCATCCAAAGCAAGATGAGCATGAATAAACGCAGCACCTTAGGTACTGCTATAAACATACTGAAGAAACACCCAACCAAATACCATTGATCGGGCTACAGAACCTACGACTGAGAACCTTTACCGCTTTATTACTTCCAGATCGCTTGCGAATCCGAACTCCCGCTAAGGAAAAAAAACGATGCTAAAGACGGCCCTAATACCCCTAACCACCGTGCTTTGCACGATATTTCTGATGATGTCCGCAACCGCCGAGGGCGTCCACATCCCTGATGCGAACCTCCGCACAGCGATTAACAAAACGCTTAACAAACCCAACGACGCGCCTATCACAGTATCAGAGATGCTGAACCTGACAGAACTAAACGTGGAAAAGGAAAACATCGGCATTTCCACCCTCACCGGGTTAGAACACGCCACAAAACTGACAGAACTGTCCCTGGTCGGCAAACACCTCACAATAGAGGAGAGGGGTAAGCCCCGTATCCTCTATGATGGGCCTTTACCAACCCTCCACAATCCGACATTTCCGCTTGTAGATGTAACACCCCTCTCGAACTTGAAAAAACTGACAAAGTTAAGGCTCAAGGACATCCGCATTGTAGATGTGACACCCCTCTCGAACTTGAAAAAACTGACAGAGCTGAATCTGGTCAGTGCCAGCCTCCTTGATATATCGCCACTTTCGGCGTTGACAAACCTGTCAAAACTGGATCTGAGCGTGAACGGCATTTTAGATGTTTCAGCCCTCACCCACTTATCAAATCTGAAAGACCTATCGCTTGAAACCAACCGCATTTCATCCGTATCGCCACTTTCAGAGTTGACACAACTGACAACGCTGGATCTTAGTGCGAACCACATCTCAAATGTGTCACCCCTCGCCGCGCTAACCCAATTGGGCCACTTGAACCTCTCCAACAACATCATTCTTGATATTTCATCGCTCACTGAGTTAACACACCTAAAAGTGCTGACACTCTGGAATAACCCGCTAAACGCTGACGCTATCAATATACATATCCCCACAATAGAGGCAAATGACACGGAAGTTCTATTTAGCGACCACGACATACTGACACTCCGTGTTGCAGACTTACCGACAGCCCCTAAAGGCATGGTGCTCATCCCCGCTGGCGAGTTCCAGATGGGCAGTAATGATTATTATGACGACGAAAAGCCGGTGCTTACCGTGTATGTGGATGCATTCTACATGGATAAATATGAGGTGACGAATGCACAATATAAACGGTTCGTTGATGCTAACCCACAGTGGCGAAAAGACCGCATTCAAGATAGGTTCCACGAAGGTAACTATCTCAAACACTGGGACGGGAATAACTACCCGAGTGGGAAAGCGGATCATCCTGTTGTTTATGTGAGTTGGTATGCAGCAACGGCTTATGCAAAATGGGCAGACAAGCGTTTGCCGACGGAGGCGGAGTGGGAGAAGGCTGCGCGTGGGGGTTTACCGGGCCTAAAGTACCCGTGGGGCAACTCTATAGATTCCAGGAAGGCGAACTACGCTAATCATGTTAAGGACACCACAGTCGTAGGTAAATATCCTGCGCATAGCTATGGTCTGCATAACGTGTCTGGTAACGTTTCGGAGTGGTGTCTGGATAAGTGGGATGCAAATTTCTATTCGGTTGCGCCCGCGCGGAACCCACTGTCAGGAGCGGATAGCATTCAGTGGTTATTAGATAACTATACAGAAGTTAAGACTTCCCGCGTCTTGCGCGGCGGTTCTTGGCACAATAATGCTACCAACGTGCGGGTCGCCCACCGCAACTACGCTCCACCAACGTATGCGGGCAGCGGCAACGGTTTTCGTTGTGTGAGGGAAACCGTAACGCCTTAAATCTTAACGACTTAACACATTTTACTCACACCTGCGTAGCAGGTAGGCACGGCACAAAATTTGGACAGGACTTCTATATCTTTTCCTGAAAATCCTTAAATCTTGAAAATTCTGATTCAGACAATTAACACCACAACCATGAGACATTTTAACAAATACTTCAGGATAGCCTTTCACGCTGCACTCGCCTTGCTGATGCTTGCAGGCATCTCAACACGCAGCGAAGCAGAGGTCTATCCGTATAGATATGGAGACGATCAAAAGATTGTCACAATCAAAGGGCTACTGCTCGACTTATCGCGGTTTGATTCGGTTGCCAACGGATATATCCCCCATAAAGGCGGCAACGACTTCATCATCATGGAGCAGTTCGATAATAACTGCGGTCCCAACAGCGTCCAGATGTTGCTCTACTACCACCGAAAACACCGACGACTCAAGGATATCTGGCAAGCAGCGGACATCGATACCGTCGCATTCGGAACAGTACCCAGCGAACTCCGACAGGCACTCAACGAATCGGAGGTCCCCGCACATTGGTATAGCAGAAGAACACTTAGCGACTTGCGCCGCTACATCGATGAAAACCGTCCACCCATTATGCTCCTGCGACTCTCAAATAGAGGGTATCACTGGGTGGTCGCCGTCGGTTATGATACCCGCTGGGACGAATTCCTCATCGCTGATCCGAACGGACACTTCAAATGGTGGACCGCCGAGCAACTTAACGCCAACTGGTCCCTCGAATGGCTACCGGAATTTGAGACAAACGAAGAAGAAGAAGAGTGGTATGAATTCCAGATCGATGTAGGCTTAATCAATAGCATCCACCTTAACCCGCATACGGTAATCGTTCCATTAGAAGCCCCTTCCTTTGAAACAAATTACCTCGATTACTGGTCAGATATGCAAGCAATCGAAGTCTATGGTGATCTTGAATTTCGCGGCGGCACGCGGGAATGGGAAGAAACGCTCACATTCCAAAACCCATTTAGCATTGTACAAGTCTCTGACATCGAACTGCTAACCTCCACAGGCACGGCACGGGTAGAGGGGTGGGAACGTCTCAACAACCGTTCAATTCGGCTCTGGGGCACAATTGAAGACGGTTGGTTTTTGCGGGGCAGAATGTGGGTCATCGTTCGGACCTTCTACTTCAACGATGTCGCCGCTGCAGATATAGAGGTTGCTAAAGCACCGTCTGCGCTATCCATTGAAACATCACTTTTGCCGAACTACCCGAACCCGTTCAACCCAGAGACATGGATACCGTATCAACTGTCAAAACCCGCCGATGTTAGCGTATCCATCTATGCAGCGGATGGAAAGTTGGTCAGGCACCTTGCGTTAGGGCATAAACCAGCGGGCATCTATCAGCGTAAATCCCGTGCTGCCTATTGGGATGGCAAAAATGCACAAGGAGAACCCGTCGCGAGCGGAATCTATTTCTATACATTGTCCACGGAGTCCACACGCGACTCCGTTACAGCAGGGGATTTCACTGCGACGCGGAAGATGTTGATACAAAAATAAAACGAGTACGCAGTTGCCAGTTATCGGAGCGTTTTAAATGCATCACAGTGGGAGTAAAGTGTGCTAAAATCTGTAAAATGGTCAACAACTTTAGTACACTTCGCAACTTTAGATACACTCGCAAACTTCCTGACCGCTGACAGCTAATACACCGACAACGGCAGCCACAAAGATATCTCTGTCCCTTCACCGAGGACACTTTCAATTTCGACACTACCGCTATGTTCCTCAAGAATCCGTTTCACATTTGCCAAGCCGAGACCTGTGCCTCGCGTCTTCTTGGTAAAGAACGGTTCAAACAGTTGTCCTAAATCTTCTTCTGGTATCCCAATACCAGTATCAACGACCTTGATACCTACCCTGTCTTCATCCGAAACCGTAGAAACCGTTAACACACCGCCTTGTGGCATTGCCTCCATCGCATTCAGAACGACATTCATAAACGCCTGCTTCAATTTATCTGAATCAAATTGAATTTCTGGGGTTACAGTTGACAAGTCTAACACTAACTCAATCTTGTGGTGCGATAAGTTGGCTTCCATCAAATCCAAAACCGCTTTCAGGACTGGCGGGAGCGGTTGGTGTGTGAGGTTAAGCGCAGTAGGACGCGCAAAGTCCATCAACCCTTTAACGATCGTATCAATGCGCTCAATCTCCTCAAGGATATAACGTAGCGACTGCTGATGCCGTTCCTGCGACATCTCCGGCTTCTGCATCAACATCTGTGCTAACATCCGCATAGATGACAAAGGATTTCGGATCTCGTGTGCGAAGGAGGCAGACATTTTTCCGGCTGTCGCCAAGCGTTCCGCTTGAATTAACTGATCTCTCGACTGCTTGAGATCTCTCGTCATCTGGTTAAAAGCAGCGGCGAGGTCGCCGATCTCGTCATGTGTTTTAAGTTCACACTGCTCGTCCAAGTCTCCCGTCGCGACGCGCGCCGTAGAATCAACCAAAACCTTGATCGGGTTCGTTAAGTTCCTGCCAATGAGATGACTAATAAGCGCAACCAGTCCTATAACAAGGACAGCGATGCTGAACATGTACCAGGTCAGTGTCCGTTTCGCTTCAGCAATCGCTTCCATCGGACGCAACAAGCAATAAAACCGTCCGAGTTCCTGGGGCAAGTAAAAAACTTTATACGGCTTCCCATCAAGTGTAACGTCTCGTATAACAGACTTTCCATCTGGATTCTCTAAGTGCGGTTTGACTTCACGCAGCCGCATTTTATCTGCTAAATTCGTCCAATCTTGTTCTACATCGGAGAGATGTTCAAGCGTAGTGGCATTAAGCGTATAATCAGAGCCAAAAATCATAATCTCAACGCTATAGGTACGTTTTATTTTTTCTTTGTTCTCCTCAAAATACTGATTAAAATACCCTGTTTCCCTGATGGTATTGAGCCATGCTTCCGTTTCACGTGTGAACTGTTCACTGTACTTCCAAGCGAAGATCTCAATAGCGACCAAAGATAGCACAACAGCAACCAAGGCAAAAAGGAGCAAAAATGGGAGAACAATTTTGGTTTGAATGCTATACCGACGCATCGGAATCCCTCTGTTCTTATACCGTTTCTAAATGTTTATATCGCATTAACCGCACCATCTACCCAAGTCCGGTAGGTTCGGTTTCCTAACCGAACCGGGCATAACCAAAAACAGTAGACTCTTTTAAGAGGAGTCATCAATCAGAATTGGTATTAGATGATTTCTACGAGTAGGTTTTAGCAGTTTTTACACGCGAATTTCCGCTGACATACTGATACTTATGCAGTAGCTTGATTCTTTAGACGATACGCATGCCGATTTTTCTAAAATTATGCACCCTTTCTACCTACGAATCGCGTCACTAATAATTGAAGCTTACATTTATTGCCAAGAGAAGTCCGCTGAAGCAAACCTATGAGACAACCTTAAATACCAATGTTGCTGTTAGTATAACCCAAAGCAATACGCATGTCAACACCGACTTCAACGCTTTTGTAATACGGAGGAAACCCCCAAACAAAATACTCCGATTTCCGACCTTGCTGATAGAAATCGAAATGTCGCGACCCAGAGATTCCTCACACAAGAGAACAAAATAAATTTGCATCCCTAACTTAAATATGTTATCATATATAATGTAAACTAAAATTGGGAACATAGACAAAGTTGAACGCGATGAAAACAATTGGACAGGTTTGTCCTCGTGCGCAATATTTTAATTTAAAAAGAACAAATTTCCCGAACAAATTTCGACTTAAATCGTCTAATATATCAGAAATTATGAACCTTTTGGCACACACGGTGTGTAAGTGTTAAATAACGCCACTTTTTTTAACGATAAAACATAAACTGAGATAATTCAAAATTAACTTTGCACTACACGGAGAAACAGACATGACAGATATCCAAGAACCTACCCCCTTTTACACAGACTTGGAACTTGAACACATTGATGAGGACGCGCTCGTCAATCAGTTCCAAAACGGTGATACAGCAGCTTTTAATCCGCTTGTGCTCAAATATCAGAAGAAAATCTACAACCTTATGTACCAGCGGGTTCGCGATCAGGAAACAGCAAAAGACCTCTGCCAAGAAGTTTTCCTGAAAGCGTTTAACGCACTCCCCACTTTCAAAGGCAGTTCAGCGTTTTACAGCTGGATTTACCGGATTGCCATCAATTGCAGCATCGACTTCCAGCGTCAGCGTAACCGTGGAAAGGTTCTTACGTTTGAAGAATTACCACTCGAAGCCGACGACATGCTAAAGATGGCAGATTCCCACCCGTCTCCCGAAAAACTGCTTGAGGAAAAGGAACTCGGGCTTATTATCCGAAAGGCGGTGAGGAAACTCCCACCCGGTCAACGCCGTGTCTTTAACCTGCGGTACCGAAAAGAACTCGCGATTAAAGAGATCGCAGTGCTGCTAAACAGGTCGGAAGGCACGGTTAAAGCGCACCTACACCACGCACACCGGCAGCTCCAAGGCATGCTTCGTCCCTACTTGCAAAATGAACCGCTCGAATGGAACGAAGAGATTCAATAGAACCGGATAAACCTTGGTGCAAAAAAAAAACGGAAAACATGTCACATTCCTTGTGGCACGTGGCTTCTGCACGTCACTGTGACGTTTGAAACGTCACATTAAAACCGGAATCGAAAAGCTGCCGTTCGGAGATCGCACTTATCGCGATGCGTCGGGATTTGGAAACCCATCCTACAAGTGAACCGATGGCTGACTGCTGATGGTTTCCGACACCCGACAACTGTCTTTCTGATAACTGAAAACTATTCCTCTAACAACTAAATATCTCTAAAATTTAGATATATAACTTGACAAAACTCCTCAAAATATTGTATAATATATACGGTTCATTAACAAAAGAAACGACAATAGGTGGGATGGCTGAGTGGACGAAAGCGGCGGTCTTGAAAACCGTTATGGCGAAAGCCATCGTGGGTTCGAATCCTACTCCCACCGCCATTCATTAGGAGAGGTGCAGGAGTGGTTGAACTGGACTGCCTGCTAAGCAGTTATGGCGCAAGCCATCGTGGGTTCGAATCCCACCCTCTCCGTTTGTAACACAAGAAATGAAGTAGGGGCAGGTCTCGTGCCTGCCCACATACTACTTTGCTTACATTTTAATATAGCACAAGCATACTACGCGCCTGTAGCTCAGTGGATTAGAGCATCTGACTACGGATCAGAAGGCCAGGGGTTCGAATCCTCTCAGGCGCTTGATTTATTGGACAAAATTTGGACCGAGATCGTTTCTGGATGCGACACGCACTTGAGTTAGCACGACAAGCCGCCGAGAACGGGGAAGTGCCAGTCGGCGCAATCCTTGTTAGTGGCGATGTCCGCATTGCTGAAGCGTCCAACCTGCGTGAACAGTGTGGCAACCCTATCGCGCATGCAGAGATGCTTGTAATACAAGCAGCATCCGAAAAAATAGGGAACTGGCGGTTCACTGATACAACACTTTACGTGACGTTAGAACCGTGTCCAATGTGCGCGGGCGCAATTGTGTTAGCGCGCATTCCGAAGGTTGTTTACGGCGCAACAGACCCGAAATCAGGGGCTGCTGGCACCCTCTACAACATCCTTCAAGATGAACGGTTAAACCATCGGGTTGAAGTGGTAAGTGGTGTATTAGCAGAAGAAAGCAGTGCGCTGCTGAAATCCTTCTTTCAACAACGCCGACACTGATAACTGACGACTTTTAAGAAATAAGAAAAATTAAATCATAAGGAGAGATGCAGGAGTGGTTGAACTGGACAGTCTCGAAAACTGTTGTGGCGCAAGTCACCGTGGGTTCGAATCCCACTCTCTCCGTTTTTTAACATTTTCGAGTTGAACGACGGCTAAATTTTGAAACTTCTGGGGCAGTAGCTCAGTTGGGAGAGTGCATCCCTCGCACGGATGAGGTCACGGGTTCAAATCCCGTCTGCTCCATTATGAAACCTTGATCTGGTATCAGATCGAAATTCGATTTTGTACGCTTCACTACCATGAAGTGGAGGCGTTTCATGACTCGTTTGGGGAGATGACCGCAAACAACTTTGACGGAACCGCTAAGTTATAACCCGTCATACGATCATACGGAGAGATGCAGGAGTTGGTTGAACTGGCATGACTGGAAATCATGTGTGCTGTTTTGCAGTACCGTGGGTTCGAATCCCACTCTCTCCGCCAGTTTTCTTATTTCTAACGCCTTGGCTATGCTAGGTGGGGAGGTAGCGGTGCCCTGTATCTGCAATCCGCTAAAGCAGAACTGAATCCCCAGTAGCGGCCTGTTTCTGTGAGGTCTGTCCCACGTACGTAGTGTTGAGAGTTGGGTCTTGAGCAACGTGTGCTTGTTGAACCCCGTCAGGTCCGGAAGGAAGCAGCGGTAAATAAGTTCCGCGTGTGACGCAAGGGTGCCTGATTTGAGCTAACGGCGCGGGCAACGCTTGGAGAAGTTTGTCAACTCTGGGTGCATAGTCATCTTTTGGGCATATCAACTGGACTGACTACATCTCATTCCCGAATTCGAGTCATACAATAGGACTTACGCAAACACCTTGCTGGCGAGGTTTCCGAACCGGGGGTCCCCGCTCGTTACTGAGAAGGGATTACTCGGGAGAACACCAGCAATAGGCGATACATAAAGTTTCATCGGAAATCGCGTAAGTCCTAACAAGAAAGGATTGTGCGATGTCTTATGAAGTTCTCGCCCAAAAATGGCGTCCCCAAAATTTCAGTGACGTTGTCGGACAGGAACACGTTACCACAACGCTAAAAAACCAGATCCTGTCTGAACGTATCGGACACGCCTACCTTTTCTGGGGACCCCGCGGCACCGGTAAAACCACCATCGCTCGTATCCTTGCTAAAGCCGTTAACTGCCCAAACCGCATCCAAGAAACCGATTTTGACACCACCAAAACTGCCGAACCTTGCAATCAATGTGAATTTTGCAACGACATCTCACAAGGTCGATCCCTTGATGTATTGGAAATGGATGCCGCCTCCAACCGCGGTATTGATACCATCAGGGACCTCCGCGAAAACGTTAAACTCTCTCCAGCCACCTGCACCTATAAAATCTACATCATAGATGAAGCGCACATGCTCTCGCCAGAGGCATTCAACGCCTTGCTCAAAACCCTTGAAGAGCCGCCACCTCACGTCATGTTCATCATGGCAACGACGGAACATGCCAAAATCCCGAAGACAATTAGTTCTCGCTGCCAAGACTTCGATTTTCGACACCTCGAAGATCAAAAGATAATTGAACGCTTGCAGCTCATCGCGAAAGAAGAAACAATTTCAGCGGATCTGGATGTCCTCACACTCATTACCCGTCAATCTGAGGGATGCCTCCGAGACGCTGAAAATCTGCTGGAACGCCTCATCTCCTCCGCTGGAAAAGAACTGACAATTGAGGCTGTCGAGCAAATCATTGGACTTAGCTCGAGCTCGCTGCTCCGAGAATTGGCAGAAACACTGACCGAACGAAACCTCGCAAAGAGTCTAAAAACACTAAACAACTTAACGAAACAAGGTACGGATCTATCACAATGCCTTGATCAACTGATTAATTATTTTCGTGATTTGCGACTCTTAGCAATTGATGACAACTTAAGTGAATTGATCCAGAGTCCCCAATCAGATGTGCCGGAACTTAAGCAGAAGGCTGAGCAGCTGTCGGTAAACAGGCTATCACGGATCATCAAAATTTTAATGCATGCTGACCGTGATATTAAACAGTATGGATACCCACAACTACAGTTAGAAGCCGCACTCATCCAACTCAACTCACTTGAAGAGGGAATCCCTCTTCAGGAAATTATTGACAAACTGTCCGCATTAGAACAGAAGTTTGACGCTGCAGGGATTTCCGCCCCATCACAGCAGCAACACCCATCGTCAGATGCGAATCCACCTGACAGGCAAACCGCATCCTCGCAACGCCCTTTCCCCACAAATCAAGAATCCTTTATTTCAGACACACCCGATTCAGGAAAGGATACCGCGGACACACAATATAATCAACGAGAAGCAACTTCCACTTTACCGACCCCGAGCGTGCCAACCGCTTCGCCAAGTCCACAAGGATCCCGAGACCTCACAGACCTACCTTCATTTTGGGATGACGTAAAATCGCAACTCCCTATGAAACTCAAATACGGTTTGTTAGAAGGATCTGTTCCGTCTGTGAACGGTACAAACACGGTTGAAATCGCATGTTCACCGACAAATCTCTCAATCGTCACGGATGAAGACCGGAAAACTATAGCCGACGCGCTAACACAGATCGTAGGAATGCCCGTGAAAATCGAGTTGGCTACCTTAGATACTGTACCGGAATCAGCATCTTCTCAAGATGCAACCGAAAAAGGAGAACGAAAAACACCGCTCATGCGGAAAATTGAAGCTCAAGACGATCCGCAACTCAAAACTGCTCTTGAACTTTTTGATGCTACTGTTTTAGAAACTCAATAATCACTGCTTTCCAAATTGGATTGGAAAGCGTATCTATAAGGAATTTTTAACCACCAAGTGCTTTGGAACAAAATGGTAACAAAACAGGAACCTATGTAAACCCCACGAAAAGCTACTTGATGACAGGACCATAACTATGAAGATGAATGACCTGATGAAACAGGCACAACAAATGCAAAAACGGATGCTCGAAATCCGGGAAGAACTCGCAAACCGAACCGTTGAAGCAACTGTCGGAGGCGGGATGGTAACCGCTGTCGTTAATGGACAACAAGAAGTTATCTCACTCCGAATTACGCCAGAAGTCGTTGACCCAGAAGATACTGAAATGCTTGAAGACTTAGTTGTAGCAGCAGTCAATGAGGCATTGCAACAATCACAAGAATTGATGTCCGCGGAAATGAGCAAACTGACCGGCGGTATTAAAATTCCGGGACTCCCGTAACCAAGGATAGCAAGAGCAACATAACGTTACGTTCTCTGCCACGCTGCTACGGGAATTAGCACAAAAATCCATGCAAGAATACCCGAAACCGCTTGCGAAACTCATCACCGAACTCCAAAAGCTACCGACGATCGGCCAGAAAACAGCACAACGTTTAGCTTTTTTTATGCTAAAGTTACCTGATATTGAAACTGCCAAAATCGCGGAAGCCATTGCGGAGGTGAAACAACAACTTACTTACTGCGACGTGTGCGGTGCTATTACCGATACGAACCCGTGCTATATCTGTACCAACCCACGCCGCGACCAACGCATAATTTGTGTTGTTGAAGAATCGGACGATCTCTGGGCAATTGAGAGGACGCATGGCTATACCGGACTCTATCATGTACTCGGCGGCGTTCTGTCACCTTTAGATGGAACAGGTCCCGATGAACTCGGAATTAATACACTCTTTCAGAGAATCCGAGAATCCACTACAAACGCGCAACCTGTGCAAGAGGTTATCCTCGCAACCAACTGGACAACAGAAGGACAAGCAACGGCACTTTACCTGATACAACACTTAGAAATGTTTGAAATCACAGTCACCCGAATTGCGCACGGTATTCCCGTTGGCGGGGATCTGGAGTACATCGACGAAGTGACCCTTGCAAAAGCACTTGAAGGCAGGCGGAAAGCTTAAATGAGAACGCGGAGACTTGGCTCACTTTTAATTATCCTGTGCTGCGGTGTGTTTAGCATCGCGTGTGAGCAGGCAGATTCCGAAAACCAAAACACCGAATCGAGAAACGCTGACGGCTTTAGCACCGCCACAGCCCGTCAAGCGAATGTAATCTTTGATGCACAACGTGCGTTTACAATGTTAGAGAAACAGTGCGAATTCGGTCCAAGACCCCCAGGGTCAAAGGCACATCGTGAGACACAGAACTTTCTATTTGCTGAACTTCAGAAATACGCAAACAGTGTCGTCCTTCAACCGCATACGTACAAAGCAAAAACCGAAACGCTGCACTTGAATAATATCTTGGCGGAGTTCGGTCCGGGCCCCCCACCCGTTACTGGGCAGGGACAGAACGGAGAAACAATTCTACTCGCGGCACATTGGGATACGCGCCCGATTGCAGACCACGACCCAAAACCAGAAAATCAGGATAAACCGATCCTCGGTGCCAATGATGGTGCTTCCGGCGTTGCTGTCCTGCTCGAAATTGCCAGAGTACTAAAGGAGCATCCACCACCACAGCGAGTTGTTATCGTCCTTTTCGATGGCGAGGATTACGGCAGATCCATCGACGATATGTTCATCGGCTCCCGATTTTTTGCCAAAAACCTCGGAAAATGGAAACCAGACTACGGAATCCTATTAGATATGATCGGCGACAAAGATTTGGCACTACCGATAGAACGATTTTCTTGGGAAGCGAATCCTGGCTTTACTGAGGCAATCTGGAATCGAGCGACAACGCTCGGTTTAGCACCCTTTCAACAACGCCTCGGTCAGGCAATTATGGATGATCACGTCCCATTAATCAAAGTCGGAATCCCGATGGTTAATATCATCGACTTCACTTATCCATATTGGCATACAATTGAAGATACCGTTGACAAATGTAGTCCCAAAAGCCTCGAAGTTGTCGCGACGCTCGTTATTAGCATTATTTACGATGGAATTTGACGAGTCATCGTGTTTCTCCTTATAGCAGCAGGGTAAAATCATGAACGCTTATAACAAACATTATGACGTTATCGTAGTCGGTGCTGGACACGCAGGTTGCGAAGCCGCACTCGCCGCTTCGCGAATGGGTTGCGAAACCCTTATCGTCACTATTAATCTCGATACGATCGCCAAAATGTCCTGCAACCCTGCTATCGGTGGACTCGCCAAGGGGCATCTCGTTAAAGAGATAGACGCACTCGGCGGTGAAATGGCAAAAAACATTGACAAAACCGGCATCCAATTCCGACGCTTAAATACCAAAAAGGGACCCGCGGTACGTTCCAGCCGCGCACAAGCCGATAAAAAGGCATACCAAGATGAAATGAAACGCGTCTTGGAAGCACAACAAAAACTTGACATCAAACAGGTGTTGGTTGAAGAACTCCTCGTCGAAAACGGAAAGTGCATCGGTATCCTGAGTCAGACGCAAACCGCTTATTTCGGAGATACCGTAATTCTGACAACAGGGACCTTTCTGAAAGGCATTATCCATATCGGTGATGTCTCATACAGCGCAGGCAGAGCCGGTGAATCTTCCGCTGAGAAACTCTCAGACAGTTTTTTAAGCCTTGGGTTCGAGATTGGTAGGTTGAAAACCGGCACACCGCCACGCGTCAATGCACACACCCTCAACTTCAACGAGATGGAAATCCAACCCGGTGACGAAAATCCGCTACCTTTCTCATTTACAACCGACCGGATTACACAGTCCCAACTCCCGTGCTATCTCACTTACACAAATGAAAATACACACGATGTCATTCGCGAGAACCTTCATCGCTCAGCAATGTACAGCGGTCGTATTGTTGGCATCGGTCCCCGTTATTGTCCGTCAATTGAGGATAAAGTCGTCCGCTTTTCCGAAAAAACAGAACATCAAGTTTTCGTAGAACCAGAGGGACGAGACACCGATGAAATTTACCTGAACGGCATCTCCGCGAGTCTGCCCGAAGATGTACAGGTAGAGATGGTGCATAGCATCAAAGGGTTAGAAAACGCTGAGATTATGCGCTTCGGATATGCCGTAGAATACGATTTCGCACCAGCAACGCAATTACAACCCACACTTGAAACAAAACAGGCACCGGGACTCTATTTCGCGGGGCAACTCAACGGCACCACTGGGTATGAAGAAGCCGCTGCCCAAGGGCTTATCGCTGGCATCAACGCCGCTTTAAAGGTTAAAGGCGAACAGCCGCTCGTTTTGGATAGGGCACAAGCATACATCGGCGTGCTTATCGACGATCTGGTTACGCTCGACATCCGTGAACCTTACCGTATGTTCACTTCACGCGCTGAATACAGATTAGCACTTCGGGAGGACAACGCCGATTTGCGACTCACCGAAATCGGTAGGCACATCGGATTGGTTGATGACGACAGATACCATCAATTCCAACACAAAGCAGCAAACATTGAAACTGAGTTGAAACGGTTACAGGAGACACTTCTTACGCCGACCACAGAAACTGTGGATAATTTGACAAATATCCTTAAGACGGGGGCACTAAAGCAACCCACATCGTTGGCGGACCTCTTGAAACGTCCAGAACTCCGTTACGAACACATAACACAAATCGTACCATCTACTGAGATATTGTCGCCAGCCGTGACAGAACAGGTAGAAATCCAAATTAAATACGACGGATATATCCAACGACAGCAGCGACAGATTCACCAATTCAAAAAATTGGAAAATTTTCAAATTCCAGACACATTTGACTATGCCAACGTTCAAGGACTCAAGACAGAGGCACGGGAGAAACTCGCAAAGATTCGTCCCGCCTCTATTGGGCAAGCGTCGCGACTGCCCGGTGTTTCACCAGCCGACATTTCGATCCTGACGGTTATGCTTCATCACCAGAGAGCCAGATAATTTGGCAAAGGCCATGCACGCTTTAAAAGAGACGTTTGATCAGCACGGATTCCCTTTAACGACACAGCAGGTAGCACAGTTTGACCGCTATCGCACGGAACTGCTCCGGTGGAATAAACATATAAACCTAACAGCAATTACAGATGAAGATGAAATTATTCACAAGCATTTTCTCGATTCGTTGAGTGTTTTAGAACATATTTCACTTAAAAGTGGTGACGCTGTGATTGATGTCGGAACAGGTGCAGGGTTCCCTGGAATCGTCCTGAAAATCTTTGTGCCAGATATTCGGCTAACGCTTGTTGAAGCATCGAAAAAGAAAGGAAGTTTTCTAAAATTTCTGATTTTACAACTGAATCTTGACCAAGAACGCGTCTACAGACACTTTGACAAAGGCGCGAGTTCCTGGTCAAATCAAAAAGTCAACACTGAAGTACTGACTGAACGTGCGGAAGTTTGCGCACGAAACCCCGATCGCGTTGGTGTCTATGATTGGGTCTTCACTCGTTACGTCGCAACTATCGGAGACTCGGCGGCGTACTGTCTACCGTTCCTAAAATCAAGCGGGAAGTGGGTAGCTTACAAGTCCGGAAAAGAGATAATAAACAGTGAAATTGACAACAGTACCACACACCTTAGCGCGCTCGGTGGATGCGTTGAAACTGTCTTTACCAATTCAAAACTCAACCGAGGTTATGTTGTAATGCGCCGTGTTAACACAATGGAATGATAGCCTAAAAAGAAACACTAAGGATAAGTTTTATGAATTTTGAGACAACAATCGAGACGGGCAATATCTCCACCCTTCATATTAAAGGTAAGATCCTTGGAAACGCCACCGATACTTTTCGCAAGGAAATGGAGCTGCAACTTCAAACGGGGCGCGATAAATTAGTCGTTGATCTAACGAACGTTTCGTTAATCGACAGCAGTGCGTTGGGCGCAATTGTGACCACCCTAAAATACTGTCAGCAATCAGGTGGAAAACTGGTTTTGCTCAACCCACAGAAAGCAGTCCAAGAAGTTTTGGAGGTAACGCAGCTCGCAACCGTTATTGAAATTTATGATACGGAGGAGGCCGCGCGCGCCGCTTTCTCGTAATAGCAGGAACGGGGCAAACCAGGCACACCCTCGGTAAAATGCGGGTTTAACGGTGCCTGAGTTTAGACAGAAAGCGCGCCGACACGCATCAACTGGAAAGCATGAAAGACAAAAATCGTACAGAGCGTTTTCGGTTTAAGGTCGGGCTACGCGGTCAACAGGTGGTGCTTTTTCTGTTAGTCGCACTCATGCCGCTGTTTGTCGTTTCACTGGCGATCAAGGTGTTGGGTGAAAGTGCTCTAAAAGACACTATCGGCGAAAACCATGTACTTCTGGCGCAAGAAAAACTCGCTCGCGTCGATAACACTATTTCCGAGAAAATCGCAAAAATCCAAGCGGAACTCCCAAACATCCGACCCGCAGTTGTGATTTCCAACACTGCTAACGGGAGCAAAGCCGTATTTTTTAAGGTTTGGGCGCAGCTTGAGGATAGTATCCGTCTACTTGAAACCTACGCCGGAGACGAAACTGAGGTAACTATTACCAATGCATCCGGACACGTGCTTCGTTCAAACAACCAGAAACTCGAGTACTCTACTATAAGAGACGCACCTCAACGGGTGAACAATACTACAACCTGGTGGCAGCCAGCATACAACAACGGTATAGGTTACCCATTCGCTGAAGACATCCGTTATGATAAAACACGGAAAGTACATCTGCTACCAATCGCACTCCCAATACGGGCAACATCCCAAGGCGCGGCAGCAACTGCTGAAAATAACACCGTCGGTGTGTTGAGGATTGTGCTGGTACTCCCTGAACTCACACGTATTGTGGAGTTGAGCCTCGAATTGGAGAAAACGCATACCATCTTAACAGATGAATCCGGTAAAATTATTGCCGCTTCATCGGAAAGTGGGTATCCAGTAGATACCTACATAGAGATGAACAATGCAGCAGAAGAAGCAATTATCGAGGCAAAAAGAGGGGATCAAGGAAAATACTACGATTATGAAGCTGAAGGCGAAACCGATGGCTTCAACGAACCGCGTGTGTACGGTTGGGCGCGGACCCAACGCTCGCCTACAGAACCGTGGAAGGTCAGTCAAAATTTCAGCAATTGGATCGTCTTTATTTCTCGACCAACTGCTTCGGCTTATGTTGGAATCGTCCAATTAAACAACTATATTTTTTATGTTACCATTGTGTCAAGTTGTATCGTTGTATTTATTGCATGGTGGGCAGCACAACGGATCGCAACGCCTATATTGAAAGTAGCACAAGCCGCACGGAGTATCGGGCAAGGTAAATTTGATAGTGAAATTGTCGTTGACAGCGATGACGAAGTCGGCACCCTCGCTGAAGAATTCAACGAAATGCGCCGAAACCTGAAAACCGCAGTTGACAAACTCACGCGAGAGGAGAGAAAACTTACCGCTATCGTTGATAATCTCGGTGAAGGGCTGATTGTTGTTGAACCTACCGGGCATGTACTCTATGTCAACCCTGTGGCTGAACGACTCCTTAACCTCGGAGAAACCGCTGGTTACGCAAACTATATTACAATTGATACAGAAACCGGCACAATCCGCTGGACAAAAGCGTCAGAATCAACCGGAGAACCCCAAATACACGAAACACAAACGGTTGATATGAAAATTCTCTCTGCCTCGCAACGTGAAATGGCACAACACCAAACGATGATTGTGGAAATGAGTGTCAATAGACATCAACTCAACGGTGATGAGGCTCGGGTCCTCCGCATTATAGCCAGCCAGTTCCCTGATGAGAGCAACAACATCGCTGGCACAGTCTATGTCTTTGATGACGTTACGAATGAACACGAAATAGAGCAAATGAAATCGGAGTTTGTGTCCCTCGTCTCGCATGAATTACGAACACCGCTCACTTCCATCATCGGCTTTATTTCATTGATACTTGATGGGAAAACAGGGAAAATTAATCAGAAACAGCATGAAAGTTTGAGCCGCGCACATCGCCAATCAAAACGACTCGCTGTCCTTATTAACGATCTGCTTGACATCTCCCGAATTGAAGCCGGGCGGATTGAGATGAAGCAGGAGGAAGTACAGATAGATTGGATAGCAAAACGGCGAATCGAAGAACTCCGTCCACAAGCAGATGAGAAATCTATCTCGCTACGCTTGGAGACACCGCCGAACTTACCGCAAATGATTGCAGATGCCGACTGGATCGGACAAATTTTTATTAACCTTATCGGAAACGCTATTAAATTTACGCCCGATAACGGACAGGTGACGGTCAGAATATCAAAATCTTCCCAGAACGGGAATGAACACGACGGTCTTCACGTTGAAGTTATCGACACGGGACCAGGTATCCCGACTGAAGAGAGAGAAAAGGTTTTCGATAAATTCAGACAACTCGGAAGTGTACAGACTCGGCAACAAGGCGGGAGCGGTTTAGGACTCTCAATCGCTTCAGGAATAGTTGAAGCGCACGGCGGGAAATTATGGGTGGATGCTGGAGATAACGGACAAGGGTGCAACTTCCAGTTTTTTATTCCGTTTTTTTAAAGTGCCTTGCGGTTCGGTGAGGTGAGCCGGTGTTTTAGAATCCCATTCCGTAGATCCACCGTCCATTACATTACGGGCTACGGTCGCCTACTATTTTTCATCGGAAACCCGATTTTGTTCTCACTGCAAAGCAGGAAAAATCGGAGCAGAAACACAATATCTAAAAATATGGCTGAAACGATTTTAGTCGTCGATGACGATCTGGATATACTTGAACTTCTAAAAATGAATCTTGAACCAGAAGGTTACAATGTCCAAACCGCAAGTGATGGGGAAAGCGCAGTGCAAAGTGCCTGCACAGATCCGCCAGATCTGATCCTTCTGGATGTGATGATGCCACATAAAAACGGATTCCAGGTCGTAGAAGAACTCAAAGATATAGAGGAGACAAAAAACGTTCCAATCATTCTCGTTACGGCGCGCGGGCAGACGGAGGATAAAGTCCGAGGTCTGGATACCGGTGCCGACGATTACATCACAAAACCCTTTGATTTACGCGAAGTAACCGCTCGCGTTGAAGCCGTCCTCGGCAGAACTCGACCCATTAAATACATCAATCCGCTTATGCGCGCAATGGGAGAGGGATTCAGTGAAAAGGGGTTGGAACAACTCGCAGGACATCTTCAAGCCGCCGCTGCTATTCAGAAAAAATTATTACCCGAACAAGCACCCAGTATTGATGGATTCGACATTGCTACCCTGTTACAAAGTTCTACAGCCGTCTCCGGCGACTTCTACGATTTCATCCCGCTGAGTGAAACACAGATCGGAATTGTTCTCGGTGATGTAAAGGGTAGTGGGATCCCAGCAGCACTGCTGATGGTCATGATTCGGACAGCACTCCGACTCCTCTGCCATGAGGAAGAGGCACCCGCTTCAATCCTTAAACGGATTAATGATTTAGTCGTTCAAGACACCGAAGCGGACCTATTCGCAACAATGATATACGGGATATTAGACACAACCGATTCAACCTTTACGTACTCAAACGGTGGACACTGCTATCCACTTCACTGGACTCAGGATCGCAATATAACCGGCTTAAAAATAGGCGGTATGTTAATAGGGGCATTCAAGGAAGCAACATTCACAACCAGCTCCTGTCTCTTGGCACCTGGCGATATCATCGCTTTCTATACCGATGGCATCACTGAAACAGGAACTCAAGATAGCACGGCTTCCGAAGGGAATCAAAGCACAGCCACAAGTCCAGAATCCGATGATAGGAACGGAGACGCAATACTGACCGATACCTTCTACGGCGGGGATAGGCTTGCCGCTTGCATCTCCGAAAACGCTTCACTCTCAGCATCAGCGTTATGCGAAGCGATTGTTGAAGATTTAGCACGGTTCAGTGGAAGCACACAAACTCATGATGATAGGGCTTTAATTGTTATAAAACGCGATGTCTAAAACACAACGGGCATGCCGTCGAGGCACTCCCCGTATAACAAAATAACGAAAGACCGGACTATTTCCAAGTCCGTCTTGTAGACCCCTTGGCGAACATCCAAGGGCACAGAGAAGGAGCTTCAGACGTGGGTGAGNNACAAACGCGATTAAAAACAGCAACAGAGAGGATACAGGCGAACAAATAACTTTTCAGTTAATGCCGACTGAAAACGAACTTATTGTTAGCACACTTGAGGAAAGCGAAGTATTCAAACATAAAGAAACCGAAACGGCACAAGTTATTATGCTTTCTCTCCCAAGCTCAATGCAACATGTTTACCTGCTCGACGTTGTCGTTACCGAGATTTTGAAAGCAACGGATTTCTCTGAGGAAACTCAAGAACAAATTAACCTCGCCGCTATCGAAGCGGGGACAAACGCAATCAAGCATGGAAATAAACTGGATCCACGCAAAAGAGCATCGATCCAGTTTATTCTTGATGAAGATAAATTAACTATTGTTATTGAGGACCAAGGCGACGGATTCACACGCCAAGAGGTTGCTGACCCACTGGATCCAGCAAATCTGCTCAAAAGCAGTGGGAGAGGCCTATTCCTCATGGAAGCCTGTATGGACTCCGTAACCTATGAAGCCAACGGCACCATTATCAAAATGGTTAAACACTTGGTAGAACTGGAAGCGCAATGATATTTACTTCAAATTTTTATAGATCTAATACCGCTCCGTCTACCAGAAAGATGTCTTAAGACCTATTTTATCCAATACATCCAAGCCTTTTCGTCTATAGGATGCAACATATAAGCATCGAATCTCATCAAAACGGATGGACAGGGCATCACCTGCAGCAATTGCCGCTTTAGGTTTGGGACTATTTTATATTTCAAGGAATTACTATGCAAGTTAATGTTCGACATAAAGGCAGTATTACAATCTTAGATATTGACGGTAAAGTTATTGGAGCAGATGCCTTAGCCCTTAAATCCATCATTGACCAACAGATTGAAGCAGCGAATAACGAAGCGGAACAGGAGGAAAAACTTAATTTAATTTTAAACCTTGAGCGGGTCCAGATGATGGACAGTTCCGGTTTAGGCGTGCTTGTCGCTTCTTACACCACTATTCGCAGGAATGACGGACGCGTCGTACTGCTCAATCTCGGAGGCAACATCAGAAGCCTTATTGTTATGGCAAAACTGATGACAATCTTTGACTGCTACAATACAGAAGCAGAAGCTATTGGTCATTTCCTATAGGTTCCAGCGAAATGGCTATCGGAAACCATCGGCTTTCAGCAAAGAGGGTGTTTGCTAAATCATAGTCCTCTAACTGACGGCTGATGGCTGATGGCTGATAACTGAAAACTACTAAAAAATATGGAAGCACGTATCTCTACTTCTACTGACACAGCACAGAGCATCAATTTATGGTACAAATGCACCGTGTGCAACGAATTCGTTTTCAGAGGCGAACTTGAACGGAACCTTTATATCTGCCCGCACTGTGGTGCTTTGTTTCCCTTACTCGCTGAAAAACGTATCGAGCACCTACTCGACGATCCTTCAGCAGCAGAAATTAGATCAACTAACGCCGCCGGTATCACTGCCGAGGGAACGATCTCAGGGTATCCCGTCTCTCTTTTCATCGCTGATATGGATGTGATCCCAATTGAGATTGACGTGTCCCTTCTCCTTTCAGCCATTGAAAACGTTTTACAAAAACGGATGCCATTAATCACAATTGTCACATGTCAACCGGAGGGATTTGAAGAAACTTTGACAGAAACCAGCTATTTGACAATGCAACTGGAGCGATTAGTAGACGCTGCGCTTCCTCATATCACTGTTCTGACTGGAACAGACATACATCCACTTGCCACGCATCTCCCTATCGGCGAATTGGTTATTGCGGAAAGCACAGCAGCTCCCCAAAAATCGGCACCACCAAATCTACAACCCGCACCGCATGCCCCGGAAGAACAACTCCTTACGCAGCTCCCAACATCAGAACCCCAGAGAGAACCCGATATAAGTATTGACTGCTATATCCCGCGCGAAGAACTTCCTGACATGTTAGGACGATTTCTGAAATTTTTTTCGGCATAACTGCCAGACCCAACACCTCCTACAATTTATGTTATGGTAAAACCAAGAAACCTCAACCAACAATCCAATCGAATCGCCGCCATTACACAGAAATTTGCGGAGACCTTCGGCAGCCCGCCCACATTCATCGCATCCGCCCCCGGCAGAGTGAACCTCATCGGTGAACATACAGATTACAACGACGGTTATGTGTTTCCAGTCGCTATTGATAAATATATTAATATCGCCGCACGTCAGCGAACTGACCGACGTGTCATACTACACGCCTCAGATGTCAACGATGCTTCGGAATTCGACCTTGATGCACTCCATTCTATCCCACAACAAGCCCCCGCCTGGAGCCATTACCTTATCGGTGTCGCATCCCTCCTCCAAGCATCAAGGAGAAAAATAGCCGGGATAGATGCCGTTATCACTGGCGACGTACCGATTGGCGCAGGGTTAAGTTCTTCGGCCGCACTTTCAGTCGCTGCCACACTCGCTTTTTTAACTGCCGGTTCTGAACTTGAAGTATTAGAATCAGAAAATGGCAAGAAAGAACTCGCAGCATTATGCCAACGCGTTGAACACGAATTTGCTGGCGTTAACTGTGGTATCATGGACCAGACAATCTCACTGTTAGGGAAGGAAAACCACGCACTGTTCCTTGACTGTCGTTCGCTTGAATACGAGCATGTTCCCCTTAATCTGGCGGGTCACTATATTACAATTTGCAACACAAAGGTAAAACGGGAACTCGCTGCCTCGGAATACAACAAACGACGCGCCGAATGCGAAAGAGGCGTAGATATCCTCAGCCAGTGGATACCGGGTATCTCTTCACTTCGTGATATCGACCTAACGGATTTCAAAAAACACGAAGAAGAATTACCGGCGTTAACACAAAAGAGATGTCGGTATGTCATCGAAGAAAATACGCGTGTATTAGAAGCAGTTTCTGTCCTCAAAGCACCTACAGAAAAAACAGACGAAGCACTCATACAATTCGGTAATCTAATGAACGCCTCACATAACGGACTGCGCGACGATTATGAAGTCAGCTGCAAGGAGTTAGACCTACTTACTGAGATCGCGCGTAGCATCACAGGCGTGATCGGAAGTCGCATGACAGGTGCCGGTTTTGGCGGCTGCACCGTTAGCATCGTTCATAAAGACGCTTTAGAAACGTTCCAGACCCGTGTACGAAAAGAATACCACGAACAGATTGGCATCGACCCTGAAATTTACCTCTGTCATGTTGGTGACGGCGCACAAGTTTTTTGGAGCTCGGAATTATCTTGACAAACTCTATGGAAACAACGAAACATAGTATCGGCGTTGACCTCGGTGGAACAGATATTAAAGCCGGTTTGGTCTCATCAGAAGGTGATGTTTCTTGCCGCGTCGTAGTTCCTACAGATGTAGAAACCGGTGGTCCGAAGGAGGTAGCTGCGCGGATCGCTGAAGCCGTCCGACAAGTACTTGTAAAAGCAGAAACGCAAGAGGGGAACAGCCATCAGCCAGAGCCGACTGCTACTCTTGCTAATAGCCGACAGTCTCCGACGGTTTCCGACAGCCATTCCTGTGAAATCGGTGTTGGACTCGGTTCACCGGGACTCATTATTGCAGAAACAGGAGTCGTCCACTTTTCGCCAAACTTTCCAGGGTGGACCGACATCCCTCTTGTTACTTATGTCAACACAGAACTCTCAAAACTACACACCCCAAAACGTGTTGCTGATATTAACAAACAGTACAAACCTGTCCTGAGAGGGATGGACAACGACGTGAATGCAATGACTTTAGGTGAACTTCATCACGGGGCAGGGGTCGGATATAAGAATCTGGTCGCATTGACACTCGGTACAGGTGTAGGGGGCGGCGTAGTGATTGATGGTGAAGTTTATCACGGAAGTCAGAACACTGCAGGGGAATTAGGACATACCGTCGTCGAACCGAACGGTCGCTACTGTGGATGCGGCAATCAAGGGTGTCTTGAGGCTTATGCGGGTGCAAAAAACATTGTTGAACGAATTCAGGAGAAGATAGAGACCGGACGCAGCACGATCTTAACCGCCGCAATGAAAGATGGAGCAGCACTCACACCGCGGACGATAGCCGAGGCAGCACAGGCAGGCGATAAACTCGCAATTGAGATCTTTGCTGAAACGGGACGGTATATCGGCATTGCGCTCACCTCAATCGCACATATTCTTAATCCGCAAATCGCGATTATCGGTGGCGGTATAGCGGAAGCCGGTGAAAGTCTACTCTTTGAACCCATTCGGACCGAACTTTCTAAACGGGCAATGGACATCCCGGCACAGATGAAAATCGTAAAGGCACACCTCGGAAATGATGCTGGCATTGTCGGTGCCGCGATGCTTGCCCTTTGAATTTTTAAATATCGTGTTTCCGCAATGTAATGGAGCTCTCTCTGCGAAGCATCTACGGAATGAAACTTCAAGCGTCAAAACCACCTAACCGAACCGCAAGGAAATATAAAAACCGATGAAAAAATCAAAAACGTAAGCCGTAATGTAATGGAGTTCTCTCTGCGAAGCATCTACGGTATGAGACTTCAAGTTTCAAAACCACCTAACCGAACCGCAAGGAAATACAAAAAAGCAGGTTTCCATATTAAAATGCGCGCGTGCTCGGAACCTGCTACAGAAAACTCGTAAGTGCGCTGTGGAGACAAACAATGAAAACTTTAAACCGAAGATCTCAACCCGAAAACCGAAGCAATCAGAAAATTGCCGACCTACCACCGGTATCCGTCTTACAACTTGTCGCGGTACTCTGTTTGTCATTAATCCCGTTAAGTTGTGCAAAGGTATCAGATTTCGTAAAAGACACCTTCCGACCAGAGATAATTATCCCTGTCTTTGACCCTGATGCCTACATTATGCCGCAGACAGGCACCGTCGGTTATGTTAAAAACGGCATCAAGGCAATGGCGGTCCCGCTCAACGACGTGAAGGCAGTCGATGCATTCGGTATCTTTATCTATAACGGGACGGACCACTGGATCTCCTTCAAAAAGGATGACTGCCAGATGCTTGACGGCACCATGAACGTTACGAAACCCATCGACAAATCGCAGGAATCCTTTTATCTGAAAAAGAATTTTAAACCGACGCTACCCCCCGAATTTGCGGCGGAAGTGTTCCGATGGGATAAAGCCATCAGAATACAAGGGGATCCCGCAGTCCTGCCGAGAGCAGACATTGAAAAAACTACGGTGATGCCGAGGCAACACGCAAGATTCTTCCTCTATTTCCGCAAACGGAGTATTAAGTACAGCAACTTACGGATCATTGTGCCAAGAGTCACAAGCGATTTCAATGACCAGCAAACAACGTTCGTCTTCAAATTTAAGGTGCAACGCGGTTAATCTCGGGACCCGCAGGCTGATGCAGTATAGGTCATTAGTCTGTGCATCCCTAAAACGTAAGCCGTAATGGAATGGAGGCGATTCTACGGAATGGGACTTCAAGCGTCAAACCCACCTAACCGAACCGCAAGGAAATATAAAAAAATTTGTTTTTTGCTCCTTGCATTCTGTTTAAGCTGCACTTTGCCCGAAAGTGAAATTGGGCAGCCCGTCGAAATTCTGCCATCAAACCGCGACCGGAAGCCTGCTCTAATAGTAGGTATCAACCACATAAAAACACTCGGCAACGCTGGACAAGGCGCAGGTGAATTTCAGAATCCGTTAGGTCTCGCAATAGATGAAGTAGATAGAATCTACGTCGCCGACGCGGGTAACAACCGGATACAAGTTATTGATGACCTCGGAAATTTCATCACAGAATTCGGTGGACGTGGATGGCGAATAGGCGAGTTCGATCACCCGTCAGATATAGCCTTAAGCTTTCAACGGAGTTACCGCCTCTATGTCGTAGATACAGGCAACAATCGGATACAATACTGCAACTTTGTGGATCAGATTTTCTACCCACTCAGTGAAAATGTAGATGACATCCTGCTTGATCAACCCGAAGGCATCGGTATCGGGCGGAAGGGTGAGGTCTATATCGTAGACACGGGCAATCATCGCTGGATTGAATTCAATGTCGCAGGAGTCCCAGTTACAGCAAGAGGGGACTTCGGGAGCGGTACCGAACAACTCTGGAACCCTACAGACCTTAGCGTCGATACATACGGGAATATCTATGTCGTTGACACAGGGAACCATCTCATCAAAAAATACGACTTCAGCGGCAATCCTATGCGTGCTTGGGGGGGTGAAGGAGATGAACTCGGGCAACTCCGAGAACCGAAGTGCATCGCCTTAGACGACTGGAATTACGTCTATGTAACCGACAGCGGCAATCGGCGCGTCCAAGTCTTCACTCCCAATGGTAAGAGCGTCACAGAATTTAGTAACGCAGCACTCTTAGCACCGGTAGGGGTCGCAGTCTCGAAAACCGGACACGTCTTTGTGAGCGATGCTGAAGCGAACGACATAAAGGTGTTCCAAGTTTTTCGCATAAGACTTACGCAGCTTATCAAATACCTCTTGTAGGAGGCGAAAATCCGCAGAAATACTCCGATTTCTGATTTTAAGCAATGCATACGCCAATAGAAGGACATCGGAAACCAACAAAACCTGCAAAGTAAATTCCCAGATATGCGTAAGTCCTATCGCAAAAAATAGTTTTTGGAGGAATGTGGTCATCGGTTAAAGAGGTTTCTGACTTATCCAAGCCATTTCTTAACTGACAACTGATAACTGGCAACTGATAACTATTAATGCGTATCCCACTCTTTTTCCTTCTTTCCTTCTGTTTGTGCCTGCTACCACGTCCGAGAAGTATGGCACAAGAATCCGCTGATGACAAAACTAAAACCCTCGAATTCCCGACCTTTTCCGTCCTCCAAAAAACCGAATCCATTGAACTGAAAACGGGTGAGCGGGAATTCACGGTGAAGTACCCACCTATTCTCCCAAACACTGAACAGTTAATCGAAGCGACTGGAAAAACCCTCGTGCGAAGTATAGACTATCAAATCGACTTCTATTCAGGGAAAATCACTATTACCCCCCTGATAAGGGGGGATAAAGGAGGGTTACCGGATGCTACGACCCCCCCTTACAAATTAAAGATAACCTACCGCACGCTGCCTTTCGCAATTAAAGAGGTCTACAAACGCGACCTTTACGGCAAGCAAACCCCTAATAGCCGTCAGCCATCAGATGTTGGTTTCCATCAGCAAGAGGACTCTGGTTTATCAGAAAACCTCCTTGTTAATGGTGCCCGACAGCCGATAACCGATAGCCAGTCATCACAACTCGAAGTGTCCGGCAGCCAAACATTCGGTATCTCGCTCGGCAGCGGACGCAGCATATCACAGAATCAGGAACTCCGTGTCAATGTAGAAGGTAAAGTCTCCGAAAACATCAGTGTCCTCGCACTCTTATCCGACCAAGACCTACCGATTCAACCCGAAGGGACAACCGAAAATATACAAGACATTGATCAAAAACTGATTCGTATCACACATCCAAACATGAGAGGCACCTTAGGCGACTTTGAAGGATCGCTTGGCACCTCTGAGTTCATCTTTTTTCCACGTGCATTGGAAGGCGTACAAGTCGAAGGCGATTTCAAGTGGGGAAGCTTCCACCTCATTCCGAGTGCTATTCCGAAAGGACAGTCTACCAGTTTAGTCATCCGAGGCGAGGAAGGCCGCAGCGAATATCGACTCACGGTTGATGGGCAATACGTCATCGTAAAAGCAGGCAGTGAAATCGTCTGGCTGAATGGCGAAAGGATGCGGCGCGGTGAAAATAACGATTACATTATCCGCGAATATGGAGACCCGATTGTCGAGTTCAACAGCAAACACCTCATCACAAGCAACGACACGATTCGGATCGACTTTGAATATATCCCAGAAGATCGCGCATATCAACAAAACCTCTATGGACTCAGCAGTGTCTTCAAGCTGCCCGGAGAATGGATAACCTTCGGTGCTTCTTATGCAGTTGAAGCGGACCTGAAGCAACCAGAACAGGCTTTAATCACACTTGACGAGACCGACCTTGAGGCACTTCGTCAAAATATCCTTGATCCCGAAGGAGACGGCAGATCACTTCTCACGGCACCCCAGAAACATACTGTATGGGGTATAGAAAGCCGCCTGAACATCACTGAAAAAGCGTGGATCGAAGGTGAACTCGCATATAGCAATCTTGATAAGAATACCTATTCGAGTGTTGATCGCAAAGAGGTGAGTCAGGCGTGGAAACTGACCGGTTATGCAGACTGGGACTTTGCGACATGGACAGATAAACTGCGACCTAAACTCAACACAAGCCTCGACATCCGAGCAATGGACGCTGACTTCGTGCCTGTCGGCGCGTCAAGCAGTAATCGTAACCGCTCCCGTTATGAAACGCAATACACCAAAGAGGGTTTTGATGACGCGTTCTTGTTTGATACAGCAGGCATTTCACAAACCGCACGAGATGAGAGAACCGCGAACTTTGACATCCAATTGATGCCGACGGATTGGTTGGCACTTGACGCGGGCATCGGTAGAAGCGAAGAAAAAGAACCACAACGTCGGGAAAGCGCACAAGAGATGCAGGAGACTATAGACGGAACGGAATCGGGGTTACAAACCGCTCCTACCAACGCAACGATCCGCAAT
>JAAXHI010000454.1:0-36903 GCA_012270875.1 Candidatus Poribacteria bacterium | reverse complement strand
CGGCATCGGAACAAAATCCATCTAAAGGCGCGCAGCTGCTCAAGAAATTACCGAATTTCCGTTGGGATGACTATCGGAGCAGTTCGCGTGTCGAGAGTGAGGATTCAACACGGACACAATCGCAGCAGAAGTTACGGCAGGAAGGCAACTTGGCTTACCCGATCGGTCCGTTCAGAATCATGGGAACATTGGGCAGGGTGGAATCAAGCGAGGCGCGCAATGCAACGCTCAACCGAAAGCGGAACCGAGCAATTGGACGTATCAATCTCGTTGATTTTAGTTGGGCATCTCTGAACACCAGTTACGAACTTGAGGAGGCTTACGCGAAAGAACCGTTGCTCACTGTTGATGACGAACCCATCGGTCTATCCGATTGGCAGCAGAGTACGACCGGACGCACATGGAAAGTCGGCATCTTTTCACAGCAGAAATCCTTTCTCAGCGGCGGTATGAATCTGAGCGCAAATCTCGCACGTCGGATGCTGAAAGCACACACCGATCTCGGCGCGGATACGACGACGCAACTCGCGGATATTAACATTCAGTTGACACCCCTAAGCCGAGCAATTGACATAGAATTCACCTACGAATTAGATAAAAAATTGACAAGCCAACGCCGCGAAGTCTATACCAACATCCATCCACACACCGGTGTGCTGCTCCAACCCGGTGACGGATATTACGTGAAGTTGGACGATCTGCACTATGTAGAGGATCCCGAAGAAGGCACTTACATCAAAATTTACCAAAACGTCGGTGATAAACCGACAACGGCAGTAGATGCGGACTTCCGTATCCGCTTTCAACCCCGCCAGTTTTTCACACGCCGCGACCGGGCGCGGCAACAGCAGCAACGCGAGGCACTGTTGCAAGGTGATAGTCTACGTCCAACACGAAATAGCCGACAACCGAAAACCGAGAACCCTCTTGCCGAAAGCCGAAAACCGAAAACCGAAAGCCATTTAGAATGGTTTCTGAGCGCGCTCAGAGGTTATACACGACTCTGGCTAACCGAAGAACAGGAGGTAGAAGATGCAGTATCTCTATATCTACTTCAAAACTTACAGGGTTCAGATACGCTTTTCGGGCGTGTGAACCAACATCACCGACTCGAATTTGTCCCTTCAACGGCGTTCAGTTTTGAACTTAACTTCCGTACAGGAGAGTCCCTCAACAAACGGATTAACAACCAAGAACGCCACAGACTTCACAATACATGGGATGTCGGTTTCTCCCTGAATCCTACGAAACGCTTGTCTGTCGGCGCGAACTGGGAACAACGTCGGGAGACTGAAAAATATAGCCAATTCGATTTTGAAGACCTCGCGCAGGAAGGCGTGAAAGATCCTTCTTCGACACCTATCTCAGACCTGCGTCAACTTGAGCAGATAACTGAACTGAACCTCCGATACCAGTTGAGTAATGCCCTGCGATGGAGCGGTATCAGCGGCTATAAACAGACAACCGACGAAGAACAACTTGACGAGGAACCCGAAGCCAAAACACGCACCCTTTCGTTTGAAAACCGCGTCACGTTTAGTCTCATCGGCAAAGGACGCATTGATTTCAACTACAAGCTCGGCTACGGCAAGAGCAGCGGCGGCATCGCCTTCGCACAATATACCTTTTACGAAGGCATCAGTCACGAAATCCGAACGATAGCAGACTACAGGTTGCGGAAATTCACCGACCTATTGTTTCGACTCAATTACCGTCTACTCTCAACGAAAGAGCGAAAACCCGAACACCGTTTAGAGATGACCGTCAGCGCAGAACTTTAACGTAATTCGGTGATAGCCTCATCCCAATCCCACAAAAAGATTGTGCCATCCTGTGCCGTGCTAACCAACATTTCCCCATCAGGCGAAAATTTCAACGTCTCCACTTGCTGTGTATGCCCATCAAGCGCAGCGATGCTGTCTCCAGTCTTGGCATCCCATAATTGGATTGTCCCGCCCCCATGCCCACTGAGGAGAATTGCACTATCCGGCGAAAACACCAACGGTTTTGGATAATCATGGTATGTCCGCCAACCGCGTGTATACACAGTGCTAACCGAAAAAAGTTTATGACCGGTACGCACGTCCCATAAATGGAGTTGCGTCGGTGTACCCGCAGCGAGCAAGGCGCGGTCCGGTGAAAACGCCAATGCCGAAATATGCCTCAGATGCTCTTGTTCCATCGGTTCTGTCAGTTCTGAAAAGACGGTCAAAGCTTCACCGGTCGCAACGTCCCACATTCGGATTTCCCCTTCTGTAGTTCCACTCACAAGCCATCTACCATCTGGCGAAAACGCCACTGCCAAAACCGTTGGCACATTGTGGTGAAAGCCGAGGGGTAGGTCATCATGAATCGGAATGACCAATTCATCGCCTGTTTCCGTATTCCATAAGCGAATGGCACCTCTCGAAGTAATCGCCACCGTTTTAGTTCTATCGTCAGGAGAAAAGATAAGTTTGCTGCTTCCTCGCTGCAACGTCGCAAGTTCGGCTCCAGTCGATACATCCGTCAACCGAGTTAGATTATCTGGCTTCGTAATAATAGAGAATCCAGTAGGGAACCCACCGAAAACTTTCGTACCGTCTGTCCCTGCACTGACGAGTTTCGTGCCATCCGGTGAAAACGCTAAAGCTAAGTACCAATCCCGATGTCCACTATTTTGGCGTAGGGGCGTGGTCACCTCGTCCCTACGCTGCGCTGCGTCCACATCCCAAAAGGTAATTTCACCGTTAAACGCCGCACTTACCAGTAGGGGGTTTTTGCTTGGGTGTTTCTTCAAGGTCACCTCGCCCCTATTACGATCTTGAAAGAAGGTCGCCGCTTTTATGGATTGTGTGTGTCCAGTAATAAGGGTATCTGCTGGAGCCCCAGTTGCTGTCTGCCAGAATCGGATTGTGCCATCCGTACTCCCGCTTACGAGTGGTTACCGTCGGGTGAAAATGCTAACGCCGTAATACCGTTGATATGGCCGGTGAGCGTCAGGAGGGGTTCGCCAGTGGCGGTGTCCCACAATTGCACTGTTTTATCGGTACTGCCGCTGGCAAGCATTTTTCCATCGGGTGAAAACGCCAGCACATTTGCCGGTCCAGTATGTTTCTGCAACGTCATCGAATCTCGATCGCCAGTGAGATTCGACAATCGGACTGTATTATCTGCCCCACCACTGGCGAGACGGGTACCATCCGGCGAAAACGCCACTGCTAAAATCCGTCTGCTAAACGGACGTTTGCGATGCACAAGTTTATCTAACGGCTGAAGCGGCAAATCTACGTGTCCTCTGAGCGTCGATAACTTTTTACGGGTTGCTACGTCCCATAACTGAATCGTCCCGTCCGGTTTGCCAATCGCGATTTTATCGCCCGTCATCGCGTAAACACCACTAAAATCCTCCCAACTCAAGAGACCGATCCCGAATAACCCAGTTTTAAGGTGTTTTGTTTTCCCTTTACCGCTCTCAATATTCAATCGCGTAATCGCAGCATGCCCATCACTATACAAACCGATCAGCGTTTTCCCATCTGAAGAGAATCGCAATACGGAAGCTTCTCCGTACAAATCAATAAGCGGCACTTCGCGCCCGGTAGCGATCTCCCATAATTGGATGAGCGTCTCCTCAGAAGAAGCAGTAAGGAAACGGCCATCAGGTGAAAATTGGAGGGCTTCACACATTCCACTACCAAACAAAAATTTCTCCTCACCTGTTGCCACATCATACAGCCATACCCCGATATTACTACCCACTGCGAGTAGGGTTCCATCCGGTGAAAACTGAATTGTGGTAATCCCACCTTTTCCGAAACGTGCTTTTGCGGCTTTGGGCAGCTTCCAATGCGCGTAGTTTTTAATTCTCTCATCTGCTTCGGCTTCTGCAGCCGATGCCGAAACGTCGTTAGGCTGCTGGTTGGAGATCTTTCCCTCGTTCGGTGTGCGAACACTCCCAAGTTGCGTCCGAATATCGGGTTTGGAGACCTCAAGGTTCAGCACAAGGGGTGCTTCAATGAGCTCAACTGTCATCTCTGATGGCGCGTCGAAACTATACGGCTCTTGGAAACGCGACATATACTGATTTCCCATGCCGAACATCAAAAGGACGATTGCTACTGTAGAAGCAGCCATTGCCCACGGCACTAACGGCTTACTGCCTGACGGTGCAACCGGTTTCAACCGCGATATCTCTTGCATGATATTCTCTGTAAGATTCGGTGTAATTTGGAAATGCTCAAGTGCTTCTCTAATCATCGGCTCCTCCTCTTTTAAACGGTTTCGTGCCCGTCTCAAACGACTTTTAATGGTACTCGCCGATACGCCTAAAAATCGGCTAATTTCTGCAACCGTCATCTCACCAAGGTAGTGGAGCGTCATCACTGTGCGTTCACTCTCTTTCAACTTCGCCAGCAGCTTTTTGACGACTTCGCGTTGTGATTCCGCTGTGGTTTTCATTCGCTCTTCTACAACATGTCGAGAATAAGTATCTTCTTGTATCATCGTTGGTTCTGTGTCCCCCAACGGTTGCGTCTGTATCCGTTTTTTGCGGAGCCATGTGGCACATAAGTTCGCCGTAATCACATAAAGCCATCCAGAAAACTGGTTCGGATCTTTCAGGATATGGAGTCTCTGATACGCTTTCAGGAAGACCTCCTGGGTGATGTCCTCAGCGATATGAAAATCCCCGATTTTTCGCCACGCCAACGTGTGAACTGGCTTTTGATATTTTTTTATCAGTTCAGCAAAAGCGGTTTCATCACCAGCGAGAACTCGTTGAATAAGTGCAACATCGTTGTTTTTCATCAGCTGCCTCCAGAAAGCGGTAGTTGATTAATAACATATCAACCTATAGTGACGCAATTTAGGGGCAAAATGGTTGCTTAATTCTGAAAAAAGTGGATTGTGAAGGAAAGAGAAGAGGAAAGGTGGAAAAGGGCGGCATTTAGCACCGCCCTGACAAAATAAACTAATTCATACTTAGCGGATAAAAGGGTCAGGTATCTCTCTTGTGATAGACCTCACTCACTTTCACTCAGCGGATGGATATTGATGTGGGACGATTTCAACTATCTCATCCTCGGAGTTTGCCTCGAAAAAAGCGACAATATCATCTATCATCTCATTCTTGATTTGATGCCCAGTATTTTCGTATGTAACAAACTGCGCAGGAATCTCAAGTGCCCTGTATATCGACTGACTCATGTCCCATCGATCTGGCATCATTTCAGCTCCAATGAGGCTTTTGACCAACTCGGCATCCACTACATCGTAGGCATCTCGATACGAAACAGTATCATTGTCATCCAAAGCTCCCATGTAGATGTATTGGGAGACACGTTTATACGCCTCTTCATCAAATTTAATATCAGCGATCTCTTTCACATCCGCGATGCCAACCGGATACCGCATAGTGACATCATCCCAACGCTCTGTCGGAAAGGTCGGGATGCTATTGATGCCGCCAGTTGCAACCGCTCGGACAATTGTTGGATGTAAAATAGCAAACCGATTTGCAAACGTCCCAGAAGCCGAAAACCCGTTCATAAAGACCTTCTCATTCACTTTCATATTATTGTGTCGTAGGAGCCTTTGCGCATGCGCAATCATATTGATGAGTTGCAGGTCGATTCTCTTGAGGTCGCCATCTCTAATCAGGAGGGTGTCTCTATCCAAGGCATGCGTGTAGGCTTGCCATTGATCTTTACCGGGTTTCGGAGAAACAGGCACGAGCCATTGATCTCCGCCGGGTCTCGGAAAAACAGGCACGAGCAACGGGACTCCCAGTCTTTTGGCGATGACAGTCGCATGAGATGCTTCAGCCAAAGCCTTTGTCTTTCTATCAAGACTTTTACGAGTCTGACTCACCCCTGTGTTGCAGGGTTCCACGAGCAGATGAACAGGTTTGTTCAAGTTTATCCCTTGTGGAATGAACAGATAATACGGGAAGTTAAAACCCACTGTCGGATTCACGGTAACGCGGCAGAGCAGTTCATTTGAGAGGTTCAATTCTTCAATATCTGCCACATAGACAGGCGTGGTGTCCACAAAAGTAGGCGTAACCGGTTCGGGACCTTCGGTTGTAAAAGTGAGCGTATATTCTGGGAACACAACGCCTGCCATATTCCTATAGCCTTCCGCCAATATAAGCCTATAGGTTTTTGAAGGTAATAGGGGTTGACTCAACGGGATAACAAGGGTTCTACCGCCGTCTACCCATTTAAGGTCGCCTATTGGTACACTTGTATACGCAATATCAGCATCCATCATTACCTCACTGAAACCGATCCGTATGTCCTCTATAATTATTGAAACTTTTTCAGATAAATCAGGTATAGTCCTCAGAGCTTTTGGAGGAGCGTGAGAAAAAAATAAGAATCGACAGAATCTAAGGGCTGATCGCTATTTTCGACAACCTCGCACTTTTCAATAATCGGTTTTTCTTGAGACTCGTTTTGCAATCTGTAGGTCCACATATTACCGTATTGCAAAGGGAGATATTCTTCGCCTTTCGGAACATTGTAGTTAAGCAATTCTGCTTCAGTGGTGACACCGTTGGAATGTTCATAGCGCATTTTAACGACACCAACCCCTTTGGCAAACCACAAATAACGCGTGCCAGCACCTACCCTCGCGTTTGTAAAAAGCGTTTCATGCTTAAGGCAGTCCGTGAAAGTCCCTCCGGCAACTTCTACCTTTTCATAACCCACTAAGGTCGTCTGTATGTGTGGGGCCCAGGGACCTTTCTGTGTCCAAGTATCTCCTATAACCAAAGGGAACTTGAAAAGGTCAATATTATGGTTGAGAATATAACTCATCAACACGTACATCGGGGTTGCGTCACCTTTACCGGTCCCGGTAGTTCCAGCCTTTGTAACTGTCAAAATCTCACCTGTTCTCGTAAAAGAAAAACTTCCGCTCGCAAAAACTTCTCCACCTTCCTCATGGGTGCTTGTCTCAAGGATGATGTAGCGATTACCTTTATCAGTAACAGTAGGTTTCTCAGTTTGATCTACCTGCGCGGCAGCAAATAGGGTTGTATGTTCTGGTTGATCGAGTTGTTGACTGAACCCGTCGTTTTTACTGGGGGTGGCAGCATTGCCGAGCTGCGTCCGAACATCAGGTTTGGATTCAAGATTCAACACAATCGGTGCATCAATGAGTTCAACGCTCATCTCTAAAGTCGCATCAAAACTATACGATTTTTGGAAACGCGACAGGTATTGACGGTTTCCGACACCTAACATCAAAAGGATGACTGCTAACGTAGAAACGCCGATTGCCCACGGCACGAACGGCTTGCTACCAGACGGCGCAATCGGTTTCAGACGCGAAACCTCGCGCATGATATCCTCTGTCAGATTCGGTGTGATTTGGAAATGTTCTAAAGCCTCGCGTATCATGGGTTCCTCCTTCTTTAAGCGGTGGCGCGCACGCCTGAGCCGACTCTTAATCGCACCTACCGATACACCCAAAAACTTGCTAATATCTTCACACGTCATCTCCCCGAAATAGTGGAGTGTCATGACTGTCCGCTCACTCTCCTGTAACTTCGCAAGCAGCTTTTTGACGACTTCGCGCTGTGTTTCTACTGTTACGCGTTCGTTCTCCGAAATGACATATTCAGAATATGTAGCCTTTTCCAACTGCCTACTACTCGTGGCATCCAACGACTGCATCCATAAACGTTTCCTACGCAGCCATGCCTTGCAACGGTTCGTGGCTATTACATAAAGCCAACTCACAAAACGCTGCGGCTCCTTGAGCGTCGTCAGTTTCTGGTATGCCTTCAGGAAGGTGTCCTGTGTAATTTCCTCGGCGACGTGGAAATCACCAACTTTCCGCCACACAAGCGCGTGAACCGGCTTCTGGTACTTTTTCACAAGCTCAGCAAAAGCAGTATCATCGCCGGCAAGGACGCATTGAATCAGTCGGGTATCGTCGTTTTTCATCAGACTTCTCCAAAATAGGGAGTTCAATATTCCACATTGACTCTTAGTGACGCGACTTAGGCGGAAAACGGTTGCATAATTCTGCAATAATGATTATACCATTTCTAAATAAACGCCTCTCACTAAGGAAAAACCCGCTCGTAGTAGCGCAATTCTGCGGCGTACTCGCCCAAATGCGACGTGCATTATTGCGCTCTTACAGACCGATACCTCATAGCGTTCCAAAATCTCTATAATGTGACTTTATCTTTCTGATTTGGTGTTACCCATGACGCGGTCGGTTTTACTTGGGTGGAACGTCCCAAAGGAGTATCGTTCCAGCAAAACGAGAATGTAGGTTTGTGCTTGCAAGAGTTTTTCCATCAGGTGAGAAAACTAACTGACTAACGGGACTCACATACGGATTGAATGTGGCAATTTTGTCTCCTGCGGGCAGCGACCACAAGTGAATTGTCCCATCAACATCACCACTTGCCAGAACAGTGCCGTCGGGTGTGAACGCCAGTTTACAGACTTCACTTGTATGTTCTTTGAGCGTAATAGGTTCCCGCTTTGCGATGTTCCAAAAATAAATTGTCTTGCCTCCACTCGCAGCAACAGCCGGAAGTTTTCCAGGGCGCGCTAATGCTACGGCACCGACCGATACATCAAAACGCTGCGAGTCGAACAATCCTTGTAATTTATCTATCGCATTCGGTTTCTCCTGAGAGACGCTGAATATGGCAAACGTTTCACCTGTATCCGTATGTGACAGATGGACATCCGCACCTTCACCAATCGCAAGCACTTCGCCATCCGGTGTGAATGCCAACGTAGATGCCAACGCGGCACTCTTGTTTGGAGAGCGATCTGGGAGTGTGCATAAGCGTCTACGGGTCAGAACATCCCATATCTCCATCACGTCGTCCCGATTTTTAACAGTTAGTTTTTCACCATCTGGTGAAAAGGCAGCTGCATACAAGGCGTGACCTGATCTCTCAAACGGTGTTGCGAAGAGGTGATATATTCCCGGGGTCCGAGGCGTTGGCACAGCAGTCAAATCGGGTGCTAACAGCCCTGGCATCCCTTTACGAGGCATGTCCGCGAGGGTATAATCGGCACTATATTCTCCAGTAGCGACATCCCATATTTCAACTTTGCCGGAAACGGTAAAAGCGACGAGAGTTTTGCTATACGCGGCAGCAGCGAGCGGTGTGTTATATTCAGAAAACGCTAAGCCGATGATTTCACTTCCACGTTCTATCGGCACAGCGGCTCGCAAATCCGGTTCAACCCGTTTTTTTTCATTTTCAATGCGTCCGGGCAGTTGCATCCGCAATCTTTCAGTCCGAGTGTTTGTATCCCACAGGTGAACTTTGCTACCCGTGCTACTCGCAATCGTTTTCCCATCGGGCGCGAACGCCAACTTGGAGAATCTATTCGTATATCCTATCGTCAAGGTGCGTTCATGTTTGCCGGTCTGTGCCGACCACAAATCTACCCTGCCGTGGTGATTCATAGTGATGACGGTTGCGCCGTCCCTTGATAACACAAATTCCCACAAACCGCCATCTGTATTTTTAAGTGTAGCAACATGCGAATGCGTATCCATATTCCATATCTCAATGTCGTCTAAACCCGCAACGGCAAGCGTTTTTCCATCTTTTGAGAATGCCAGTATAGACGGATTTCCATAGAAATCTGCAACCTGCTTTGGAAATGTTAGTATCTGTTCTCCTGTCTCAAGGTCCCAGAGATGTACGTCCCTTGAAGTCGCAATGGCAACCCCTTTACCATCTGGTGAAAAACCGAACGCTTTTACCTCGTCATTAAGATTGGGAAGCACAGCTACTTCGCGGTTAGTGCGTCCATCTTTGACGCTAATCGTTCCGTCTTTATTCTCAAAGGCAAATATAACACGATCGTTATTGGCAAATGCCTTTACCATGACACTGGACCGCACATCTTTCATCGGATTGAATCTCGGCAGTTCAGTGGTGAAAGTATCTAACTGCTTTCCAGTCTGGATATCCCACATCCAGACCTTGGGAACATCCCACATCCAAGGTCCACCCCCCAACAGAGGGTGTGAGATTTTGTCAATTATCCCTTCGCCGACGAGGGTTTTTCCGTCATCCATGAATGCCAATGTCTTGATCCAATAATCAGGCATCTTGAATGTCAGTAGAAGTGTCCGACTTTCAACATCCCAGATTTGACATTTGTTGTCCCCACCAGCAGTCGCAAGCGTTGTACTGTCAGGAGAAAAGGCGACCTGTCCGATGAGAGTCGTATTCTCCGTGATAAGCGCAATCTCATCCCCTGTACTGACATCATAAAGCCAGACACCTGCGGAACTCGCAATCGCCAAACGCGTGCCATCCGGTGATAGCTGCATATCAGTGAACACACCTTTCCCGATCCGTGCTTTGGCACCTTTAGGTAATCCCCATCGGGTATAGTCCTCTTGGTTGGCTAAGACCTGATGTGTCTGCATCAGCAGCACAATCACCATCAAAGCAGCGATTGTCCATGACACTAACAGTTTAGTAGATTTGGTACATAGCATTTCACGTCCTACGCGCTGTGTAGCATTTGGCATGAATTGAATATTGTCTAAAGCGTCGCAAATCATGGGGGTTCCCTCCTTAAGCCGTAGTAGGCACAATCCAAGCAATTCTCACTTATATCAAAATATTATACCACAAATGCAGCTAAAAGCGCATCTGATCTGGAAAGGGCGTGTAAATATTTGCGTAAATTATTGAGGATTTGAATACGGAGAGAATGGGCGGTATTGTTGCACCGCCCAGGTAAGATATATTGATTTCTATTATTCGTCAAGATTGAAATGCAGCACCCCGCTGTCCTGCGTGCCGACGTACAACATGTTCCCATCAACAGCAAGCGAGGTCATGCTATTTGGTCTCTCTGAAATAACCTCTTTCCATGTGCCGTTTTCCAACCGATGGACACCTGACTTGGAAACACCATAAACGTTTGTGCCATCAACTGCCAACGGCCCGATAATAAGAGGCGTGCCCGTTGCATCGGTGATCGCACGCCACTGTTTGCCATCACTTGATGCAGCGACACCCGCATCCGTTGCTACATATACCGTGGAACCCACAAACACTATATCATAAAAGGCTTTGATGGGAAAGGGTAAGATCGGCGTGAGATCAATCCAATTGTTTCCTTTATCAAACGAGACCACGAGGTGCCCATCCCGTTTGCCGACGTAGACGGTGTTCCCTGAAGTCGCGAGCTTAAGCTTTCTGGATGCTAAGCCCAGAGACAGTTCAACGGTTGCTTCCTGTTCGGTGTCGTACCATTCAGTATCACCGGGTTCCCATCGGAAGAGTTTATAGTTGTATTCCATGTAGAACGTGTCGCCACTAACAGCAAACGCCCCCCTACGGAACCCTAATTGTATATAGACATCTGGCTGTAGAGGATCCCATTCTACCAACTGCCTGAAGAATTCGTCCGCACCAGGAGCCTTTTCTCGCAACTGCTCAATGACTGAGGCATCTGACAAGTTAGCCCCGTCCCTTCTCATTCCCCTTATTCGACTTGACTCGAACGTTAAAGGCATTCCGTCAAAGATCGGCATGCCTTGTATCGGAACAAGCGAATTGCTATCTGTAGATACGCGATATATTCGCGTCTTTCCTCTACCAAGCACATCGCCACCTTTGGCATAGATTTTACCATCGGCTTTGACGATATGGGTAATACTTGGTATGCTTTCTCTGCGAGGCACTGTCATCGGCATTTCTATTTGAACGGTCTTCCAAGACTTACCTCTATCAGTGGTTTTTACGACCTTTTCTTCTTCATATCTCGCGTAGAGCGTCAGAGGTGTGTTGTTTTTTCTATGCGCGATGAGATTACCTATTTGACCTGTATCCGGCGTGATGTTTACGATGTTCCACGATTTGCCAGCATCGGTAGAACGATGGAGTCCACTACGCCAACTCCCAACATAAAAAACGTCGTTTACTGCTATCGCAACGTCTACATCAGCATTCATTGTAGGGGATGTCCCGGGTAATTGTGTGGGCAGCCACGTGTTTCCACCATCGGTAGAGCGCACCATCCCTTGTTCCATCGCTAAAAGTGTGTCGCCAGCAGCAATAAGTTTAATAGAGGGTGGCCATCCTTTTACTGCCCAAGCGTTTGTTGGTGTAATATCGTCCCACGAACTCCCCAAATCAGTTGAGCGAAATATTGACCAAGCCCGCTGCAGCCCCCTGGAAACTTTACGAGGATCCGTATCAGCCATCTCCGCAACAACGTAAAGTTTCTCTTCAGTCGCTGCAGCTGAACGGATCCGTCCAACGGATACTGGAAACGCCACACGTTGCCAACTGTCAGCACTGAGGCGGTAGAGTCCGTTGCTGGTCCCAGCAAACAATGTGTCTTGAATATTGACGATAGAACGGATATACCCCATATCCCCCATCATTAATCCATCGTTTATTGCCTTCCACGTTTTGCCAAGGTCCTCAGAACGGAAAATACCGTCCTCAAAAGCGGCATAGAACGCTTGATCCGTTAGTATCAAACCAATCGCAAAGTAATGTACGGCTGGCAAAGTGTGTACCAAATTCCATGTCTGACCGTCGTCCTTTGAAGCAAGAAGTTCGTTTGCCAGCATAATGTAGAGGGTGTCTTTCCACTTTGCGAGCGGTGCAGCTGGCGGACGAGAATTTACCAGGGACCTAAAATCAAAGATGTGTCGCCCCTTTTTTCCATCGGTTTCTAATTTGTAAATTTGCATATCAGCAAAAGTGTAAAACTCACCCTCAGATGTCGCAAGTAAACCTTCTGCTCTACTTCCTTTGATCGGTCCTGCCCGGATCCACTGCTGTTTCGGGACAGAAACGTCCTCTCCTTCTGCTTGTGCAGCAGCAAATAAGACCTCATCAGGTTGCTGACCGGCACCATCGTTTTTACTGAGCGCGGTAGTGCTGCCAAGTTGCGTCCGGACATCGGGTTTCGATTCAATATCTAATACGATTGGCGTTTCAATAATATCAACCATCATTTCTGATGTCGCATCAAAACTGTACGGTTTTTGAAAACGCGATAAGTACTCCGTGCCAACACCTAATATTAAAAAGACGACTGCTATTGTGGAAACACCTATGATTCCCCACGGCACAATCGGTTTGCTACCTGATGGTGCAATCGGTTTCAGACGCGAGATTTCTTGCATGATATTCTCGGTAAGATTCGGCGTAATTTGGAAATTGCCTAAAGCCTCTCTAATCATCGGTTCCTCCTTTTTTAAGCGCTGCCTTGCTCGGTGAAGCCGACTTTTAATCGCACCTACCGATACACCTAAAAAATTGCTAATTTCTTCATACGTCATTCCCCCGAGGTAATAGAGCGTAATGACCGTTCGGTCACTTTCTTGTAATTTGGCGAGTAGTTTCTTGACGACTTCACGTTGTGCTTCTTCTGTCATCTGCTCGTTCTCCGCAATGATATGTCCAGAGTAGGTCGCTCTTTCTAACTGTACGCTGCTTGTGTCTTCCAACGACTGAATCCACGTCCGTTTCTTCCGAATCCACGCTTTACACTGATTTGCGGTGATGACGTACAGCCAACTCGCAAAGGACTGTGGCTCCTTCAACGTAGAGAGTCGCTGATACGCTTTGAGGAACGAATCCTGTGTAATATCCTCGGCAATATGGAAATCTCCGACCTTCCGCCACGCAAGCGCATGAACAGATCGCTGATATTTTTTCACAAGTGTGGAGAACGCCGTATCATCGCCTTCAAGGACGCGTTGAATGAGCTGAACATCGTCATTTTTCATCGGATACCTCTGGACAGGGAATGTTCATTACTTTACATCAACCCTTAGTGACGCGACGAGTCATTAAAAAGTTTCACAATTCTGAAAATTTTTGTTTAACCCGCTTCGTCCGGAGATACAGGTTCATGAAAAGTGGGTCAAGATTCGGTTATGGTGATAATGAGGGATAAGGAGGGCTTGTAATTGCTGCTTTCTGTGAGTGGGATTATAGCACAAATTTAGCGAAGAAGCGTAATAGAAATCGGAAGGTGTAATACTAATACCATTTCTGTTAATAAATCCCTCTTTATGTAGAATAAACTTCCAGTTTGTTCCGCATCGCCAGACATTACATCAAAACCGGTAATGTCCGATAAACATTTAGAAATGGTATAAGACAAAAGGGATCAAGGAGACGGAGGCAATACACTTGTAATCCATAGGTAATTACCTCCGCTACAATCTGTTTTACCGTTATTCGTTTTTAGATGAACCTGTGAGGATTTCATCCCAATCCCACAAGAGAATTGTGCCATCTTCTCCTGTGCTGACAAGCGTTTGACCATCAGGTGAAAATGCTAACATCTTCACTTCTTCTGTATGTCCATTGAGTGTAGTAAGTTTGTTTCCCTTTATCAAATCCCATAACTCAATGTTGCCATATCTAAGTCCAACAACAAATACAGTACTATCTGGCGAAAACGCTAACGTTCTGCCACCACGGTGGTGCCTTTCTTTAAGATGAATTTCTTTATTACTTCCCAACAAATAAATGCCTTCATCCTTTGCCACAGCAAGCAGCGTACCATTTGGAGAGAATACCAAGGCTCTGATAGGTGCTACAGTATTGCTAAAACCATCAAGTTCTATAGAGGAAGTTACCGCAACCCCGGTTTCCGCATTCCACATCTCAACATCTCCCTCCTTAGTGCCAGTAACGAGTTTTTTCCCGTCTGATGAGAATGCCAAAGCACTCGCGGGCGGAAGAAAGGTATCAACTAAAATCCCTGTTTCTGTATTCCACAAGCTAATTTTACCGTGACTACTAAAGGCTACTATTTTTCCATCAGGCGAAAAAGTCAGGTTTGAAGGGACTCCAATATCTGTAAGGGTCGCCAATTCGTTCCCCGTGCTGACATCCGTCAAACGAATCAAAGAATCTGGACACCAACTGGCGATACCGCGTACACCGAAGATTATGCTGCCCTCGGCACCAACACTGGCGAGTTTCGTACCATCCGGTGAAAACGCTAAAGTCGGGAACAAATCTCGATGGCCTGCCGTATGAACAATAGACTTATGCGGCGTTTTCAGATTCCAAAAGGTAATTTCCCCATTAAATGCTACACCTACAAGCGTGGAACTACCTTGAAAAAAAGTCGCTGCTCTCATCGATGCCATGTGTCCTATGATATGGAGCGGTAGCGAAACTCCTGTTTCTGTATTCCAAAATCGGAGAGTGCCATCCGCCCCTCCGCTTACAAGCACACTATTATCAGGTGAAAACGTTAGCGCATTAATACTACTGGTATTGCCAGTCAATGTCGCGAGTGACTCACCCGTGGCAGTATCCCACAACTGCACTGTTTTATCGACACTCCCACTAGCAAGCATTTTCCCGTCCGGCGAAAACACTAACACATTTGTCCATCCGGTATGTTTTTGAAGGATAATCCCGTCGTCGGCGTTGGTGAGATCCCATAAGCGCACCGTCTTATCCTTGCTTCCACTGGCAAGGCGAGTACCATCGGGTGAAAATGCTAATGCTAAGACTTTTTTATCATCCGACATATCCGCTGGCATTGCATGTCCGTCGAGCGTCGATAACGCTTTACCCGTTTTTGGATCCCACAACTGTATTTTCCCATCATCCCATCCAATCGCAATTTTATCGTATGTGAGTGCGAAGACCTCAGGATAAGGTCTCCCCATACCAAATTCTGCTTCGGTCTTCTGCACATTTCCTTGTCCACTTTCAACATCTAACCGGAAAAGTCTGTCCCCGAAGTTACCTAAACTGATGAGTGTTTTGCTATCTTCAGAAAACTGCAATGCAGATCCGGCAAAGGGTCCACCAATGAGGGGGACCTTACGGGCAGCAGCCATGTCCCACAATTGGAGTTCCTGCCCGCGAAACATGCCACCGCTATTCACCAAGAAGCGACCATCGGGTGAAAATGCAAGCGTATGGCACATCCCTGCAAACAGAGACTCCTCTTTACCTGTTTCAACATTGTACAGCCATACACCGATGTCACTTCCAACTGCAAGTTGCGTGCCGTCCGGTGAAAACTGGATCGTATTAATACCACCTTTTCCGAACCGTGCTTTCGCCTCTTTCGGCAGTTCCCCTTGTGAATAGTCTTTATTAACCGTATTATCTGCTTGTGATTCAGCGACCAATGCTGAAACCTCGTTAGGATGCTGATTGGCGGTATCGCTTTTGCTCGGCGTGCTGACATTCCCCAACTGCGTCCGAACATCCGGTTTAGATTCAAGGTTTAGCACGACGGGTGCTTCAATGAGCTCAACTGTCATCTCAGCTGCAGCATCGAAACTGTAAGGTTTCTGGAAACGCGATAAGTATTGCGTCCCGACCCCCAACATCAAAAACACGACGACCAACGCGGAAACACCTACCGCCCATGGAATTAACGGTTTACTGCTTGATGGCGCAACAGGTTTCAAACGTGAGATTTCTTGCATGATGTTGTCCGTAAGGCTCGGTGTGATTTGGAAATGCTCTAAAGCCTCTCGTATCATCGGTTCCTCCTTCTTCAGACGTTCTTGAGCACGGTAAACACGATTTTTAATCGCACCTACCGATACACCCAGAAACTTGCTGATCTCTTCGTACGTCATTCCCCCGAAGTAATAAAGCGTGATGACAGTCCGATCGCTTTCTTTTAATTTTGCGAGTAGTTTTTTGACGACTTCGCGTTGTGTTTCGACCGTCATCCGCTCGTTTTCTTCAATGACATATCCAGAATACGTCGCTTTTTCTAACTGTGTGCTGCTTGTGTCTTCCAACGACTGCGTCCGTAAACGTTTCTTACGCAGCCAAGTATTACAACGGTTCGCCGTTATCACATAGAGCCAACTCGCAAAGGACTGTGGTTCCTTTAGCGTAGAGAGTCCCTGATACGCTTTTAGGAACGTCTCTTGTGTGATATCCTCGGCGATGTGGAAATCTCCGACCTTCCGCCACGCAAGCGCATGAACAGATCGCTGATATTTTTTCACGAGTGCGGAGAACGCCGTATCATCGCCATCAAGCACGCGTTGGATAAGTTGAACATCACTGTTTTTCATCGGATACCTCTGGATAGGGAATGTTCAGTATTTCATATCAACACATAGTGACGCCGTTTGAGATGAGAAAGTCACACAATTCTGCAAAAAAATGGAGTGGGTTCATGATAAGAGGGTTGAGATTCTAATTTTTTGACAACGAACGGTTAGGTGCTGACCAACACGGGGATGACCTGTCCGGATTCAAGAGTTTTTAGAAGTTGATTGACGCGGTGCATAGCAGGTTGAATGTCTTGAAGCCGATTGCTTTTGGCGGAGATGAGGATAACACCGATGGTGTATTTGCGGAGGTTTTGTTGATGTTCAATCCCTCTATCCATTGTGATAAGTGCGTCAAAGGCTTTGGCGGCTCGCCTAAGAAGTTCGCCATTTCGCATGCCTTTCCAACCTTGCTGAGAAACCGTCGTGACTTGAAAATCAGCGTCAAAATAGCGGACCAACCGCCAGTCTAAGTTTTCATCGAGTAGAACGCGCATCTATTTTTCGACCTCACCCGTCTGCGCGATGCAGAGGATTTTCGATGGAAACCGATACCAATGCGATTTCTAAAAAAGCGACTGCCTGTTGCCGAGAAACAGAAGGGAAACCTTCAAGAAAATAGTCAAGGCTTTCGCCGGATTTGAGATGATCAATGAGACTTTTGACAGGCACACGGGTGCCTGTAAACACGGGCACTCCGCCATGAATATCTGGGTCTTGGGTTATGATTTGCTCTCTGGTCATCTTTTAAGCTTCTCCTTGTCCAAGGTCACAGTTTCCAGTATTTTACCACAAATTCCGGGGACAGTCAATTTTTTATCTTTTTCAATCTTTCGGTGTGGCTAACACGTAGGCGAAGTTTTTCCCAACTGCCAAACTTATCGGTCGATTTGCCTGAAGCGGAGTGACGGATATAAACTGCGCGTCATCTCCCTGAAAATATTCTTTGACTGTAATAAGGCTTCTGATAGAAAAGAACCCGTTTGCACTGACGACGTAAAGCAGACCCTCCAAGATTTGAAAATCCGTGACGGGACCCACCGGGAGTTCTAATTGTTTGTCGTTGAGGACTATCGTTTCTGGTGGATATTGCTCGATTTGCTGCATCTTTCCGGCACTGACAGTATACGCAATTTTCGGTTTGCCGCGAGTAAGTATCTTTCCTTCTTTAGCCTTGAGCGGATCGTTTTCTGCTTCTGCCCTGAGATGATGAAGACCTTCTGCACCCACGTAGTAGAGTTCTGCGGCTACGGTTCCACCACCCGCCGGAAAATCCTTACCGAACATGTACTTGAAACGTGCCTCGTGCTTTTGCAGCTCGTCACTACTTTTTCTGTATGCTGAGTAAATCAACAGATCACACTGTGCGGATCTCATAGGGTTTTGTATCTGCTCCATGACCAAGCAATGCGGCGATGCGCGAACTTTCTGGTCTTTGCCGCTGCGGAGTTGTAAAAATCCGCGTTGAGACCGGAGTGCTTCAGAGATACCACTCGGTAGACGTTCTAACTTTGATGCCTCAACCTGTTGAATATTGGGACGGACGGCTTTCGGACTGAACAACCACCAGCGCGGCGACAATTCAACAGTCTTGACGAGTTGTGCGTGTCCGCGAGGCGCGTAAAAAATATATAGATACTCATTTCCTCCCATAACATAGAGATGATCCTCAAGAACATCAAGGTCTTTGATTGCATGTAACTGTGGTAAATGCCCAGTAAATTCAAGTACCGGATGCGACGGCTGTGAAACATTGACAAGATGAAAGTTTACCGGTGTCTCGATAACGAGATGGTCTCCAGCGGCAAGGACTTTGCCGATCACTTTAGGAAACGCCAGAGATGTCAGATAAGAGGGACGTTGCGGGAGCGAAACATCAATGACGTGTAGGTGCTTTTCTGTTGTGAGATATGCGTGTTCACCTGAGAGAATCACAGTGTTGTTTGGACAGACGCGGTACGGTAGTTCAATAGAAGCCGCAAGGGTCGGATGCTCTAAATCTTCGAGCTCTATCACAGTGAAAATGCTCGTCCCTTTCGGTTTTGCAGAGGTAACCGTCTTTTGAGACTGTTCAGAACCGTCTTCTTGGTGCTGCTCAAAAACCTTTGAACTGCATCCGATGTTAATAACGGAAAGTAGTAGCATCGTTATGATAAAAACATTTATGGATCGGACTGAATTTTTTGGCATTGCTTGCTCCTAATATTCACTGACTCGAAAACCATCGCCTGCCCCTATGATCTATAAATTTTTCTTATTCAAAATCATAAAAAATGCCGTTTTTCTCCAACAGTTCATAAAAATCTCCGCCCGGTTTAAGAGCTGAGGAATCCGCGGCAAATCGTATGTAGTCTAAAGTTAAAAGGCTGATAGTCCCTTTCAGTGCGAATGCTTCATCTGCAGCTTGATCCCTTAGTAAGGTAAGATCTGGGTCTTCCCCGTAAGACTCAGCAATTTCATCATCCAGTTTCTCTAAGTCAAGGCGGTGTTTAAGGATACGCGGGATTTCTTGACGTAAATATGCCACTTTTTCCGCTATTGGTGTATCGTCGTCTGGTTTTAAACCGAGAACAGGTGTATCAGGCGACAGGTTTAAACGGAGTAACTCAGCAACATCCGTGTTTAACCGACACTGCTTCGTGTGAATCACAGTCTTTAGGATGATTTCAGCGACGTGTGGCAGATCTGCTGCTGCGATCGGTGTAAAGTACCGTTCAATCTTCTTGGGAAACCAGACATCGGGTAAATATTCGCGATAATCAATTTCCCGTGTCTCTATATAGTTCACACCCGACTGGAAGTACTTCATTGCGATAATATCCACCGGATGATTCTCAAGCGGAAATGCTCTTTGCAGCTTAACCGGACGAAAACCCTTCTCATGAGAAATCCAGATGATAAGGGACTCATCAGGTAACTTTAGACGAATAACTGAAGTCTCATCACCGTTCAAAACTTCACTACCCAAGAGTTCGCTCTCGTGCTTCTCAAGGAGCTGCCAAAGCGGTTCTGTGAGATAGGTCCTTCCACCAGCACTTGGATACGTGAGCCAATATCTCGGATCGAGATCAGCAAGCATATTCCACTGATAGCGAAGTGGACTCTCGAAACGACGGTCAGAAACTTTGCGTCGAAATGGATCGCGGATACCATATTCGGTATGTTGAAGGTCATAAACTTTCAGCGTTGTTTCGCCTTCCCACAAGATGAAGTAGGTTTTACCCGTCTGGTTCTCAATAAGCGTGTAACTCTCCGGTTCTTCACTCGCGACGATGCGTACATCGTCAGCAAGTGCTATCTCTTGCTGTTTGAACGCCTGTCGAATTGTTTCAAGAGCTGTCTGCTTCTTATCGAGTGTGATCTCAACGCTAAAGAGGTGTTTTTTGTACTTATATATCTCCCATCGCCGTTCTCCATCGTCGAGTTCAACAGACGGAAAAACCTTTTTGAGGCGTGGATAATCTTTTACTGCAAGCGGGGAACCCCATCCTCGTTCTACTCGGATTCCATCACCTTCAAACGTTAAGGCATACTCAGTTTTCGCGATTCCCGGCTTTCTATGGTGTTCAATGACGAAGTTGCCGCTTGCGGAAACGACAGAACTATCAGCGTGCTTCATCTGTGTGATGATCGCTTCCAAGTCAAACACAGATGGATTATAGGTGTGTTGGTCAGATCCATCGCTTTTAACCGGCATAGCGGAACTTCCGAAGAGTTTCCGAATATCTGGTTTCGATACAGGATTTAACACATCGCCGACTGTACTCGGTTTACCAGTTCCGTAATCGAAAATAGATGTATCAAGCGGTAGACCTAAATCCAGCAACCCTGTGACATCAGTGTTTAATCGACACTGCTTTGTGAGTAGAACCTTTTTGAGTACAGGTTCACCTTTCTCTTGTTGGTCCGGTGATGACACAGGAGCAATAGATATCTCAATTCTCTCAGGAAACCAGACATCCGGTAGATATTCGTGATACGCAATTTCTCGGCTTGAAATATAGGTTACACCCGCTTTGAAACCGAGCCCCGCTGACCGGTTATCTATAGTATAGGCACTTTCTTCTAACTTAACCAGACGGAAACCTTTGTCATGGGAAATCCAAAGTTTAACGGACTGGGCAGGTCTTTTGAAGTCCCCTTTTGACTGAGCTGGTATATTCAAACGAATCACGGATGTCTTGTCTCCGTTCAATATCTCATTCCCGATAATTTCACTCTCATGTTGCTCAAGCAAGTACCACAGCGGTTCGGATAGATAAGAATTGTTTGAAGCAGGACGAAAGGTGAGCCAAAACCGCGGATCATTGTCAGCACTACCTGTCCACCCAGGTCGAACATCATATTGAAGATGATTAAGGTCATAAACCAACAGCGTCGTCTCTCCCTCCAACCAGAAATAGTATTTTTGATCTGTCTCGTTTTCAATAAGTGTGAAATCTTGGGGTTCGTCGTCATCAACGATGCGTACATCGTCCGCGAGATCAATACCGTTATGTTTGAATGCCTGTCGAATCGTCTCAATATCTGTCTTTTCCTTGCCGGGTGCAATTTCAAATTCAAAGATCATCCTTCTATCTTCGCGTGCTTCCCAATGTCGTTTTCCATCCCAAAGCTGGACGCGAGTATGATCCTGTTCCTGATCCATTCGGACTTTCTCGCCTGCAAACGTCAGTGTGTATTCTCTTTTCGAGATCCCCAAGCCACTCTGTCTTTCCATGATGAAATCACCGGTTACGGAGGTGACAGCATTATCGTAGTGCTTTATTTTCCTGATGATTGTTTCCAAGTCAAACGGCGCGGTATCATCAACTTGGTTACCAACGCCATTGCTCTTATCCTGCGCGTTGGCATTTCCGAGCTGCGTGCGGTTATCGGGTTCGGCTTCAAGATTTAGCACAACCGGAGCGTCAATCAACTCAACCTTCAACTCTGAAGCAGCGTTGAAACTGTAAGGCTTCTGGAAACGCGATAAGGATTGATGGTTTGCGATACCGAATATCAAAAAGACGACTGCTAATACGGAAACACCCATCGCCCACGGCACCAACGGTTTGCCACCTGATGGCGCAGTAGGTTTCAGACGCGAAACCTCGCGCATAATGTTTTCTGTAAGGTTTGGTGTGATTTGGAAATTCTCTAATGCTTCTCGTATCATCGGTTCCTCCCTTTTCAAACGTTGCTGTGCGCGGCGGAGACGGCTCCTCACCGTGTTTGCCGATACCCCTAAAAACGCGCCGATCTCCGCACTGGACATCTCACCGAAGTAATGCAGCGTGATAACCGTGCGGTCACTCTCTTGGAGTTTCGCAAGCAACTTTTTGACGACTTCGCGTTGTGCCTCTGCTTCTGTCCGCTCGTTTTCGGCAACGACATACCCGGAATACGTCGCCTCTTGTAGGCGGGCATCTTCAAATGGTTCCGTCGATAAACGCCTTTTACGCAACCACGTACTACAGTTGTTGGCAGCAATCACATAGAGCCAACTCGCAAAACTCTGCGGTTTCTTCAGCGTTGCTAACTCCTGATATGCCTTTAAGAATGTATCCTGCGTAATCTCTTCGGCGATATGGAAATCCCCAATCTTCCGCCACACGAGCGCGTGAACCGGTTTATGATATTTTTTCACAAGCACAGTAAAAGCGGTATCGTCGCCATCAAGAACGCGATAGATGAGCTCAACATCAGTGGTTTTCATGAATTCCCTCCGATCGCGCTATAGTGACGCTTTTTAAGGGGCAAACTGGTGCATAATTCTGCATGTGTTATGAAAAATAGGGTTGGATGTAGTGAAATACTATTTTACTAAACCAGATGGGTTTGTCAAGATGTTAACGTTGAACAGGGAGATAGGGTAGAGGTAGGAAAGGGCGGCATTTAGGACCGCCCTGATAGGTACATTATTTTTCGAGGTTGAAATGGAGCACATTGCTGTCCCGCGTGTTCACGTATAAGGTATTCTCGCCAACGGCGAACCCCTCTACATGATCCGGCATTTCTGAGACAACCTGTTCCCAAGTGCCGCTTTCCAAACGATAGATACCTGTGTCTTTGATAAAACCGTAAAGGGTGTCTCCCGCAACAGTTAGTTGTCCCATATTGAGACACGTTCCTGATGCATTGGTAACAGGATGCCACTGTTTTCCATCATCCGACGCGGCGACACCTGCATCTGTTGCTACATACACGGTGGATCCTACAAACACGATGGTTTTGAAGGCTTTAACAGGGAACGGCAGTGCTGACGTGAGGTCGAGCCAATTATTTCCCATATCAAACGAGGCAACGAGGTGTCCATCCCGTTTGCCAACGTAGACCGTGTTTCCTGAAACCGCAAGTGTGAACCCCCGCCAAGTCGAGAGAACTTCATCGATCTTTACCTCTGGCATACCTATGCCTTCAAATGCCTTCATTGCTTCCCTATAAAGGAGTTCGCCGGTCTCTTGCACACCCGTGTCGTACCATTCGGTTTCGCCCGGCTTCCATCGGTAGAGTTTAAAGTTGTATTCCACGTAAAACGTGTCGTCACTGACCGCAAAAGCACCACTTATACCCCTCCGTATAAGTCGATACTGGTCCTGATAAAGTGGTTGCCGAAGAAGTTCTTGTTGATTGAAAGTGCCACCTCGTGCCAACGTTTTAAAGAACTGGTCTGCTCCCTTAAAATTTTCTTTCAACTGTTCAATGAACGACTTATCTGACACATCTAAAGCACCTGTCCTTCCTATATTCCAAAATCGACTTAATTCCTGTGAGTCAAAGAGCGGCACGTCTTGTATCGGCATGACTGTATTACCGTCTGCAGAAATGCGGTATAAACCGGTTTTATGCGCGTTGCCAGGACCACGAGAACCCATTGTTTTGGCATAGACACTCCCACCGAATTCACGTATCTGCGTAAAAGTTGGTGGTTTTTCTCTATCAGGTGCTGTCATCGGTGTTCCCATCTGAATCGTTCTCCAAGATTTGCCCTTGTTGGTCGTTTTTACGATCTCTCCGCCGAACATCGCGTAAAGCGTTGGCGGTGTATTCTGTCCTGTATATGCGGTTAGATTATATATGCCACTCCGATTCTGTCTATTGATGTTAACCGCGTTCCATGATATACCAGCATCCGTGGAACGATAAAGACCGTCGCTGCTACCAATATAAATGGTGTTGTCGTTCACTACGACAGCCGAACTAAATCTGTCCATTGGGGGTGAGGTGCCGGGTAATTGTCGAGGCAGCCATGTGTCTCCACTATCGGTAGAGCGAACCATACCCCGTTCCATTGCCAGAAGCGTTTCACCCGTAGCAACGAGTTTGATTTCTGGTGGCAACCCCATGACCTGCCAAGCGTTTGTCGGTGTTATATCGTCCCACGAATCGCCGAAGTCCGTTGATCGGAATATCCACCAGCCACGTGCCTGTCCCTGACGAACTCGCTGAGAACTGGTTCTATCTTGATTAAACTTTGCCGCAACATAAATTTTTCCTTCAGTCGTGGCAATTGAAAGGGTTTCTCCGACAGGGACTGGAAAGTCCACGCGTTCCCAGTTGTTATCCTTCAATCGGTAGAGTCCATTACCTGTTCCGGCAAACAGCGTATCTTGGAACACGACCATAGCGTTGGGTCTCTCTGGAAATCCGACAACGTTCATTGCCTTCCAAGTCTTACCCAAATCTTCAGACCGAAAAGCAGTGGAATCAGAGAAAATAATATAAAACGCTTGTGGTGTTAGTTCCAAATCAAAAGCAAACAAGCCATAATCTATTGGGAAAGAGTGAACCAATTCCCACGTCTTGCCGTTATCTTTTGAAGCAAGGAGTGCATTACTCACTGATAGATAGAGTGTATCATTCCACTTTTCTATACGGGCGGTCCACATATAATTAACACCCAGTGCGTTAATATCGGTGATCTGTTGCCACATTTTCCCGCCGGATCCGATTTTGTAGATACGCTCATCAGCAACAGTGTAAAGTTCACCGTCAGGTGTGACAGATAAAGCAGTGGCATCACTCCCTTTGAGGGGTTCCGCCTGAATCCATTCTTGTTTAGGGGTAGAGATGTTTTCTCCATCAGCTTGTGCGGCGGCGAATAAGATATCATCTGGTTGCTGCCCTGAACCACCGTTACTACTGAGTGTAGTAGAATTGCCGATCTGTGTCTGAACATCTGGCTTAGAGTCAAGGTTTAGCACGATGGGTGCTTCAATAATCTCTACCGTCATTTCTGAGGCGGCATTGAAATCATAGGGCTTTTGGAAACGCGATAACTGTTGGTTGCCGATGCCTAACATCAATAAGACAACCGCTAATGTGGAAACGCCGATTGCCCATGGTGCGAACGGTTTACTGCCAGATGGCGCAACTGGTTTCAGACGCGAAATCTCGCACATGATGTTCTCGGTAAGATTTGGTGTGATTTGGAAATTCTCTAAAGCCTCTCGGATCATCGGTTCCTCCCTTTTCAAACGTTGCTGTGCGCGGCGTAAACGACTTCTCACTGTATTTGCCGAAACACCTAAGAACGCGCCAATCTCCGCACTCGACATCTCACTGAAGTAGTGCAGTGTGACAACCGTGCGTTCACTCTCTTGGAGTTTAGCAAGCAACTTTTTGACGGCTTCGCGTTGCGCTTCTATCGCTGTCTGTTCATTTTCTGAAATAACATATCCTGAATACGCCGCTTTTTCTAACGCTATGCTCTCTGTGTTTTCCAACGACTGTGTTCGCAAACGCTTTTTCCGAAGCCACGCTTTACAGAGGTTCGTCGCGATCACATAAAGCCAGCTCAGAAAACGCTGTGGTTCCTTTAGTGTAGAAAGTCGCTGATACGCTTTTAAAAAGGTATCCTGCGTAATCTCCTCGGCAATGTGAAAATCTCCAACCTTCCGCCACGCAAGCGCATGCACCGACTTCTGGTATTTCTTCACAAGCGTAGAGAACGCAGTTTCATCGCCAGCGAGGACGCGTTGGATGAGTTGAGCATCGTCGTTTTTCATCAATTATCCCATGGGAAAGGAGCGTTCGTCATCTCGGATTAACACCAGTGACGCGACTTATAAGTCAAACTGGTGCATAAAAATGAATTTCAGAATTGTTGGACGTTTCTTTTCGAGGAGGACCATTAGTATTATAGCATATACTAACAGTCTATGTATGTCCTAAGATGGGAACATGGGAGTATTTAGTTGTAGGTTGTTAGTGGTCAGCAGTTACGAGAAAGTGCCACCAGTCGTCAGCAATGGAGACATTAGCGGATACTACCTACGCCTTCTTCGTTTTTCTACTTCTTGTAACGCGGCTTGATACATCTTGTCATGTTCCTCACTTGGATATAAAACCGACATGACTCTGCTAAACTCAAGATGTTCTTCAAGTGTCCTCTGTATTTTAACCTGCGCTTCCCGATTTTTTATCGCTTCAAAAAGAGGCGCATTGAGTCTGAGGTATATATCTATCTCTGGAATATCACCGTGTTTTTCTATGAGTTTTTGACGGTTGCGTTCTATTATCTCTTCTAAGGATAAATCCATAAAAGAAAGTGTGCTTTCATCTTCTTGTTTTACAACTTCGTCTTTTTGTTGTCCTTCAACGCGAATTGGTGGAGCATGTACATCGGAATGAAAACCACTATGATCTGGAGGTCTGTGGGCAGTGTCGTTAGAAGCCTCAACAGATGTAGAAGTAGGTGCTGATAGCGTATTCACTTTCGCAGGTAGTTCACCCTTTTCGTTTTCAGACACGTTGCCTTGGGTTCTCATATCGGTGGGTTGTTCAATGTGCGTTTGCAGTGGTGCCTTGGGTAGGCTCTCTGCAAAACGGTTGAGATCCCACCTGAGATATAACGTCAAGGCAGTCCCCAAAATGATAATAACCATAGCGGTGAAACCGATTTTTTTCATTGCTGAAAACCTCCTGACATGCAAAGGTAGCTGTAGCACCGTTTAATACTACAACCGATTTTTCTAAAATTGACAGTTATGGTGCGGTTTGCAACCAGGGCTACCACCCTTTACTGGGAAGGGGCTCCGGACTTCGACAAGAAATTACCGAATTAATATTTTAATCTTCATGAAACTCCGCCAGCGAAGAAGAATTGATGTATCTGTTTTCAATGCTGTTTGTGGGTTTTCACATCTGCCCATGTTGTGGTGAGCAAATGGGGTTGCGGTGAAACGGGCAACGCATATTCTGGATCAAACCAATCCCCACCAAGATTTCTTCCCGCAACATCTGTCAACTGTGTCTGAACGCCACTGTTCACATTGATTATGAAGATTTGGAAGTGACCATCAACCTCTTGTGTATAAAGGACATCATCTCCATTCGGCGATGCCGCGGGATACTGTGCATAGGCACCGGCTTCATCGACGAGCTGTTGGAGATCAGTGCCGTCGCGATTCACAATATAGATGGTCTCCTTATTTCTCCATGCAGGGGGGAAACGATCTTTCAACGGATCGAAATCTGGCGGTAACGGATGCTTATTCCAAGAAAAGACGAGTTTGTCACTTGTGGCTAACCAAGACGGAAAGTTTTGCCAATCCATTGCTTCTTTCGGCAGAAGGCGTGTCAGTTTCCGTGTGCGGATGTCAACAAACGTAACTCGGCGGGCATGTCCAATAGGGACATAGGTGATATAAACGATTTCCGTTCCGTCAGGCGACCACGCCGGATAAAAGCCTCTCACAACAAGTTCTTCTTTCTGATCACCTAAGGTCGCAATGTAAATAAAAGATGGGCTGCCCAACCCTTCGGCGTATGTATAAGCAATCTGTTTACCATCGGGCGACCACGCCGGTTCGTCTCTATAAGCGTCCTTCTTGAAAACACGTCGGACATTGTCTCCATCTGGGTCCATCAAATATAGATCCCGGATGCCATCACGGTCAGAAACAAAAAGGATCTGCTCGCCTGTAGGCGACCAGACGGCATCAACATCCGCACCGCGATGTTGTGTTAAGTTCATCTGTTCAGTACCATCTGGGTTCATGATATAGACTTCATAGTTGCCGTCCCGCGCGGAGGTGAACAAAATTTTCGGCGTTGTCGGTGCCTCAGCAAAAACCTGACCCACACCGCCACACATTAACATCAAGAGAATTAGAAAAAAAATCAACACTAATCTCATACTTATTTCCCCTAAAAATCCTACTTCTGTTTCACATCTCCCCAGGTCGTTGTTAGCAAGTGTGGCTGTGGTGAAACCGACAACGCATACGCCGGATCAAACCAATCTCCGCCAGTATTCGCTTGAATAACGATACCGCCATGCGTCAACTGCGTCCGAACACCGCTGTTCACATCAATCTTGAAGATTTGGTAACGTCCATTAATTTCCTGTGTATAAAGCACCTCTGAACCGTCCGGCGATAACGCAGAAACACGTGCCGCGGGCCCGTCTTCCTCAATCAGTTGCTGGAGGCCGGTGCCGTCGCGATTGACGATGAAGACTGTGTATTTATCGTTCCATGCCTTGTGCAGAGCCCTTGCCTCATCCAGTTCCTTTCCGTCGATGACCGGTAACAGATGCCTGTTCCCAGTAATCGCAAGTCTATCTCCCGAAGCAGACCAGGATGGATTGCGTTGCCATTGTAGTGCTTTATCGGGCAGCGGTTGTTCCAGTTTTCGTGTCTGGACATCCATAAATGTGAGGCGAGCTCCGAATTGATGAGATATAGAATAGGCGATTTCGGTACCGTTAGGAGACCATTCAGCGGAATTCCCATACGGAAGGCGTTCGGCATCTTCCTCGCCAAACGTCCCAAGATAGAACTCGAACTCTCCACGATCCCAGTCCGTGTAGTTATAAACAAACTGTTTGCCATCGGTAGACCATGCAGGCTTTTCTCTCCGACCCTTTGCTTTTCTCTTGAAGACGCGCCGGACATTGGAGCCATCAGGGTCCATCAGATATAGGTCTCGCACACCCGTGCCTTGGCGATTCGAGACGAAGAGAATCTTATCACCCCTCGGAGACCACACAGCAAACATATCTTCGGCGCGGTGCTGTGTCAGGTTCACCTGTTCAGAACCGTCTGGGTTCATCATGTAGATCTCACGATTGCCATCCCGACTGGACGTAAACAAAATTTTCGGCATCGTCGGTACCTCAGCAAAAAGCGGAAAGGTGCTAACATTCAGCACCAACAGGAGCAATAGGACAAAAACTAACGACTGTATCGTTTTCATAGGAGTTCCTCTATTGTTTTTTAACATCTCCCCATGTCGTAGTGAGCAAATGCGGCTGTGGTGATACCGGCAACGTATACGCCGGATCAAACCACTCACCACCAACATTCGCTTGACGAAAAGCACCCCCAATATGCGTCAACTGTGTCCGAACACCGCTGTTTATATCCAACTTGAAAATTTGCGTCTGTCCGTTAATCTCCTGTGAATAAAGCACTTCCGAGCCATCCGGCGATAATGCAGAAGGCCCTGCTCCGGGCCCGGCTTCCTCAACAAGTTGACGTAGACCGGTTCCGTCGCGGTTGAGGATGAAGACCGTGTCTTTATCGTTCCATGCCTCGTGTAGGTCCCTATCCAAGATGGCAGGGATCGGATGTTTGTTCCCAGAAATCGCAAGTCTATCCCCTGCAGCAGACCAGCACGGAGCCGCTTGCCATTGTAGAGTTTTATCTGGGAGCGGTTGTTCCCTATCGCGTGTATCAACGTTGATAAATGTCAGTCGTGCTCCCAATGCATGTGCGACCGAGCAAGCAATCTCTGAACCATCGGGAGACCACGCAGGGGAACTCCCATTCGGCAAGGGGTCAACACCCTCCTCACCAAACGTCCCAAGATAGAGACCGGATTTTCGACGGTCCCAGTCCAAGTAATTGTAAGCAAACTGTTTACCATCAGGCGACCACGCCGCAGCATATCTCGATGCCCGTATTTTTTTCTTAAAGACGCGCCGAACATTTGTGCCATCCGCGTCCATCAAATACAGGTCCCGCACCCCGCCGCGATCGGAGACAAAGAGAATCTGATCACCCGTCGGAGACCATACGGCACTACCATCACGGGCGGGATGCTGTGTTAAGTTTATCTGCTCGGAGCCATCCGGATTCATCATGTAGACCTCTCGATTGCCATCCCGGCTGGACGTGAACAGAATTTTCGGCGTTGTCGGTGCTTTGGCAAAAACCTGACACACACCGCCACACATCAACATCAAGAGAATTAGAAAAAAAATCAACACTAATCTCATACTTGTTTCCCCTAAAAATCCTACTCCTTTTTCAGTTCTCCCCAGGTCGTTGTTAGCAAGTGCGGTTGTGGTGAAACCGACAACGCATACGCCGGATCAAACCAATCTCCCCCAGCACTCGTTTTTTGAGGAAAAGGACCAGGAATATGCGTCAACTGTATCCGAACACCGCTGTTCACATCAATCTTGAAGATTTGGCGCTGTCCGTTAATCTCCTGTGTATAAAGCACTTCTGAACCGTCCGGCGATAACGCACAAGCACTTGCTCGGGAACCGTCTTCCTCAATCAGTTGCCGGAGACCCGTGCCATCGCGATTGACGATGAAGACTGTGTGTTTATCCGACCATGCCTCGTGCAGAGCCCTTGCCTCGTCCAGTTCCTTTCCGTCGATGACCGGTAACAGATGCCTGTTCCCAGTAATCGCAAGTCTATCTCCCACAGCAGACCAGGATGGATTGCGTTGCCATTGTAGTGCTTTATCGGGGAGCGGTTGTTCCAGCTTTCGGGTACGGACATCCATAAATGTCAGGCGAGACCCAAATTGATGCGATATAGAAAAGGCGATTTCGGTGCCGTCCGGCGACCAATCCGGGGAATTCCCATCCGGGAGTTCTTCGGCATCTTCTTCGCCAAACGTCCCAAGATAGAGACCGAACTCCCAACGATCCCAGTCCACGTAACTGTAAGTAAACTGTTTGCCATCGGGAGACCATGTCGGATTAGTTCTCTGTCCCCTTGCTCTTCTCTTGAAAACGCGGCGGACATTGGAGCCATCAGGGTCCATCAGATACAGGTCTCGCACACCCGTGCCTTGTCGATTTGAGACGAAGAGGATCTTATCACCCCTCGGAGACCACACTGCACTCATATCGTCAGCGCGGTGCTGTGTCAGGTTCACCTGTTCAGAACCGTCTGGGTTCATCATGTACACCTCCCAATTACCATCCCGACTGGAACTAAACAAGATTTTCGGCGTTATTGGTGCTTTTGCAAAGAGCGGAAAAGCACACACATTTAACACCGACAGGATTAATAAAACAAGAACTAACGACTGTATCGTTTTCATACGAGTTCCTCTACTGTTTTTTGACATCTCCCCAGGTCGTCGATAGCAAGTGCGGCTGCGGTGCTACTGCCAACGTATACGCCGGATCAAACCAATCCCCACCAAAATTCCGTGAAATATGCGTCAGCTGCGTCCGAACCCTACTGTTTATATCCAACTTGAAAATTTGCCACTGTCCGTTAATCTCCTGTGTATAAAGCACTTCCGAACCGTCCGGCGATAACGCAGGCCACAATGCTCTGGGACCGGCTTCATCAACAAGTTGGCGCAGACCTGTGCCGTCGCGGTTGACGATATAGATAGTGCCTTTATTTCCCCATACGTTGTGCAGCTCCCTCGCCTCGTGCAGCTCCTTATCCTTGATGTCAGGAATGGGATGTTTGTTCCCAGAAATCGCCAGCCTGTCCCCCGCAGCAGACCAAGATGGATGGTATTGCCACAAGAGTACTTTATCCAGAAGCGGTTGTTCCGTCTCTCGTGTGCGGACGTTGATAAAGGTCAGTCGAGACCCAAATTGATGAGATACAGAACAGGCGATTTCGGAACCGTCTGGAGACCACGCAGGGCCATTCCCATACGGGAGAGGTTCGGCATCTTCTTCGCCAAACGTCCCAAGATAGTGACCGTACTTTCGACGGTCCCAGTCAGTATAATTGTAAGCAAACTGTTTGCCATCAGGAGACCATGCCGGTCTATGTCGCCAACCCTTTACTTTTTTCTTGAAGACGCGGCGGATATTCGACCCATCTGGATCCATCAGATACAGGTCTCGCACACCCGTGCCTTGGCGATTCGAGGCAAAGAGAATCTTATCACCCCTCGGAGACCACACAGCCCCGCTATCACCATCGGGATGCTGGGTCAAGTTCACCTTTTCACTACCATCCGGGTTCATGATATAGACTTCATAGTTGCCATCGCGTGCGGACGTAAACAAGATTTTCGGCGTTGTCGGTGCTTTCGCTGAGACAGCACAAATGCCCATAGATAACAACATTAAACTGAGCACACATAAAACGAGTATTCGTTTCATTACATGTTTCTCCGAGAATGTATTGCGCGTATGTAATTCCTCAAGGTCAGCACCTATTCATTGGTTGAGACATTGTGCAATTTCTCATCAAGCGAGATGTGAAATAACCCACGCTGTGAGGTAACAACATAAAGTCTGTTGTTATTGATGGCGAGAGAGATAACTTTACCCGGGACGCTTGACGAAACCTGCTCCCACTTGCCACGGTTCCCTAAACGATAGACACCCGCATCGCCAGCACCATAAACCGTGGTGCCATCTACAGCGAACTTGTCTATAACGGGACGCTGCCCCATTTCATCGGTCAGCACGCGCCAGTGTTCCCCGTTCTGTGAAGCCAAAACACCTGTATCTGTTGCGACATAAACCGTTGGTCCGACAAAAACTATCTCCTTGAAATACGTGAAACGAAGTGGAAGGATCAGCGTGATGTCTCTCCAACTGTCTCCACCGTCAAATGATTGGAATAACTTACCATCCCGCTTCCCGACGTAGACGGTTTCTCCGGATGCGGCTAACTTGAACCCATAGCCTCCCTGACTCGAGGCGGATTTTTGCGTAAGGTCTATTAATCCAGTATCCGTCCATTCCAGGTCGCCGAGTTTCCACTTGAAAAGCCGCCGCAGGTACTCGACGTAGAATGTCCCACCACTGACTGCAAATCCACTGACCCTTGCAACGGTCATCATACTCCGCAACGTTTTTGTCAACGCAGGGTTCTCTTCGAGGTCATCAGGTAAACGGATCCGTTCTGCCGCTGCAAGAGTTTTCCACGACTCGGTGGAAAGCGTTTCTTCATCAAGATTAGGGCTTTTTTGTGTTAGAACGAGGGTATTACCATCCCCTGATAGACCGAAAATACGAAGGTTTCTCGCTTCAGATGCAATGCCATAAAGATTACCATCGCTAACCCTTAATTTTGAACCATAAGATAACATGAAGGAATCGCCAGCATCAACCGGAATTTTTTCCCACGATTCGCCACCGTCGGTTGACTGCACGATGTCGCTGCCGGTATACGCACAAAGCCTGTTATTGAATGCTATCAGACTTCGGATCCCTGTCCCCATGATGCCATCCATAAACAGGTGCCATGAGTCGCCAGCATCCGTTGTGCGATAAACACCGTTTCCGCCAATTGTGTAAAAAACCCTTTCATCCGCCGCGACTATTCGTCGGGAATCAAGTGGAGACAGACCAGAGGCAGTGTCCAGTTGCGTCCAAGTCCGCCCCGCGTCTGTTGACCGGAATTGTTCGATTCCTCGCGCGAGGAGCGTCTCACCCACCACCAAAAGTTTTATACCGGTTAGGACTGTAAAAAAGAGCGGTTTATCCTGAGGCGTTATCTCAGTCCATGATTTCCCCAAATCTGCTGAGTGAAAAATTTTGCCTTGTACCGAGTTCACATTCACTATTACGCCTAATTCCGCTAATTCCGATTTCGTCGATCCCGCCCACATAGACAGATCCGGTCCCATGCCAACATAAAGATTGTTCTCAAAGGCTGTCAAGCAATGAATAGCATTAACAAATTCTATTGGCACCTGTTCCCAAATACCTGAGCTAAGACGATAGACACCGCTGTCTGTGTTAGCAGGTGTCTTGTCTCCAAAGTTCTCAAAGGATTGGGCAGTTTTAGAAGGGTCTACCGATAATTCCTCCCAAACACCTGCGTTGAGACGGTAGAGTCCTTCGTTTGTCCCAACAAATACCGTGTTTTCAATCGCAGCGATTCTGTAAATGCGTTTGTTTGTTAATCCTTCGTTAAGCAAATTCCACTCGGTGCCAGCATCCGTAGATTGGAAAACGCCTTTATCTCGGAGGGCGAGATACATTGTAACAGCTGTTCGTGAGCGGGTGGATTGCGGCGCATCGGTTACTACCAATCCAACAGTGCGTCCGCTGGGTCGCGGGCAAAAGACGTGCCACGTCTCGCCATCGTCGCTCGAAGTGAAGATTTCATTAGTAGAGACACTATAGAGAGTATCCCTATATGCTGCCATTGGCATATAGCCCCAGCTAATTGGTCGATTGGCATTGATGCGCGCCCACGCAGTTTCTCCCGTTGGTAATCTGTAAATACCTGTCTGTGTAGAGACGTGGAGCGTCCCTTCAGGTGTAGTAAAGATGCCATAGGCGGGACCCTGTTGAGGACCAGATACCTGCCTCCACCGAGAAGTAGAAAACTTTGCAGCATCCACTCCAACTGTAGCTGCCAGCGACGTTTCAGAGGTCTGTAAACCCGTACTGTTGCTTTTACCGGGGAACGCAGCCTGTCCAATCTGATTCCGAACATCCGGTTTTGCGTCAATATCAAGTGTAACAAGTGTATCAATAATTTCGATAGTAGGTTCAGATTGTGCCTCGAAACTATACGGTTTCTGAAAGCGCGCAAGGTATCGGTTGCTTGTGCCGAGCAGCAAGGCAATTAAGACCGCAGCTGCACCAAAAGCCGCCCACGGTAGCAACGGTTTGCTAACCGGTGGCGATGTCGTTTCTATCTTTCCGACTTCTCGCATGATATTCTCGCTGAGACGCGCCGATACATGTACACCACCGAGCACCTCCTGAACCAAGCGTTCTTCGTCCCGCTGTAAACGCTTTCTTGCTCGCTGGAGCCGACTCGTAATCGTGTGCACCGAGACCCCCAAGAATTTGCCGATCTCCTTCGTCGTCATTTCGCTGAGATAGTAAAGTGTCACAACCGTGCGTTCGCTATCGGGGAGTTTTTCGAGAAGTTTTTGGACGAGTTCGCGGCGATTCTCGGTTGTGTTTATATCCCGCTGCTCGGATACATAACGCGTATAAGAGGATGCTTCTACCTCGTTCACAGGTATAGTCTCCAACGACTGTGGAACAGGTTTTTGCTCTCGTAGCCACTTGAAACTGAGCCGATTTGCAATGACATACAGCCATCCAGCGAATAGATTCGGATTCTTGAGCGTCGAAAGTTTTTTATATGCCTGTAGGAAGGTGTCTTGTGTAATTTCTTCAGCGTAATGAAAATCACCGATTTTTCGCCAGACAAGCGCGTGGACACTCTTTTGGTACTTTTCAACCAAAATGTTAAATGCGGTGGTGTCACCAGACAAGATATCGTCGATTAACTGAGCATCGTTTTCTTGTTTCATGAAACTATCCTAACGAATGGATCCAATCCCGTTGGTATGCGTCAAAACACTTAACTGAACGACTCATACGCATACAGTTACCTTCTTTGTAGCATAATCTTCCAGATTGTGCCACCAGATTGTGTGCTTTGTAGCATAATCTTCCAGATTGTGCTTGCGGAGACGCACACTAAAAGTTTTGCGGTGTACTCACCCAAATGCGACGTGCATCACGGTACAAAATAACGGAGTTTCAACATCTAAAATCTTATGAGTAGCAACTTCGGTTATTATATTAACGCAAGTTGCCACTTATTTATAAACATAGCACCCCTACGGGGTGCGGTCACCTGAATATACCCGCTTCTATAGATATAGCACCCCTACGGGGTGAAGAAAAGGGCAGCGAAACGCTGTTAGAACGTCCAAAACTCGTTAGTAGCAACCTGGGCTATATTATTAAAGACGCGATTTCGGGACAGAAAACGTGCATCGTGGAAAAAAATCATGTGCTTACAGAGACGCATTACCTGCCTTGTAAGTTGGAGGGGTTAACTATTCGTGTTGCTTGAGTTCGCCCCAAAGCGTTGTCATTTTTTCTGCACTTGGTGAAACAGAGAAGAACGACTCTGGCACCCACGCAGGCGATATATTCGTTGATAGATGCGTCGTGAGTCGAATGGATTCCGCGCGTTCTTCACCCGCAGCATCAACGACATAGAGAAAAGTCTTGTGCTCGACTTCTAAGTTATCCGAAACATAAGCGATCCACTTCCCATTCGGCGACCATGCTGGGGCGTACTTCATGAATACACGACCCCCAGGAACCCGCCCGCCAAGCGTCACACGACGGAGTTTCCCACTCTCTACATCTATAATCGCAATTTTCGGTCCTATCCCAAGTTCCCAAGTGGAAAACACAATCTTCTGACTATCAGGAGACCATGCCGTGCTGCGTCCCTTCCCTCCAGCCCTTGCCAGCTGTCTCTCCCTTCTGCCATCAGCGGATACAATATAGAGATAAACCAATCCATCAGGTTGGAGTGTATTGTATGTGATCCATTCACCATCTGGAGACCAAGAAGGCCCCCAATCGTCCCCACCCTTGGTCAATTGGCTAAGTTTTTCGCCGTTTATACCTATCTTGTAGATCCGATACTTGCCCCTTCGATCAGAGACAAAAGCAATTTCCGTCCCATCCGGTGACCATGTCGGGGTCGTGTCGTTGGCGGGGAGATCAGTGAGTTGCCAACGTCGTTTAGTTCGCATATTCATGACATGGATATTATAAAAGTCGGCATTTTCATTGGAGGCATAAGCCAAGTAGCGCCCATTCGGAGACCATCTCGCGTGAATCTCATCTGCGGGTCCGTCAAGGAGTGCTTGAAGATTACCGCCATGCCTATCTATCATATAGATATCGTAGTTACCGTTCCTGTTAGTAGAGAATGTGTACTGCCACCGGAAATTTAG
>JAAXHI010000044.1:844-5060 GCA_012270875.1 Candidatus Poribacteria bacterium | reverse complement strand
CGTGAGGAGGTTATCATCCACCGCCATGACGGCACAACTATAGAGACCTCTCTCACGTCCGAGACTCTTAAAGGCGAGGCACAACAACAGGTTTTACTTTATCCGGGGGACGTTTTAGAAATCAAGAAAAAGTTTCAGGTGAATTGGGCACTTGTCAGCACACTCGCCTACATCGTCATCAGCGGGGTAGGCATCATAATCCAGTTGACAAAGTAAATCGTTCTTAAATAAGTAGACGCGGTTTGTAACCGCACCGGTTCGTCCCCAAAGCCCCTCGCATCTAAGTTCCCAAGACATGTCAACACACCGATCAAGGTGCCTTGTTAATTCTAAAATCTACTATAAATGCCATCAAAAATCAGCAAGCGAATCAAACGAACAGAGCGAAACTCAACAGTATTGTATGAGATCTTCGGAACAGTTTATAGTAGATTCCGTAATTACTTATACACTCGTATGGTAGTGCAAACTGTGAACCTATAAGAGCGCAATAATGCACCTCGCATTTGGGCGGGTACGCCGCAAAATTGCGCAACTACGAGCCGGGTTTTCTTAAAGTTGATATGGCAAGTGTAAACTTATTTTCGGATTTTACTATAAAATTACTCAGTTTTTTCTAACAGACAAGCGTTTTCTAAAAGGAGACAGAAATTGGATATGAAAAGAACATACCTCTACCTAATTTTCTTATTGCCTTTACTGCTTCTTGCGCCGTATGTGCAAGCAAGTTTATACCAGTTACCGGCAGGTAAAACAGAGATTGGATTTACCTTTAGTGCTGCTGATAATACTACAAATACAAGGACAATCGCAGCTGACTTTGACTATGGAATAGATAATCATCTAAAAATGTCTTTTCAGGCAGGATTAGGATTTGATGATAGTGAGGCATACCAGGCACCATTGGAAGTTCCGCCATACCCCGTAGGTGGGATATCGATGACGCGTATTGATGCTTTGGGTCAGACAGGTTTAGATTATTTTCTGGTTGGAATTTTTGGTGCTTCATTTTCCCGAACTGTTTTTCCTACAGGGAGTGAAACATTTTTCGGAATTCTTGATTCTTCAAATGATGGAACATTCTACCGGAGAAGGGTTCTCGGACTTTCTGGAGGGGGTGGTATCTTAAAACGCCTAAATACGCAATCAGAATGGACCCTAAAACCATTTCTCGGCTTATATTATGCAAATTCTTGGACTGTTATAGAGTTCGACGAGACAAGCGTTGAACAGTTTTCGAGTACCGGTAGTATTTTAGGGGAAGTCGGGTTGGAGATTGAGATGTCACCGAGGACAAGCGTAACGGGATCTTTAGCATTTTCTTTTGAGAGTTCTCAGACTGCTTTCACCATCGGGATAAATTTCCATTAAAAACCCGCTAAGAATTGTTCCAGAGATCTGCCGACCTTAAAATCATTCTCTTGCCCCATCCGGACTATTGAGAGAAATACGAGGCGAACCTCAAGCGCGACCTCCCACACATCCCCTACGCCAAAGACTTCTGGGAATTCGCAAAAGCAGGCGCGCGGTTGGCAGATCTCCACGTCAACTATGAATCCCAACCCGAATACGATGAACTAAAATTCATCCAAAACCCCGATGTCCCTCTCGATTGGCGCGTCGAGAAGATGAAACTCTCAAAAGATAAAACGCAGATTGTCTATAACGATTTCCTGACCCTTGACGGCATCCCCGAAAAGACGTATGATTACCGACTCGGCAACCGTTCCGCGTTGGAGTGGATAATTAATCAATATTGTGTTAAAATAGATAAACGCAGCGGTATTGTGAACGATCCGAACCGTGCAGACAACCCACAGTACATCGTCAAACTCATCGGAAAGGTGATTACTGTGAGTCTGGAGACGGTGAAGGTTGTTGAAGGGTTACCGGACTTGGATTTAGGATAGAGAGGCATCGGTTCAAGGAGAGAATCATGGGAATCATAGAGTGGCTAAACGCAAATAGTGGCGCGATAATCGGGGTCGCCATTGTTGTACTTGTGGGTGTCATTGGTTATTACACCTATCTGACGTGGCGGCTCCTAAAAGCCAATAACACACCTGAAATCGCAATATCTCTCCGGTGCCATGAAGCACACGTTAGCCTCGTCATGCTCTGTGTAGAAAATATAGGGACAGGGGCAGCCCAGAATCTACAATTCATAACAAAACCTGCTTCTATACCGTGTCTTGACATACCATTTGAGAAGATCGGTTTTCTCAAGGGCGGAATTGCCTACTTTGAACCCGGGCGGAAAATTGAGCAGTTTTTGGTCAATGTAATAGATAAATATGATGAACTCAAGCAAATACCACTTGAAATCACTGTTAAATATAAGGATGCCGTGGATCACGAGCACGCGCGCACATTTCATCTCGATTTTAGCGAGAACGAAGGGTTCTCACACATTGGTAGACCACCGCTTTTTGAGATAGCCGAGGCCACTAAAAAGTTACAGGGGGATGTCAACAGCATTGCCACCGGCACTCGAAAACCCGTAATTCTCACTGAACCCGTATTTGAGCATAGGATACGGAGGCATACTGACTTTCTGGAGAGTCGCATCAGTCAATACCCACGTAATATTCAAGAAAAAATTTTACAGAAAGTAGACTTCCTTATTCAAGATCAAGATCGGGAAATACATGAAAAATCGCAGAATGAGGAGACAGAAACGGACACAAATGCGTCATAAAAAGGAGATGAAACAGATGACGGTTACAGTTTATAGTTATCCTAATAATAATAATTTATGTTTAGAAATCCTTGACAATGCTAAGAAGGTAGCAACAGTTAACAATTCACAGTTATCTCTTGAGGAATTTGAGGCATTAGCAGATGAATTGGGAAAAAAATTTATGAAATACGTCGGTCCTGATTTTCCTCCATTATCAGATTATGCGATGAGTCGCGAAGGTATATACGAAGATCATCCATAGTTATGGTTTATCTGACTGACACTAATGTTTTGTTGGGATTTTCATTCCCTGCTGATCCACGTTACCCAATTGTTCGGGCTGCTACCCGTGAATTGTTGGCAAATGGACACCAACTGCGAACTACATCACAAAATTTTGCGGAATTCTGGAACGTATCTACTCGACCCACTGACCGCAACGGTTTTGGACAAACATCCGTTGAAGCAAATGACTTATTGCGAGATTTGGAAACGCTTTTCCCTGTGCTACCCGATTCGCCCACAGTTTATCCAGCGTGGAGACGACTCGTCGTGGATCATGATGTGTCCGGTGTTCAGGTTCACGATGCACGGTTAGTTGCGTCAATGATTGCGCATAACGTAACGCGTATCCTAACTTTCAATGTAACAGATTTTGAACGCTATGCTGATGAAGGAATCGAGGTTGTTAATCCCGCAGCGGTTTAGTCATCAATAGGAATAAAAAATGAACCGATTTTTTATATATACCTTTATTGTAGGTCTCAGTCTCGCATGTCTGTCCGCAGCAGCGGATAGCACAGATATTCATGAAAACGCCGGCACCCGCGCCATGACATTCCTAAAAATCGGGGTAGGGGCAAAGGCGATTGGCATGGGAGAATCCCAAGTCGCCGCGACCGATGACCTTTACGCCTCATTTTGGAACCCCGCGGGCCTCGCACGCCTTGAAGAGACACAGCTCGCGCTCATGCATAACGAGTGGTTCGCCGGAATCAATCACGAATTCGTCGGGGTCGCGCTCCCTATTAAAAGTATCGGCACCTTCGGTGTGAGTTCAAGTTTCCTATCTTTCGGTGAATTGCAGGGACGTGATCGGGAAGGGAACGAGACGACTATTTTCCGTCCCTATGATCTGGCACTGATCTTCTCGTATGCCCGAAGTTTGGGCAGTTCACTCGCCTTGGGTGCGAATGCAAAATTCTTGCGCGAGCAGATCGCTGACGAAACGGGAACCGGCATCGCCTTTGACCTCGGCGGACTATATACCTTCACTGGCATACCGCTATCGTTGGGGTTCAATGCACAGCACGTCGGACCACGTGTGCAGTTTATCGAGGAGGCTTTCGGTCTACCTGTCACCGTCAGGGTCGGCGCGGCATATAAATTCTGGGATGACACATTCGTTCTAACAACGGACATCATCCGTCCCACCGACAACGATATTGCTATAGGCATCGGGGCAGGCTACACGATAGGCAATATCTTACAACTCCGCACGGGTTATAAATACAGAATCGGCGGCAACGATTTAGG
>JAAXHI010000044.1:0-748 GCA_012270875.1 Candidatus Poribacteria bacterium | reverse complement strand
CCTGGGGTATTTAGTGCATAACTCTTTTCTTAAATTCAGGACTTACGCAAAAGCAATAATTTTCATGTTATAAACCCCCTAAATCCCCCTTATCAGGGGGACTTTAAGAGGAAATGCGTAAGTCCTAAAATTGACACCTGTCGTATTATTCAGAGGCAGCGTTAATAAACGCTTCAAATAATTTGCGCCTGTGTTCACGAAATTCGGCGGTTCTGATCATCCGTTCAGGGTGATATTGCACGCCAAGCACAAACTGCTTTGATGGGTTCTCCATCGCTTCAATGACTCCATCTTCTGATCGTGCGGTGACAACGAACCCTTCACCAATTTCATCCACTGCTTGGTGATGAGCCGAATTGACTTCATCTGTGCTTTTACCTACAATTTCGCTTAACCGGCTGCCGAATTCAATTTCAATCTCATGTTCAGAATCTTCTCCAACGCTCTTTGCAGGATGGGTCAAAGGGTCTCTAAATTGAGAAGGCACATCTTGATATAAGTCTCCGTGCATTGCGACACTCATTACCTGTATCCCGCGACAGATACCGAAAACAGGGAGATCGGCTTCTATTTTCTCGCGACATAGCGGGATCTCTAATTCATCACGTGCTTCATTAACATATTTAAGGGATGGATGCCACTCTTGGTCAAAATTATCTGGATGAATATCGCCACCACCTGTTAGTAAAAGTCCATCAATATCAGCGAATTCAGAATCTGGCACACCGGGATATAGAATGCGAGGTAT
>JAAXHI010000560.1:7244-19177 GCA_012270875.1 Candidatus Poribacteria bacterium | reverse complement strand
GCAGCAAGCGCGATTTGGAGTGCCGCGTGCGTTGAACTGCCTTTCCGTAGGCTGCCACAGATAGCAACGACATAAACAGATTGGTTATTGGTACGCTCCATTTCCAGTATCCCTTTCAGTAAATTCCCTAAACATACGCAATTGTAGCGAAAAATGAGACAGTGCGAAATCCACCGTGATTCTTCGCTCACCTCTTCTCAACTACAGCTTAGCATAACATAGCAACAAAGGCATGTCAAAAGGTTTTTTGCCATAACGGACATCAGCAGCAGGCGGACACATATTGTATTCGGTAAAATTGTACCACACCTTGCAAAACCGATGCCAAGCCGACCTCACTTTTAAAGTGAGTCCTAAAAATCAATAGACATCTTCGTAGCATAAACTTCCAGTTTGTGATCTTCGTAGCATAAACTTTTAGTTTGTGATCTTCGTAGCGTAAACTTCCAGTTTGTGATCTTCGTAGCATAAACTTTTAGTTTGTGATCTTCGTAGCATAAACTTCCAGTTTGTGTTTCCAGTCTGAATGCCCAATTAATATAGGTTTTACTACGGTTGCTCGAAGCGATCTTACGCTTAAAATCGAAACCTTCAGAAAACTGAATCGTTTTATTTACAGATTTTTCTTGACAAGATTTAAACGTTTCTATTATAATACCTTTGTAAATTAGAACGCGGGTCGTTCATTTAATGGAGGGGTTGAAAACCTCCCCTAATATGAGCCGCTCGCATCGTACGTTAATTGTTGTTTTAGACATGAGGAGGTTTACTCGTGCGTTTAATGATGTATTTGCTCGCCGTTGCCTTACTAATAATAAGCAGCGCACTCACTACACACGCCTTAGTCGAAGACGATGGCTTAATCCTTTACTTCAGCTTTGATGAAGCACAAGGAAATACAGTTAAAGATGGAACAGGCGGCGGAAATGATGGCGTGATTACTGGCGCGGAGATTGTTAGCGATGAAGTCGTCCACGGAAAAGGCTCGTTGTTATGCGACGATGGCAATGATGGTGTGACGGTTGAGTCCTTTGATGCCTTAGAAAAATATACAGACAATTCCTATCTCTTCTGGCTCAATTTCGCTGCACTGAACTCCGGTGCATGGAACCAAATTATCGCGAAAAAAGCACCCGGTTCCGACCGTTCTCCGGGAATCTGGACCTGCAACCGCGTGAGTCTACATATCCACTACCGGTTCAATCCCGGGAATGCTGGCAGCCTTTGCGTCGGTCCTGAAGGTGAAGGCGACGAATTTGCTGCAGGCGACTGGCACCATATCGCTGGTATCAAAGAAGGTAACCAATTTAAGTTTTACATTGATGGCGAAGTCGTTGACGAACAGACCGTTCCAGCAGCCCACGCCCAAGGTGAAGAAAAACTCTATATCGGTAAAACAGGGTACGCTTCCGCGCTCTTCTATATTGATGAACTCTTTATCTACGATAGAGCATTGAGCGGCGGTGAGGTTATAGATGTAATGGAAGGATTACTCACCCCTGTTGAACCCCAAGATAAACTCACCACAACGTGGGGACACCTGAAAACAGGTCGCGATTAATTTCGTGCCCTGAAACGTTGGGACGGTTCTCATACCGTCCCACACTCCTTTTCCTGTTCACGCCTATTTGCCTAAGGTTTTTGGCTGTTCTACAGCATCGCCGCAGCCCTGAATTTCACCCTTCTTATAATCCTTTCGTCTTAATTTAGGCATATCCGAAATCAGACATTATCTTTTTCTTGACATATTTAAGCGTTTCTTTTACAATATCTCTGTGGGTTAAAACGCGAACCTTTTATCCATAGGTCGGTTGGAAGCGACCCTGATACAAAACGTTCGCATAGCACATTAATTTTCTTAGACATGAGGAGGTTCACTCATGCGTTTAGTTCTGTATGTACTCGCTGTCGCATTACTAATGGTAGGCAGCACATTCACCACGCACGCCAAAGTTCAAGACGACGGTTTAATCCTGTACTTTAGTTTCGATGCAGCGAAAGGTGGAAAGGTCGTAGATGAAACCGGCGGCGGAAACGATGGCGACATCGTTGATGGCGCGAAGATTGCCACCGATGAAGTCGTCCACGGCAAAGGATCGATGTTATTCGATGCCGCTGGCGACAGTGTAACAGTTGATTCCTTCAAAGAATTAGAAGATTATCAAGATAACTCCTATCTCTTCTGGCTCCACTTCACTAAAGCGAACTCCGGTGGCTGGGATCAAATCATAGCGAAAAAGGCACCCGGTTCTGACCGTTCACCCGGAATATGGACCTGTAACCGTGTGCCGCTGTATATCCACTATCGGTTTAACCCCGGTAACGCAGGCACACTCTGTGCAGGACCCGATGGAGAAGAGGATACGTTTGAAATTGGCGAATGGTATCACATCGCAGGTGTTAAAAAAGATGCCAAATTAGCGTTCTACGTCAATGGCAAAAAAGTCGCGGAACCTGGTGTCCCGAAAGATCACGCACAAGGCGCAGAAAAACTCTATATCGGTAAAACGGGTTATAGCGCTGCGAAGTTCTACATCGACGATCTCTATGTCTACGATAGGGCAGTTGATGGCGACGAGGTTGAAGAGATTATGGACGGCAAACTCCTCCCTGTCGAACCGGCGGACAAACTCGCTACGACGTGGGGACAAGTGAAGACCCGTCGTGAGTAATTTCACACCCTAAAACGTTGGGACGGTTTTCATGCCGTCCCATACTCATTTTCTCATCTCGGCATGTCTACGCTTCAATGCTATCTACCCCCCACAATCAAAAGCCTTATTCTCTCTTTTGCCCTGCTTGTCCTACCGTCATCGGTCGGGTGGTGCGATGCTGAACAGGAAATTAACAGTCGATTTGAACGCGGAGTCCGCTACCTTAATGCGGAACAATACGATCAGGCACTCGCCGAATTTCAATCTCTTCAAAAAGAATATGCCGTCTCAGAGGATATTGGGGGGCTTGCCCAATACTATATCGGCATTGTCTACCAAGAACTCAATAATCTGAGCGAGGCCGCCTCGGCATACCAGAAAGCATTGACACGCAAAGCGTCGCTGGAGGTACATGGGAACTCGCACTTGCAGTTAGGCATCGTCTATAAGACACAAGGTAAGTTAGTACTCGCTGAGGATCACTTCAAACAAGCACTCCTCCTGTTGACGCAATCTGCAGAAGCACACATCCATCTTGGCGATGTATACATTCTCCAACGTAGATTCAACGCTGCTGAAAAGGCGTACCGTGAAGGCATCCGCCTGAACCCAAACCACACTGAATCTTACTACGGATTGGGGCGGGTAGCAGAGATGCAAAATCGCCTAAAACAGGCTATGGAATACTACGATGCCGCGCTCGTGCGAAACCGATATTCAGCGCAGGCGCATTATAGACGCGCACTCACGTATCAGAAACTTGGAGACAAAGAAAAATCCGAAACTGCTATGGCGCAGTTCCAACGTTTAAAGACTTATGAAGATCAGATGCACCGGTTTCGAGAGGCGATTTACACAAATCCGAACCTGCCAGTGCTATATATCAAACTCGGCGAACTCCATGAGGCTTATGACAACTTAGCAGAAGCAGCACAGATTTATGAAGTTGCCACGCAGGTGTACCCGTCTTATCTGCCAGCGTATCTTCACCTTGGCGAGGTATTTATCCGCCAACGTGCCCTTGAAAAAGCGGGGCGCGTATATCAAAAAGCCACAGAACTCGCACCGGATAACGCACAGGTGCAAATAAAGTTAGGGATTATCTATATTAACCAACGCCAGTTTGAACCGGCAGTCGCGGCTTTCAAGCGCGCCATTGCTGTAGATAACACCGCAGCAGAGGCACATAACAACCTCGCACGTCTCTATGCAGGACTCGGTAAGGAGATGCAACAGGCAATTGATTTGGCACAGCAGGCGGTTGTTTTAGCACCGACAGCGAAACATTATGACACACTCGCATACACCTACTTCCGCAATGCCCAATATGCACAGGCTCTGGACGCTATTAATCAAGCCATCTCGTTAGCACCGAATGTAGATGCGTATCATAAACTACTCTCAAAAATTCAAACGGCACAAGCCGAAAGGGAAAACAGATGAAAAAAGGGATATGTATCGGCTCATTACCGGGCGGTTCAACCGAAGCGCGTTTTAAACTGGCGAAAGAAGCCGGGTTTGATGGCGTTGAAATCGGTACGCTCGAAAATAATGATGACCGACTTCAGACAAAAGAGATCGCCACACAACACGGGGTAGAGGTCTTCAGTGTGATGAATAGCAAACACTGGGGATGTCCGCTTTCGGACGCAGACGCAGATGTTCGTGCTGAGTCGCGCGATGGCATGCTTGATTCAATAGCAACCGCATCCGCTGTTGGCGCAGATGCCGTGCTGCTCGTTCCTGCTGTTGTCAATGATAAAACCAGTTATGAGGACGCATATCAACGTTCACAAGTGGAAATTCGTAAACTGATTCCAGAAGCGAAAGCGAAAAACATCACAATCGCGCTTGAGAATGTTTGGAACAAATTTCTACTCAGCCCGATAGAATTCTGTCGCTACCTTGACGAGTTTGACAGTGAGACGATAACAGCCTATTTTGATGTAGGGAACATCGTGCTATACGGATATCCACAACACTGGATTCGTTCTCTCGGACATCGTATTTCTAAAGTGCATATCAAAGGGTTCAACGCAACCGAGAGTCGGTGGACCTACCTGATTGAGGACTGTACGATTGATTGGAACGCCGTCATGTCAGCACTGGAAGAGATCGGGTACGACGACTACATGACAGCAGAACTTCCTGTTGATGCGGACAACCCCGAAGGCAGGGTACATAGCATCAGCAGTGATATGGACAAAATTATCGCTGGAAATGTGTAATATTAACCTAAGTTGCTACCCAATAGATCTTGGACGTTTAAACATAGATTTTTCAAGGAAAATTCTCTCTTTATACCCCGTAGGGGTATTATGTCTATAGAAAATTGGACTGCACCCCGTAGGGGTGCTCTTTATACCCCGTAGGGGTATTATGTCTATAGAAAATTGGACATTCAAGGCACTGCACCCCGTAGGGGTGCTATGTAAATAAAAAAGTGGCAACTTGGGTTAATATTAGTAGGACTAACGCACCGCTCCTTAAAGTCCCCCTGATAAGGGGCGGTGAATGCCCATAGGGAACCTTCATACCCGGTGAATGCCCATAAGGCATTCATACCGTTGATTCTGATTCTTTAGGGGGTTTATAGTGAAGTCCGTAATTATTTGCACACATGGGAGCCGTAGGGGTTGGGTTACCCAATCCCTACGAGCGACTATAATGAACGGGGATTCCAATCACGCAGCATATTTGGAACGAGGATCTACTAAATAGATGGAAGTTATTATTCAACCGACTTATGAGGAGCTCGCGGAGGTTGCGGCTGAAATCGTCCGAGACGCGCTCCTAAAAAAACCGAACCTCGTTTTAGGACTCGCTACTGGTAGCACGCCAATCGGTGTCTATGAGGCTTTAGTCCAGATGCATAAAACAGAGGGGCTTGATTTCTCAGGTGTAACCACCTTCAACTTAGACGAGTACGTCGGGATTCCACCGAACCATCCCTATAGCTACCATACCTTTATGGAGACGCATCTTTTTAATGCCGTTAACATTCCCGCAGAGAATCGCCATATCCCCCAGAGTACAACGGTCGGACATGCGGAATTCTGCGAGCGGTACGAAGCAGCGATTGTGGATGCCGGCGGCATTGACATTCAAGTACTCGGCATCGGAAAAGACGGGCATATCGGTTTTAACGAACCGAGTTCTTCCCTCGGCTCTCGGACGCGGATTAAAACACTGACGCAAAGTACCCTTGAGGCAAACGCACCCCATTTCGGTCGTACTGTTGACGCTGTCCCGAAAATGGCGATTACGATGGGCGTAGGTACAATCATGGAGGCAAAACAGTGTCTACTGTTGGCGAGCGGAGAATCAAAAGCCGGAGCCATCGCAAACGCTGTAGAGGGACCAATCACAGCCGAAGTGCCCGCATCCGTGCTACAGATGCATCCACAAACAATCGTCATCATTGATACGGCGGCGGCTTCCCAACTAAAACGCGTAGACTACTACAAACAGGTTTATGCGAATAAACAAGAATTATTATCTCAGAACCATTAAGGTCATAACATCCGCATAACACTACAGTTCTTCTTCATCGAACAACCCGTATTCCTTTACTTTCCTTTGGATTGTCCGACGACTCACCTGGAGTATTTCTGCGGCTTTTACTTTGTTATTATCTACAGACGCAAGTGTCGCACGGAGTGCTTCTCGGTTAATTTCGTCGAGGGACATGCCGACTTCTACATTTAAATCCCGGTTATCCTCAATTGCCGCAACCGGTTTCCAGATATCAGGAACAGAAGGTAGGTTTGAAAATGCGATGCCCGCTGCTTTGAGGATGCGTTCAGGTAAGTCAATTTGTTGGATTGTTGATTGGGTGGACGTTACAACAATACCTTCGATGCAGTTTTTCAATTCGCGCACGTTCCCTGGCCACTCGTATTTCATCAGGGTTCTAATTGCCTCCGGTGCGAGGGTTATCAGCGGTTTTCCATTTTGTTGGCAAAACTCATCAAGAAAGTCCTTCACAAGCAGCGGAACATCCTCAATACGTTCTTGGAGCGTCGGGAGATGGATAGGTACTACGTTGAGCCGGTCGTAGAGATCTGGGAGGAATTCTCGGTTTTTAGATGCGGTTTCCAAATCGTGATTTGTAGCGCATACGACGCGGACATCGACCCGAATCGTTTTGTCGCCGCCAACCCGTTCAAATTCGCGTTCTTCAAGAACCCGCAAAAGGCGCGCTTGATTCGATAGGCTGAGTTGTGAAACTTCGTCAAGAAATAGAGTGCCGCCGTGTGAGAGTTCAAATCGTCCTTTACGTTGATAGTAGGCTCCACTAAATGCCCCACGTTCATGCCCGAAAAGTTCGGACTCTGCGAGGTTTTCGTTTAAAGTCGCACAATTGAAGGCGATGAGAGGCCCGCGCCGTAGGCTTCGATGATGAATAGCGCGGGCGACCAATTCTTTACCCGTGCCGCGCGCGCCGTGAATCATTACAGTCGCTTTCGTCGGCGCGATCTGAGTAATCATGTCCCGAATTCGGATGATTTGCGGCGAATTGCCTGTGAGTCGGCGTAAGCCTTCCTTCTCATCTATTTGTGATTGAAGTTGTCGATTCTCAAAGGTGAGGTGTTGGTTTTCAAGCGTTCTATGGAGCAGGGCTTCCAAATGCCCAGGGTTCACCGGCTTCGGCAGGAAATAGGTGTCTTTATAGGCGAGCATCGCTTTGATACCGATATCCGTCTCTAAAATGTTCGGCTCCGTAATAAAAATTACACCGACATCCGGGTGATGCTGCACTGCCGCATCTAACAGGGCCAATCCATCAATCCGCGCCGCTTTCAATGGTGCGATAAGGATATCTATTTTTAAGTGCTCAATCTGATGAAACGCCTGATACATATTGCCTGTGATAAGGAGTCGCAGCCCTTTACTCGCGAGCGTTTCGCAGACCAACTCGCGTTCACCCCTATCGGCATCAACAATAAGTACTGTTTTTTGTCCGTTTGTTGTGTTCATAGTGGGAGCACTTTCCAATCTCTCATAGCACACTTTGGCTTGCAAACTTCGTCCGATACCCGTCATCCTCTGATTAAAATTTACGTAGTAAAATTCACAACTATCTATACAACGTGAGTTTGGTGTGAGAGATACGAAGTTCCTATGCAGATGTCCACATTTTTTTCGTTATACACTCTCGATTGACGAGGTTCCGAATCCTATCAGTAAAAAAGATCGCAGCAATCTTTTGTAGGAGCGAGCTGTGCTCGCGATCTTTTCCCTTTTTTGCAGGAGCAAGTTATGCTCGCGATCTTCCCTTTTTGTAGGAGCGAACTATGCTCGCGATCTTCCCTTTTTGTAGGAGCGAACTATGCTCGCGATCTTTATAACTATGCTCTTAAAAAAAGTATTGTTTAAAATTAAAAATTTAGGTAAACTATAACATCTTCAGCGACATAATAAATCTTTATTTACATTTTTCGGAGGAATTGAATGGAAAAACAACTCAGCTCGCTGTATAGACTCGGTGGGCTCACTGGTATCTTGAGCGGTTTTCTCATGGTAGCGTCAAGTGTTTGGTTTATTTTTAGTTTATCATCTATGAGTTCAGACCCGTCAGCAGAACAATTTGGAAGAATCGGAATTTTTCATGGAATCGGGGTTGTCACCATTATTTTGCTCGTGCCGACCCTATTAGCGAGTTATGGCTTACTTTCTTCGGAAGCACAGGCACGTAGTGCCTTAGGCGCGAGTATCGCGATCCTGTGGCTTGTCATAGAATTGATAGCTCACTGCTCACAGACCGCTCCGATAAATGCGCTATCGGAATTAGGAGGCGAATCCGCTACCGCTACAATCGCTACCCCCTTCCATGCACTCTGGGTGGAGTGGGGCGAAGCACTCTTTATGACCGGTGCCTTCTTGTGCGTATTGTTAGCACTCTGTTATGGTTCGGCACTCCATGCATGGGGAAATCCAGTTGCCGCATATCTATTCTTTATTGCGATAATAGCCTTCCCAGCAGGCGTTTTCCTTGACCTTGGTGTTCAATTGCACGTGCTAATCCGAGGCATAGCATTTTTGTTCCTTGGTGGTGTTCTCATACAAGCACCAAACGAGGAAGGGGTATAATGCGTGTCAGAATGTAAAGTAGAGATGCTCGCAACACCGAATCTGCATACGACGGCTGGCGTGCTATAATAGATCAATTAAGTTCTTTTATAGCACCATTTTTCCATTCTAAGGTGCTAACAGAAATTGACGCTATGTGTCGTCTTCATTTAGCAATCTTTCCAATTCCGCCAAGATATCTTCTTGGTCACCTTCTGACTCTTCTGTTTCGGGTGTTTCGGGTGTTTCGGTATCAAGCGTTTCCAGATCAGACCGAAATTCTATAAGGTTGCTAAGATAGCGTTCACGCGTTATATTTTCTGCTTCGCCGTGTTCCTCGCGTAGACACTCACCACAAAATTCTCCGATCTGTTGGATGCCGGTATCAATATGCCGTAACGCTGCCTCGGCATCATTGTCCTGCAGACTCAATTCCGCGTTGGCAATGCTGTGCATCATAAGCATATAGCCTTTGTACTGATAACTCTGCCAAGCGGTTTCCGAGGGCGCGCATTCGCGTGCTAAATTCGTTACAGCGATATTAGTAGCCGTATCACGTTGGACATCTTGCCACCGTTTAATGCCCGCGAAAAGCAGATAGCGAGTATAGCGATGGAAAGACTCCTCAAAGAGGATCTCCCATTCTTCTGCCGCCAATTCAAACCCTTCACGCGTACCGTGTTGTTCTTCATATTCCTGCAATTTCGCAAAAAAATAATCGTAATAGGAATCCACACCGTGTGGACGCATACCATCAGGACGACCGGTTGCATAGATGCGTGAGATAGTGAAGGCGTTAGGTTGCACGACAATAACCTCCCTGCCATCTTCAATCTGCAGAACACTCACCGGGCGATCTGCGTCAAGATTAACCATCTCAAGGATCCGATCAAAGGTTTGAACCCACCGGGTGTTTCTCTGTATAGAATCGTTCGCCATTTTTTCATCCTTTTTATAGCCAGCGACTGTCGGAAACCATCGGCTTTTAGCAGAGACGCAAGTGGTACAGAACGCCTCTTGTCTTGCTGACGGCTGACAGCCAACCGCTGATAGCCATTAAAGCATTTGAAAATAATCTTGGAGCGGTGTGACAGTAATGTCTCCACGCTGTAGTGCGTCAATAGCATTAACGGCTGCCGATGCGCCGGGTATCGTTGAAAAAATCGGAATATCGTGTGCAATCGCCATTTCACGAATCAAGAGTTCGTTCGGTCGATGTAAATCGCCGGTAGGCGTATTAATAATTAAGTCAACGGCGTGATTCTTAATATAATCGTGAATCGTCGGCCTTCCTTTTCCGATGCTAAAGACGAGCTCCGACTCCATTCCATTGCGGAGCAATACTTTCGCTGTTCCATGTGTCGCAATAAGCTCAAAACCCATATCCGTCAGTTTCTTAGCGATGAAGATAATCGCGCGTTTGTCTTTATTTTTTACACTGATGAAAACTTTGCCGCCGAGTGGTAAAGTGTAACCACATGCCTTCTGTGCCTTCGCGAAGGCGCGGGAGACATCAGTATCAATCCCCATGACCTCACCCGTTGATTTCATTTCGGGACCCAAGCGTGTGTTTGAACCGGGAAAACGGTTAAACGGAAAAACGGGCGCCTTGACACTGAAATAGGCGGGTTCAATCTCGCACGTAAATCCGAGTTCCTCAAGCGTTTTTCCTGCCATTACGCGGGCAGCGAATTTCGCCAAAGGGACACCGATCGCTTTGCTGACGAACGGGATTGTTCGGGAGGCGCGTGGATTCACCTCAAGCACATAAATTTCGTCGTTCTTTATCGCATATTGGACGTTCATCAGCCCGCGTACATGGAGCGCTTTCGCTAAGTCATAAGTGAAGGTCTTGAGCTGCTCAATTTGTTCATCTACAAGTGTATAAGGTGGCAACACACAGTCGCTGTCCCCTGAATGGATACCGGCTTCTTCAATGTGTTCCATGATACCACCGATGACAGTCAGATTTCCATCAGAGATTGCATCAACGTCAACTTCAATTGCCTCTTCAAGATATTTATCAATGAGTACAGGATGCTCCGGTGATGCCTCGACAGCGGTGTTCATGTATTCGTGTAAAAGCTCTTCGTCGTAAACGATTTGCATCGCACGTCCACCTAACACATACGAGGGGCGGACAATAACAGGATAGCCGAGCGCGGCAGCAATAGGCGCCGCTTCCTCGCTTGATGTCGCTGTCCCGTTAGGGGATTGCATCAACCCGAGGTCATCTAACACCGCTTTAAAGAGTTGTCGGTCTTCTGAACGTGCTATATCTTCAGGGCTTGTGCCGATTATCGGTACGCCCGCATCTTTAAGCGCAACGGCGAGATTCAGCGGAGTCTGTCCACCAAACTGAACGATGACACCAGCAGGCTTTTCTTTGTGATAAATATTCAGGACATCTTCACGCGTCAACGGTTCAAAATAGAGTCGATCGGACGTGTCGTAATCGGTGCTAACGGTTTCAGGGTTACTGTTCACCATGATGGTCTCATAACCATCATCTTTGAGGGCAAGTGCAGCATGGACACAACAGTAGTCAAATTCGATGCCTTGTCCGATCCGGTTGGGACCCCCACCAAGTATCATGATTTTCGGCTTATCAGAAGGACGCACCTCATCTTCACTTGAACAGGTAGAATAGTAGTACGGTGTTTCTGCCTCAAACTCCGCGGCACAGGTATCAACGGTTTTGAATGTTGCCTCAATGCCGAGTTCGCTTCGGCACTCACGGATAGCCTCTTCAGATACGTCGTAGATGTCCGCTAACTGACGATCAGAAAACCCAAATTGCTTTGCCTTTTTCAAGTTATCAGTTGCCAGTTGCCAGTTGCCAGTTTTAGAAGTTTCTTTATTGGTTACTGACCACTGGTTACTGGTTACTTCTTTTATCTGTTGTTGCGCATCGGATTCGGATAAAGCACTTTCAAAATCAACAATTTCCTTCAAATTGTACAGAAAAAATGGGTCGATGTGCGTGTAAGCGTGAATTTCCTCAAGGCTCATTCCACGTGTGAGCGCAGCTTTGATATAAAAGATGCGTTTGACGTTCGGAATGCTGAGTTTACTCGGCAGTTCAGATAAAGGGAGCTCCTCAAGTGGGTGGTTATCTAATCCAAACCATCCAGTCTCCAGTGACCTCAACCCTTTCTGTAATGCCTCTTTAAAGGTTCTACCGATAGCCATAGCCTCACCGACAGA
>JAAXHI010000560.1:6835-7194 GCA_012270875.1 Candidatus Poribacteria bacterium | reverse complement strand
TCAAAGCAGGCGGGGGTTTCAGCGGTGATGTCGTTTGGGATTTCATCCAAATTATAGCCGACAGCGAGTTTCGCAGCGATTTTGGCGATCGGAAATCCCGTCGCTTTTGAGGCAAGGGCAGAACTACGTGAGACCCGCGGGTTCATCTCAATGACAACCTGTTTACCTGTCTTCGGATCGACAGCAAATTGGATATTGGAACCGCCGGTATCAACACCAATCTCGCGTATAATTTTAATCGCCGAATCTCGCATCAGTTGATATTCTTTGTCCGTCAAGGTCTGGATAGGTGCGACGGTAATACTATCTCCGGTGTGGACACCCATGGCATCAACGTTTTCAATGGAACAGATGATGAC
>JAAXHI010000560.1:3955-6732 GCA_012270875.1 Candidatus Poribacteria bacterium | reverse complement strand
CGCAACCATTTTTTCGTATTCTTCGATGTTGTAAGCGATACCCCCGCCTGTGCCACCGAGTGTAAATGCTGGACGGATGATCGCCGGGAAACCGATCTGTTCAACCAGTGCAAGTGCTTCTTGCACCGTGTGTGCAATGCCACTCTGTGGAACTGCCAACCCGATTTTCACCATCGCCTCTTTGAAGAGCGCACGGTCCTCTGCTTTTTGGATAGCAGGCAATTTCGCACCGATCAACTCTACTCCGTACTTATCCAACGCACCGGATTCCGCAAGTTCGACAGACACATTCAAGGCAGTTTGACCACCGAGCGTCGGCAGCAACGCATCCGGACGTTCTTTTTCAAGCACAAGCTCCACTGTGTCCGCCGTTATCGGTTCAATATATGTCTGATCCGCGAAATCCGGATCCGTCATGATGGTGGCGGGGTTGCTGTTGACGAGCGTAATCTCGTACCCTTCCTCTTTCAGTGCTTTACACGCCTGCGTTCCTGAGTAATCGAACTCACACGCCTGTCCGATGATAATTGCACCGGAGCCTATAATTAAGATCTTTTCTATATCTGTTCGCTTTGGCATAGTTTTTAATGGCTTTTGGCTTTCGGCTTTCAGTAAGTAACAAGAGGTTTCTGATTAACAGAAAACCCTCTTTCCCGACGGCTGACAACCGACGGCTGTCGGCTATTCCCTCATTATCTCTGTAAAACGTGAAAAGAGATAACTCGCATCGTGCGGCCCCGGAGATGCCTCCGGATGATACTGCACAGAAAAAATGGGATACTCCCGATGCTGTATCCCTTCAAGTGTCCCATCATTTAGATTGATATGCGTAATATCGACACTATTCGGAAGTGAATCAATATCAACACAGAACCCATGATTTTGTGAGGTAATCTCAACCTTATCAGTTTCAAGATGCTTAACTGGTTGGTTCGCCCCTCGATGTCCAAACTTCAGTTTGAAGGTTTTTCCACCGAGGGCAAGCCCCAGAAGTTGGTGCCCCAAACATATCCCGAAAAGCGGTTTCTTACCCATTAAACCTCGGATCGTCTCAATCGCATAGCCAACCGGCATCGGGTCGCCTGGACCATTTGACAGAAAAACGCCATCCGGCTCCGCTGCAAGGATCTCTTCAGCAGTCGTCTTTGCAGGGACAACTTGAACCTCGCAGCCGTGCTCGGTAAGTTGACGCAAAATATTATACTTAATACCGAAGTCAAGCGCGATAACTTTGTAGTTTTCGGCTCTCGGCTCTCGGCTCTCGGCTTTCGGTGTCTGGCCATCGACATCGTTTTCAACGGGCATAACACCCTCTTGCTGATGGCTGATGGCTGATGGCTGACGGCTATTACGCCACGCATACGGATTCGGACATGTCACACGTTGCACCAAATCCCAACCGACCAAGCCGTGCCACGCTCTGGCTTTCGCAATCAGACTTTTAGGATCCGAATCCTCCGTAGAGAGACATCCGTTCATCACGCCGTGAACTCGGAGACGGCGGGTGAGGGCACGGGTATCAATGCCTTGTATGCCGATGATACCGTGTTCGGATAAGTAAGTATCTAAACTCCATTTTGAACGCCAATTGCTATGATATGCGCTATATTCACGAACGACAAACCCTTCCACTTGCGGACCGATGGATTCAACGTCTGCTTCGTTGCAACCGTAATTACCAATCAACGGATATGTCATCGTAACGATTTGTCCTTTGTAGGAGGGATCGGTCAAAACCTCTTGGTACCCCGTCATACTCGTATTGAAGACGACCTCGCCGACCGTTTCGCCAGTCGCGCCAAATTGATCGCCTTCAAAAACTGTTCCGTCGGCTAATGCCAGAATCGCTTTCATATTTTCTTTCCCTCTCGGAGTGTAATCGTTTGCCAACCTTTGAGTTCCCATCCGGTGAAAGGTGTGTTTCGGCTTTTTGAACGAGATTTTGTTACGTCAACCTGATTTATCGCGTCAACATCAATAGCAGTAACGTCTCCAACAGCACCAACAGAGAGTGTCCCTCGGTCAATACCGAGTATGTTCGCTGGAATGGCAGTCATCTTAGCAATCGCCGCTGTCAGTGTAAGGTGTCCCGGTCGCACAAGATATGTCAACACAAGCGGCAGACACGTCTCTAAACCGATAATTCCGTTAGGCGCGTCAAGCATGCCTTGTGCCTTTTCCGAAGGCGCGTGCGGGGCATGATCAGTCGCAATTGCGTCAATCGTTCCATCGCAGAGTCCTTCAATAATCGCGTCAATATCGGTCTGTGTACGGAGCGGTGGATGCATCTTAGCATTCGTTCCCTGCTTCTCAACTTCAGTATCCGTGAGAATCCAATGGTGCGGACACGCTTCAGCCGTCACATGAACGCCTCGTTTCTTTCCTTGACGTATCAATTCAACGGCACCCGCAGTGCTGACGTGCAGCACATGGAGGTGTCCGCCTGTCATCTCTGCCAACATAATATCGCGGGCAACGATGATATCCTCCGCAGCGTTCGGACTACCGATAAGACCCAACTTTCGGGAAGTCTCTCCCAAATTCATAACAGCACCGGCGTTGAGGTTATGTTCTTCGCAGTGGACCATGATCGGAAAACTGAGCTCTGCACTCAATGCAAGCGCGTCGCGCATAAGCGCGGCGTTCATGACGGTAACACCGTCATCGCTGAAACCGACTGCCCCTGCGGAATGCATCCCGCGTATATCCGTCAACGCCTCACCTGCAAGGTCTTTGGTGATACTACCGAAAGGAAACACATTCGTCTTCGCAGTCTT
>JAAXHI010000560.1:0-3908 GCA_012270875.1 Candidatus Poribacteria bacterium | reverse complement strand
CCCGCTGCTGCCGCCGCCGTGCCGGTTGCGATTGTCTCTTTATGCGCAAACCCCGGTTCACGGAGATGGACATGCATATCGATTAAGCCCGGCGCAACAATCATCCCCGCCGCATCGTAAAAGAAGTTTCCAGAAAGAGTCCTCTTTACTTGGTCACTGGTTACTGGTGACTGGTAATTGATACTGGTAATCTTGCCATCGGTGATAAAGAGGTTCCCGATTTCATCGATGTTATTAGCCGGATCGATAATATGTCCGTTAATGATACACGCGTCGCTCATTCACCACCTTCCCTTTCATAGATGGTCGCTGAATCTACGCCACCCTCTTCGGAGAGGCGTACCCGAACGAATTCTCGTCGGGAGGTGGGAACATTTTTGCCGACATAATCGGCGGCAATCGGCAATTCGCGATGTCCTCTGTCGATGAGCGTCGCCAACTGAATTGCAGCCGGACGACCGAAATCCATGAGTGCATCCATTCCCGCGCGAACCGTACGTCCGGTATAGAGAACTTCGTCTACTAAGATGACCCATTTGCCAGTAATATCAAACGGAAGCTCGGTACTGCTGACCCGAATCTGCGTCTCACGGAGATTAATATCGTCTCGATAGAGTGTGACATCAATGGCACCAACATCGACTTCGATTTCTTCAATACGTTCAAGGTTTTCAGCGATACGATGCGCAATAAAATCGCCCCTACTTTTAACCCCGACAAGTACGAGATCTTCAATATGTTTATGATTCTGTTCCAAAATTTCGTGAGCGATTCTAAGCAAGGCGCGACGAATTTCTTCGGCATTCATAACTTGTGCTTTTTCGCGCTCTGTGGAAACTGGTATTGACATTTTTTTTGTCCTGTGAGATCTCTTGATAATAAAAAAGCCTCTCCCGTCTAAAGTGACGAGAAAGGCATCATCCAATAAATTCCGATGGACAGTCTAAATTTTGAGTCCGATTCAAATTATGGTTTCGCATCCTTTTTTCAACCTCTCTGGATTGGATTAAAAAGGTCTTTTGATATAAACGTCCTATTGATTATTATATTATAACACAATTTGCACATTAATTGCAAATCTTTTATTTTCCGTAAGGACAATATCAGGTTTATGAGATTACTGCCGTCCCAGAAGCACTACACCTTTTGTTCCACCATACTGGAAAGGATACCGAGTATCTTATCGCATTGTCCAATTGAATAAACTGCCCTATCAATGTAGAGTTTCTGGGCTTCCAGTTTGAGGAATTGCCACACTGTACCTGTAGTGGCAGCTCCATAAATCCAAGGAAAATCATTGCCTCTCTCTGCGTTAAAGCGTTGTGCTGCGAGCATCTCGGCAACGCACTGTCCAAAACCGAGCACTGGATTATCTTTCTTTGCTTCAACGAGGACAACAATGGGTGCCTCCAAATGAAATTGCGTAGGTGAGAGGCTTATCAAGAAATCACAGACACCTGTCAAACCGCTTTCGGCATCAACACTGAAATCAATACCTGAAAAAAAACTAATGCGATGCTCAAATTTTTCACGGAGTTCAACAAGAATATCCGCGACAATCAATTCCGAACTTGCTTTTTCTGTGCCTATAGCGAGTGCCAACGGCACTTTGCGCGCCAATGTTGTTGTGAGATACTCACTCAGTGCCATCGGTGCTATACCGGAAGAGATGTCTGCCGCTTCATCAGTCTCCAATTGAAACGTTTTCCGAACTGTTTCAAAGGTAAAATTGCTATACGCCATTTGTCAGAACCTCCTTTCAAAGCATTAGGATAACGCAAGTTTCCACTTAGTAGCATAGGAAACCGTTGGTCTCCTGTGCCTCTTCGTGCCAAAGATGGCAGGAAACACGCCAAATTTTTCGTAAAATGACCGCTTTTCACTGAAAAATGGTGTTCGAGCATCTGAATGAAATCCACCATTAGTTTACGATGTTTGTCGGTTTCTGCCATAGGTTTCCCGTCCGAAGAAGGATAGACGAGTGTCGGCGCGGAGTGAATTTCTCGCTGCATCGTGCCATCTCCTGTACTTTAAAAGTAGTGTTTGTTACGCTCCGTCTCAAAATACTATTTTAATGCCTTATCTATGTATTCAGTCCCTGACGGATTCTAACTCGCCCAGGGGAGATAACACTGAAAGCGTTTAGCAATTGGTGCCCTTGATTCGCAAAAATAGTTGGGACAATTCTCGCTTTCGCCTGTTTGGATAAACCGTCAAGGCGAATAAGAACAACCCCTGTATGGATACGTCCGTGACGGTAAACAATCTCACCAAAGTCTTTATCTTCCGTAATTAGTAATGCACCGTTTTGGTTGGCTTGCTCTAATACCGTTTCATCGTCAATGCTTGGTGCAAACTCGGCAACGTATAAAACGTTATGTCCGTCCTGTCGAAGTGCGTCCACAACAAGTTTGTCTACGTTCTCGTCTACAATGAGATTCATGGTGTTTGTTCTGATACAGGATAAATGACATCAGCGCGAAGAGCTTGCGCCGCAAAACGAAAAGCTGCCCGGATACCTTCTTCAGTTAAGCGCGGATATGCCTCAAGCAATTGTTCAATCGTTTCACCCGCCGCGAACTTCTCCAAAATCAACTCAACAGGAATACGGGTTCCGGTAATAACAGGTTTTCCCATCATGATGGATGGATTTGATTGTATCCATTTTGTATCCATTTTACTTCCTCCTTTCAACAGAAGGTCTATCAGATTCAGATTTTTCGTTTGGTGGAGCTGCAAATCTATATTTACCAGACTTCCGCATTTCATTCTCTAACTCTTGGTAATACGCAACCAATCGGTTGAGATCGTGTCCAAACTCCGCGGAGATTTTACGCCGCATTTCGCGAATTTCTTCCATTATGCTACATTCCATAGTCTTTTCGTTTTCCATTTTAATCAGCACCTCCAAAATAATCCAACGGCATCGTTAAATCAGGTGTTGACAAACTCAACCGATGATTAAAAGGTGTTTCAGATACCTCCAAAACTATGTTAAGTATATCACTTAAAATCTCTATTGTCAACGTAAACAGGACAGAGTTGCTCTTCGTTATTCACCCTGCACAGCACTAATCTCATCTTCCGAAATCTTATGGACACTTTTCGGGTTAAAGGTCTGCGTCGTGTCTACGCGGAGTGCTACCTCAATTCTGCCACCCGTTAGCACAAAGAACTGGATCAGGAAACCGCCACCCTGCATCGACTCGACCTGATACGCTTCTTCATCAAGATCGCCAAGCCATGTCGGCAAAGATTCATCAAATTTCGGATGTATAAGAACGTTCTCTGGTAAAGCAATAATCAAGGTACCGGGGGCATCACCGATAGCATCGCCGATAACCTTCCGCCTCTCTACCATAAACGGCACAACACGGCTGGCGTATTCAAAATCGTCGGGGGTCGCGCGTTCCGGTGCGACAAGTCCCCACGTCAGATGATGGATAAACGGATTCCCGTATCCTTGTCCGAGCATGTGTTGTAGTGCCGGTTTATCAACAGGATGCACAACGGCGACGTAATCAAACCATCCGTCACCGCGGGCAGGGCTATTCGCTGGCAATTGTGCGGAAACGTTGATATAGTCGCAACCGTCAACAGGCGACGGATAACACCGCGCATCCCATCCATTGACATAACCGAGTTGTTTCAAACCGTCTGCAACGAGGTGTGGCGGGTCACAGAAGATCGCAGCGTGATCCATATTCGGATAGATTTCTACGCCCGCACCGATAACGCGTTCCGCAACATCGGTCGCCTCGCTGAAACGGAGATCCGCGTTCTCAATCGTCAGATAATCATCAAAATTTGTTGGTAATTTCATCAAGTTTTTCATGCGAGACCTCTATCTGTATTTTGAAGGGAGGATATTTAGACGAATCGATACATCTGAGTCAGGTATTACAAGT
>JAAXHI010000393.1 GCA_012270875.1 Candidatus Poribacteria bacterium | reverse complement strand
CTGTTATAGGTATTCAGACTGTTTGAAAGTTGCCTCGCAGTGAGAGATTAATTATAGGTTTCACTATAAATAGCCTTGGAAGATACGCAAATTTCGCTTGACTTTCGCAGAACTCTCTGTTATAGTAACCTCATGCAAGAAGCACTGCTCAGCGTACAAGACCTCAAAACCTATTTTCGGACACCCGAAGGACTTGCCCGCGCCGTTGACGGCATCTCTTTTGACATCGCGCCAAACGAGATTTTCGCGCTCGTCGGTGAGTCAGGTTGCGGGAAAAGCGTCACCGCGCTGTCTGTCATCCAACTCGTCGCGCAGCCCGCTGGGTTTATCGCAGGCGGTGCTATCTCTTACAAAGGACAGGACCTCCTACGCTTGCCAGAGGTCGAGAAACGGAAGGTTCAAGGCAACGACATCGCTATGGTCTTCCAAGAACCGATGACCAGCCTCAATCCCGTTTTCACCATCGGCTACCAGATTTCCGAGGCGATCCGACAACATCAAGACCTTCAAGGCACCGCCGCACGCAACGCTGCAATCGAAATGCTCGACCTCGTCGGTATCCCGGAACCCGCGACGCGTTACGATGAATATCCGCACCAGATGTCCGGTGGTATGAAACAACGCGTCATGATCGCGATGGCACTCTCCTGCCGTCCGGGACTCCTCATTGCCGATGAACCGACAACCGCACTCGATGTCACTATACAGGCGCAGATCCTTGAACTTATCCAACGCCTCCAGCAAGAACTACAGATGGCAGTGCTACTGATTACACACGACTTGGGGGTTGTTGCCAACATAGCTGACCGTGTTGCCGTTATGTACGCCGGAAAAATCGCTGAGATAGGCACTTGGAAGCAACTCTACGAGACCCCGCAGCACCCGTATACCGTCAGACTGCTGGAATCGACACCCGCCCGCGATAAACGCGGCACACAATTACACACAATTACCGGCAGAGTCCCGAAAGCCACCGATTATAATGACGGCTGCAGATTCGCGGATCGTTGTCCAAAAGTTATGGACAGCTGCGAAACCATTCCGCCGATACTACATGTCGTTAACGGCAGTGAACACAACGTCGCTTGCCATCTCTACAACCCTGAACCACCTTTCAATGCTACAGTGGCTGGGACTACAAAGTTGGAACTCGAAACGGATACCGATAAAATAGCGGAATCTTCAACACAGCCTGCAGACACACAACCGCAACTTCAGGTGAAAAACCTCTGTGTCCACTACCCTATCCAGAAGGGTATCTTCAAACGGACAGTCGGTTATGTCTATGCTGTTGACGATGTTACGCTCGATATTCCGCGCGGTAAGACACTCGCGCTTGTCGGAGAATCCGGCTCAGGCAAGACCTCGTTTGGCAAAGCTATCCTCCGATTAGGTGTCCCTGTTGAAGGGGATCTCGTCTATGACGGTGTTAATATTGCAGATGCCACGCGTCAGAATATGCACCCCTATCGGAAACGGATGCAAATTATCTTTCAGGATCCTTATGCTTCCCTGAACCCGCGGATGACCGTAGGTGCCATCATTCAGGAAGGGATGCAAGCACACGGTATCGGTGAATCCGTCGAAGAACGCCAAGCGCGAGTCGCAGAACTGATGCAACGCGTCGGTCTGTCGCCGGATATGGTGACGCGTTACCCGCATGAGTTTTCCGGCGGTCAGCGACAACGCATCGGTATCGCACGCTGTCTCGCCGTTGATCCAGAGTTCATCGTCTGTGACGAGGCGACCAGTGCCTTAGACGTGTCCGTACAAGCGCAAATACTGAATCTCCTAAAATCGTTACAGACCGATTTCAATCTCACCTACCTCTTCATCACGCACAATCTCTCTGTCGTTGAGTACTTTGCAGATGAAGTGGCGGTGATGTATCTCGGTAGAATTGTTGAGCGCGGAACGACAGAGGAAATTTTCGATTCACCCGAGCATCCCTATACGCGCGCACTTCTCTCCGCTGTCCCGAAGATGGATCCGCAGACCGGTGTTGAAAAAATTCGGTTGGAAGGCGATGTGCCTTCACCCATCAATCGACCCTCTGGCTGTCATTTCCATCCACGCTGCCCAGAAGTGATGCCTATGTGTAAGGACACATATCCGGGTGAAACCAATTTCACACAGACGCATTCATGCAACTGTTACTTGTATCAAGACGCTCTGTAGCATAGGCTGTTAGCCTGTGCAACGGAAAAATCGGAGCAAAAGCCCAAACGCTCTGTAGCATAGGCTGTTAGCCTGTGCAACGGAAAAATCGGAGCAAAACCTAATATTTAAAATTATGGGAAAGATTAAGATACTCTCTGCAGATGTTGCCAATAAGATCGCCGCAGGCGAAGTCGTTGAACGTCCCGCTTCCGTCGTCAAAGAGTTGATTGAAAACGCCGTGGACGCAGGAAGCACCTCCATCCGTGTCGAAATCCGGGCAGGCGGAAAACGGCTCATCCATGTCTCCGATAACGGTACAGGCATGGAACGCGAAGACGCGCTCCTCGCCTTAGAACGCCACGCAACGAGCAAAGTAGACCGCATTGAAGACCTCGAATGTATCCAAACCTTCGGATTCCGCGGCGAAGCGTTAGCCAGTATCGCCTCGGTCTCACAATTTGAACTCCTCACCCGTACCGCTGAAGCACTTGAAGGAACAAAGGTCAACGTTGATGGTGGTGTCTTCCGATCTGTGGAGGAGAGTGGTTGTTCTCCCGGCACCCACATGTCGAT
>JAAXHI010000140.1 GCA_012270875.1 Candidatus Poribacteria bacterium | reverse complement strand
ATACAGGGTAGCACCAATTCTTGGAGGTTTGACAGCACCGTCCGTGATGATCCACAATTGATCATCGGGGCGGGGGAGGGCGATGCAGTGCTTTGCGTAGAAGGCTGACTGAGCACGGTGAAAGGACGTGAGTTTCATCAGACTAGTTGATCCTTTCGTAATACAGGCGACCTACGAAGACAGTGTCCAGTAGTGCTAGTAGAACTTTGTACGCACCAATAAAGGACGGCCAACCGTTTCTGGCTTGCCGAAAGACGCTAGGGTTGCAATTCGATGCTGGGAGGCCTGAAGGGTACCAGAGTTCCAAATCCAGCCCAAGATGCACTTGGAGAGGGCCTAAAGCACTCTTTTCCAGTTGTGTAGTATTTCTTCTGGTCATTCGGCGCTGCAGTATAGATCGTCAACGATCTTGGCAACAACTCCTTCGTGAATAATGTCTCGAAGTACAAGACACATGGGCTCTTCCAAGGCAGTTTCTGAGCCTCGCATGCATGTCCATCGGTGAACAGGAATACATCATCAGTAGTAATGATGGGTCTCCACTGAGCGATTTGGCGAGAGTGGAGGCTTGCTGTACCTTGCGACGTCAGCAAAGGCGTCGACCTGGCCATAACCATCGTTACTTTTTTGACGAGGAATGACAGATTTGGCTACTCCACAGCGAAGTTCACGTCTTCCGGTCGTTTTAAGACCCCGAGTTTCTCCAACTCATCAAATTTGTTTCACTAGTTTGTTCCAAGCATACTGGGGACGACGGCCCTTTCGATGTGGTGGTTCAACAGGACTGATGTTCACTTTAGCCTCAAAAGGGCCAACAGCATCAGTATAGCCTCGTGATGGAGGAGCCATCCGCGAGGGTAATCAGGCGTTTAGCAGGACGAAAAACTAGCAATATCATTTACTTCGATAAAGGGACTATCGGAAAGGAACTCTACATCCAAGTTTTTCACGCCTAGATCTTCAAACTGGAACACGTGTTGTCCGTGAGTGAAGGGGATCTTGCTTCCACAGATGACCTTTAGTGTGGATGATCCATTGGCTTGATGGGCAGACTGGGCATTCTAACAAATCTTAATTTTCAGCTTCCGAACAGTGGATAAACGGATCATGTTACCAGTGGCTCCAATGTCGATGGTAATACGGACAGGGTTGTGACGATAAAATGTATGGCCACTGGCGTACCTGGATTCTCAATGCACTGCCGTTCAAAAGTGGATTGACAGTGTGTTCCGAGTCTTGATTGATAGTCGAGAATCGAGGAGTCATAGATTCACCTTTCAATGATGTAATTTACACTTACATCGAGCAAGATGGATTCCAAACTCTGCAGCGTCACGCAAGTGGCTGAAGGCTTCAAAGGGAAACAAAAATAACTTATGAATTGCTAGGTCCGAGAACTTCGATCAAGTGATGAAAAGGTCTGAGATCCAATACACACTTTTCACATAGACCACAATGCACTTTCCTCCCCCCTTTTTTTCATAACCATTGT
>JAAXHI010000037.1:18539-23257 GCA_012270875.1 Candidatus Poribacteria bacterium | reverse complement strand
AACTCTGTCCGCCAATAGACACAGACGTGTCTTTCGTAAAAGTGCTGAAACGTCCGATACCCACTTTGATGAAACGCAATCAGGAGCGTCATCACCTCACTCGGATGCAGCTGTCTCGGTCGCCCGCGTGTTTCTATCGCGAGTGCTTCGGGAAGACACTGCGATGCCATCCTTTTCTCATAAGTCAGAAAAAAGTCATCTATTTCGCAGAAAAGTGCTATGATAGTCATCGGAGAACTCCTTTTGGTTGAAGAAATGTCTAACTTCATCATACCAAAAGGGTTCTCTTTATACAAAAACTTTCAATTATTTATCAAACTCACGTTTTAAAAGGTAATTCTCTCTCCACCTTGTGCTTCAGACGAATTCAAACGATTTCTGAAACCCCCCGCCAACATCCAACGTTTTTACTTCACCGACGAAACACTCCTCCTTGAACTCGCACGCCGCGGATACGACCTCCCTATTTTCGACGACATTGACGGGACTACCGCGCGAACACCAGCGAGAAGTTACCGCCCTCGCGACAAGGCAAGCGTTGTTTGACGGGTTGGTTTGACCCGAAAACCCATCAGCAGGTGCGGATGATCGCGGCACAGGAAGATAAACGTATGAGACGGTTTTCCAACCGGAGCGGTCTGTGGACGTCGGGGTGATTGAGATTCTTGACATATTATATCCATTTGGTTATAATACATTATGGATCACGAAAGGCTGAACTTAAAAGACGCTATATGGGTCGGGGATTCTAAGGCAAAGCTGAAGGAATTTCCGCAGTCCGTTCAAAAGGATATAGGGGACGCTTTGTTTATTGCACAGGCGGGAAGCATGTCTCCTGCAGCTAAACCCTTCAAGGGCGTTGGCTCAGGGGTTTTTGAGATCCGAGCGGATTATAGGACGGACACTTATCGTGCCGTGTATGCGGTGAAAATTGGAGAGAGGGTGTATGTGCTGCACTGTTTTCAGAAAAAATCAAGGCGCGGCATTCAGACCCCCAAGAAAGAGGTAGACCTTATCAAGAGACGCCTCAGAATGGCTCAGGAACTGGAGAAGAATTATGAGCAAGAAAATTGAATTTGAAAAGAGTTCAGGCAATGTGTTTAAGGATTTAGACTTGCCGGACGCCGATGAACTGTTTCTCAAAGCGAAACTTGGGTTTGAAGTGTTTCAGATTATAGAAGATCGTCAGCTCACCCAAGCGGAAGCGGCGAAGATTCTCGGCGTGAAGCAGCCTGAAATCTCACGACTCAAAAAAGGAAAGTTTCATCATTATAGCGTCGAACGGTTGTTGACGTTTCTGAATCGATTGAACCGCGATATTGAGATTCGCATTACGCCCTCAGGATACAGAGAGGGGCAACAGCGGGTTATTACGGTTTAGGTCGAGCGTGCCAACACTACCCTCGGTGTATGAGAGCGTTTGAAAAAGGAAGCGAAACGAAAGCAGATTATTGAGGCGATGTCGCCTTGTAAATATCGCGCAGTGTCATTAATCTGTCACGCGGTGGCAGAAAACAGAAGATTTTGATTGTGTGTTGAGAGACGAAAAACTGAAAATCAGCGTGCAGCACCGTGAGCGGTTAGCTGCTCTCCTCGCGAAAGCGACCGATACACTCTTCTCCCATGTACTACAAACAAAATGCCAAGAAATTGGCAAAAGCACAGCAAATACTTTCCCGTAAGGAGAACGGGTCTCACAATCGAGAACGCGAACGCAAAAACGTTGCTCGCATTCATCAGAAAACGGAAAATCAGAGAACCGATCACCAGTGGAAACTTGCGATAGAGAGTGGACGTGTCCAAAGTGTCATACGCATTTAGACCGCGACCCTAACGCTGCTATCAACATTCTTAAGGAAGGGATAGCTTCCTTTGAGTTAGGCGTTGTAAGCCCTATAGTTTTGCTTGGCAAGATCGCAGGCTGCTCCGTTGAAGCGTCCAGTCCGCTTCTGAAAACCACAAATGCTTTCGCATAGAAGATTGCGGAAGCACCCAAGCTTTAGCTGGGTGTCTATCACAGGCACATCATCACACCTGCCCACTTTCAAACGCGCAGACGTGCAGGTGCGCACACGTGAAGAATAGCGGTCAGCAAGAGGGCCTCTTCAACGATACCCTCTTCACTGATTGCTAATGGTTTCTTCCGATTGCTGACAGCTGTAAAGGCATTGGGATCCGTGCAGCATTCATTCTTGAAGATCCTCGAGCGTCTGGGCTCGCAGCACTTTTTCAAAGAGGGTATCCAACTCTGAAATGTGGCGCAGCTCGGCAATGTAGTTCGCGAGGGGTTGCGGAACACTGCCAAACCGGTGCCGCAGAAGTTTCAGAACAGCCTCGCGCTTCGCGTGGGTGGTGCCTTGCTCTATGCCTTGCTCTATGCCGCGTTGCATGACCTGTTGATAAAAAGGAGATTCTTGCATGATGGCCTCCGATAGTGGGTTGTGAAAAAGTTCCGGCGGGTGTATCAAACTCCCGAAAAGCGAGAGGGCAAATAACAACGTGCCACGCGTTTCTTTGTCTACCGAGGCCTGCTGTATTGTCTGTATACATCTCGCCACCCAGGCTTCAGGGGTTATGTCCGCAGGGGGCCTCATCAACGCCGTGAAAGGCAGGATCCCCAGCGCATCGGCATTCAAAAACGCTTCACCTTCCAATTCATACACCCGGATAACATTATACCGGAACGTCACCCCGCCTCGCTGGGGGGTTCCATATTCGTAGATCCCGGGGTCTCTACGTCCGGCAGGCGGACGGAAATACAACACCGTGGAATAGACGGGCTTCTGATGCTCCAGGCACAAGAAACTTGAATACGCCAGCATCCGTAACGGCATCGGTCTCTGCGTAGAATCGTCGGTCTGTGCTTCTATATGGAGGATCGCTTCTTCATCCGGCAAGCCGACATGAAACGTCATATCGCTATGATGCATCCGGACCGTCGCTTGATCGGTGCCCAGCCGATCCCCGACTTCAACATCGGGTGTCTTCAACGCTAACGCTGCCAACTCGGACGGAAACTCGCCCGTAACATACTTGAAAACTTCATCATACTGTGGCATGTGACGATTATACCTTTAATGTCCCGAAAAGGTCAACCTTTGCGGATTCTAAAAATAAGTTTACACCTTTTCTGTCGGGGGTGTCCCCTCCGCATCCCGATCCACTGCAGCGGTCGGGGATCCGGGTTCCCTCCGACCGGTTGAAGGTGTGAGATATTTCTGCAGGAGGCGGGCTTTTTCGTCTTCATACTGCTGAAGGACAGGGGCGAGGAGGGCCTGACAAAACTCTTCCGCGAGGATGGCGTTGATTTCCGCGGTGACCATGCCCCCTTTCTGATAGGCAGTCAGGGGGGAGTCATGTTCCTCAAGCCGTTGACGGACGATGTAAGACTGGATGCGTTCCGCGGCGCGGTCGACGAGTTCCGGCGCAGCGTGGACGGCTTGGCGGAGGAGGTTTTTTCGCTTGATGTGGAATTCGTCTTGGAGGTCTTGAAGTTCCTTATGTTTAGCACTCTCTGCGCGCCGGGCGCGTTGTTTTTGAAGTTCGGGGTCCTGATAGTTCTCACGGATCGCCTCAACGATATACCCGGCACGATTTTTGACACCTGCCGCATCCAACGACATCTCTATCTTCTCAGCAACATACCCCAGAAAATCAGAATAACTCCCCGGCACCGGTAACTTTGAAGGTGTGACGCAATCCCACTCGGCTGCCGCGATCTGCAGTGCCATCTTCCGATCTATCTCCGCTTGGATGAGCTCTATGGCAACAGGCGGCAAGTTTTCTATGTCTGGGAACAGCGACTCCTGCAGCGAAATCTGCTTGGCGCGCGTGAGACGGAACTTCAGCTCGGCTATCCGCCTTCCGAAGCGTTTCTGCTCGACCTCGACATGGTAGTTTGTGAGGGCGTTAATCTCTTTGATGGCAGGTTTAATCACCCACTGATTTAAGGATTTGAATGTTGTATAATCGCCGCTTCGCAAACCCATCAACTCCCGGAAGGTTCCAAGGGGAATGAAGGGGGTTTCGCCTTGATCTCGCGCAGTATCGAAGTAGTCGAAACAGACTTCCCATAAAACGAGGGCATATCGGCTCCTGAATCGGTTCTGCAGCCGGAGGTTCAACTTGGCGTAGACGCGGGGGTTGTGGAGTTTCAGTCGTAATGTATACGGGAATTGATAAGAACAGATGCCCTCCCGGATACGCACTTCTGCTAACAAACTCGCTACGCCCCATTCTTCCGTTTTGTCTTTGTCGAGAACGTTCCATTCCACCTTGCAATCAACAATGGACGTTAACATCTCTTTTAAGTAATCCTGATTCCCAGCACCGAATCCGAGTTTCGCCGCGAGTTCAACCAGACTCACACGATGGATCTCTTTATCCGGCAGTTCATTGTAGGCATTCGCCAGCAACACATTCCAGGCCCGCCGCTGTAAAAGCGAAATCTTACTCTGGATCTGAATGGCGGGACTGGCTTTGATAACTTCGTGGATTTTCGCTAAGTTCATAGACAAACCTCCGTCTGTTCTGAGAGAGATGTACAAAGCCTATCATAAAAGTATGAATCTTATCAAGTCCATTTATACTTTTAGCAATATAAACTTATGCTTTAACCCCCCTAAGAAACTCTATCTTTTGCCACCGCTATCAATAGGTTTTCAGAGGGCCCACTATAAACCTATGCCTTAGCGATATAAACCTATGCCTTAATCGAT
>JAAXHI010000037.1:15973-18453 GCA_012270875.1 Candidatus Poribacteria bacterium | reverse complement strand
CCTTAATCGATATAAACCTATGCCTTTAGATTTGCCAACGTAGGTATGGCGTGGTTGCATCGCACCCTTAAAACATTTAAAATATTAAATATTAAACTAGTTAAACAACATGCACTGAAATGGAACTTCTTGGACCCGGAAACGCCTCTGATTTTTTGTTGTTCGACGATAAAAAAATTTAAGAAATATTTAAGACGTTTCTTTTAAGGGAAATCCGCGGGGCTCACACTCCCTCAAATTGCAAGCACTTTCGAGCAGCGTGCGCATGCACAGGGAAGTATAAGTGAGCTGCCAGCGGGCGATGTTAACAGAAGGCTATCAGCTTCTGACGCTATGCGGGCTTCTCTTGTGCTTTAAGGTTTCGGTGGGTTTTACCACAGGGGAGAGGGGCAAAAGGGCTTATCGTGCGTTCTCGTGCGTTTTTTCAAAAAGATGTGAGCATCTGCTATCTCGCGCCAACGAGACGCTGTATCCAGTTTGGCGATTTCCGTGTCTTTTCGTTGAGGGGGGGCAGGAGTGCGCGTTTTTCCGCTTTCTCCGCGGACAACAGGTCAAGGAGTTTGGATTTCTCGTCGAGCCAAGCTGTCTCTCGCGCGTGAGAGATTTCGAGTTGTGCTTTGAGATCGGCGACTTGGTTCTCCAGTAGGGTGATAACCTTCTGACTGTCAGGATCCGCCAAATGGTGCTCCGGTGGGGGTGTGATGCCATACACACGTTGCACCTCGGCAGTATCGATGCGTCGATATCCTTTCTCGTCTTTTTCGGATGAAACCTTGCCAGACTTGATGTCGCGACGGATTGTGGATTCAGAAACGCGTGTCAAGCCGACGGCTTCAGATATGGTTATTTTTGCCATGCAGCGTCCTCCAAATGCTGGTCAATGAATGTGTCGTTGACAGTCTTAACGCAAATCATGTGGGTGGGTTTCAGAAGGGGCGTTGATGTCTTGAGAAGGTGAGAATGGACAGCCTACACATTCGCGGGATGTCCCATCTTTGAATCTTGCGAGGGCACCCCGCTCGGCGCGTTCCACTTTTGCAGCGTGTCCATCTGTTCCTGTTCCATCATCCCTCGAAACACAAACCTACAGACTTCAGCAAAGTCATCAACAATCCACACGGGTGCTACACACCCTATCAGCAATTAGCGGTCAGGGGTCAGCACGGGTTTTCTACGAAAACCCTTTCAGCCTACCGCTTTCCAAGAGAACAAGCTTTCATCCCATAAACAATTACCTTTAACTCTGGGAATGTAGGTGTGGTGTGGTTGCATGGCACCCTTAAAACATTTAAAGGTACTTAATTAAAATAGTTAAACAACATGCACCGAAATGGCGACTTTTTGGAAATCTGAGTAGCTTCCGGTTTTTTGTTGTTCAACGATAAAAAAATTTAAGAAATATTTAAGACTTTTAAGCAGGAGGAACCGGTCTCACACTATCTAAAATCACAAACACTTCCGAGCCGCCCGCAGCGGTATAACGGCGTATGGGTGGGCCGCCAGTGGGCACTGTTGACAGAATGCTATCAGATTCTGACGCTATGCGTGCTTCCCTTGTGTTTTAAGGTTTCGGTGGGAAAATAATTATGGGAGAGCGGCAAAACGGCTTACAGGCGATTCTCGTGCGTTTTTTCAAAAACGGGTTCGCCCCCCGAGACTATTGAGACACGACTTTGGGGGTGTCCTGTGGAGGCTGTGGTGCTTTCGTCTGTGATGCTTTCGGTTGTGCTTTCCGTAAAGCGATAAGAGAGGACGATTGCAGCAACAGCACAGATGGCAACGATCCCGTCTTGGGCGGCTGAAAAGCCGATGTTACGTCCTCGTAATTCTGCCACTCCTGTTTCATTGGCATATTCCAAGGCAGGGGTGAAGTGGTAGAGATACCGCTTGTTGACCGCTGACCGCCGAGGGTTTCCGATGGTTTCCACTATTGTCGGGAATCGGAGGTCCCTCCTACAAGCATGGCAATGAGCAATCAGTTTCCGTCGGCAGTCTCGAGCATCTCTGCTTTTTCAAACGATTTCTGAAACCTTTGCCCCCATCCAACGTTTTTACTTCTATCTGCACAGCATCACATCTGCACACTTTCAAACGCGCAGACGTGCAGGTGTGCACACGTGAAGAATAGCCATCAGCACGGGTGCTACGCACCCTTTCAGGGTCAGCGGTCAGTAAAGAGGCATCCTTAAACGAAGGGAAACCCCCCAGCAAAAACACCTCTTTACCGATGGCTGAAAGGAGTTTCGTCCAAAATCCGCCCTGAAAGGGAGGCAACGCCTCCCGTCCTGACCGCTGACCGCTAATTGCTGAAAGCCCTTCATTCATCAGACGAACCGAACCGAACCGCAAGGAATAATGAAAACATGAAAACGTTAGGGTTTTTGGCTTGTTTTAATTTGTCAAATACAAAGAAAAATTAGTGAGAACACCATGAAAGGCACACGTCCCCTTGACAACACCGAAATCCGACTCGTTTCCGA
>JAAXHI010000037.1:0-15888 GCA_012270875.1 Candidatus Poribacteria bacterium | reverse complement strand
CAGAACCAAAAGCCTGTGACCGATCTGCTCTTTGACAAGGGCATCGTCAAAGGCGGTGAACTCTCCAGAGCCGTGCCCGTCAATTCCGACGGCAAACAGGCAATTGACAGTCTTATTGACTGGCATCGTGAGAGATACGACAACACCGATCCCTCCCGACCGTTATTTCCCTCGCGAAACAAGAACGGAGCTGTCGCGATGAACAGGCAGACCGCACACGAGATGCTCAAGAAAGCGTTTCAAGCCGCGGGGTTGAACGGCAAGCTGGCGACACATTCCTTGCGAAAGTCGTTTGCGCAGCGCGTCTATGTGGAAAGCGGCGACATCTATTTGGTGCAGGAGTTGCTCGGTCACCGCAACGTCTCTACGACCCAGGCGTATATCGGTGTGAATTATGCCACAGCCCGGGAGGCCGTCGAGGCGATGGCGTTGGATGCGAAAACTGCATCTTCTGAACCTGACAGAACGGCAATTTTGTCACGTTCCGTGAAAAACATCACCGATGAAACACTCCTCCTCGAACTCGCACGCCGCGGATACACCCTCCCTATTTTCGACGCAATGGACGAGACCCCCCCAGAAATCATCAAGATCGGATAATCTCAAAAAATCCTTGGAAACGGGGAGATGCCTGGCATCCGGAGCCGCTCCCGACCGAAACGAAACGGGGGGTGCCGGCGTGTCGGTGCGCGAGCCGCGTTCCCTCGATTCCCCCAAAAACGGCTTGCATCCTTTTCGTCTATCTGCTATACTCTTTTAATCGGTAGGCCTGCCACCCCCGACCTGCGTCGGAGGATGAATCAAACGCCCACGAAAACACCTCATGAATTCTCAAGGAGAGCTTCCATGAAAATCATTGTTTTTTTCTCCCTTCTCTTCTGCTTTATCACCTTGCCGGTCATAGCGGCATTAGACGACACGGACCTGGATAAAATTAGATTAATCGTCAAAGCGGAAATCAAAACCGAACTTGCCCCCATCCACCAAAAGATTGACCGCTTAGATACCCGCACGCAACAGGTGGAAAAAGATGTTGCATCCCTGACGGGACGCATAGATGGCACTGAAAAATTGATCACATGGCTCATCGTCATCATTGTAGCCATCTTCGGTATCCCGCAAATCGTGGTCCTCTGGCGTAACAGAACCGATGAACGAGAACTCAAAAAACAGGTGGAAACGCTCACGCAGGAAATAGAAAAACTCAAAAAACAGCAGACTGCCGCATCCTAAAATTGCGGTGTTCTTTCCGGTGTGTAGGACTTAAACACATCTCACACGTTTCGGGTGGCATTGCTACGAAACGGAACCCACTCCGTTTCTGCCACCCTCCCCCGTCGCACGGGGATAACCGACTGGAAACTGGATTTTTCTGTTGAAGAGAATTCTTTAACAATCCCATTGCGTGATACTCACAAACACCCGACACACATCCGCCCTCCACTTCGCACACCTTCCGCCATCTCTCTGCTCGTGACAGACACTCCTAAAGGTTCTCCCCCGCGCCTTTGAAAAAACGCGTTTTTCTGGAAAATAAAAAGAGACGCGCGTTGTGTTTTCAAAGGATCTGGCGATATTGAGGTGCAACAAAATGAGGGGCTTCCTCTGATAGAAGCCGAGAGCCACTTGCTGACTTGACCGCAACTCCCCAGCCACGATGGGCGAGTCCGGGATCCATGCCGAGACATCGTAGAGAGTTTATTTCATAGGTTTCCATGCCTTTCGCTCCGAACTTAACTATTTGTTTTAAAGGTTACGTTCATACAAGAAGAATGGATTTTATCATCCCTGGATCCGTTCTTGTTTTTAGTTAGTTTTATTGTTTAGGAGGAAAACGAATGTTGTCAAAGAAATTGACAGTTTCCTTAACAACGTGTTTTGTAGTGATTATCGCCCTCGGCTTTGTCTGCTTTGCACCCTCTGCTATAGCGGATGGAGACGCGAAAAAAACACATTTGGATGCGTTTGATGTAAAGATTAGTAAGGGCGAAGCGATGATAGATGTGGATCATAGAGGTGATGATAATGACATCCAGATCGACACTGGGCGGGATCGTGAGAATCGCGCGATTGCCGCACAGACAGCACTTACCATCACGCTTTTAGTCGAGTTCGGTGCGAAAGTTGAGTTGATCTCGCCTGAGTTACTCACGGGCGATACAGCGGATCCGGATGTCAAACTTAAAAGTGGTCCTGCTTTTGGGCCCGACGATGTATACATTCGGGCTTTTGATAAAGCGGGGCGTGCGTTGGGGCAGTTAAGCTTAGACAAAGTCGCGACCGAGGCAGACTCCATCTTTGCATTCCGAGATGCCCAGAAACCCGGTCAGCAATTCATTATCAGAATCGATGAAAGTGAATTAGAAGAGGCTTATAAGACTGCGCTTCGTGCTGATACTGATGCAGGTATTGAAATCTACTCCTTGGTGTTCTACATACCTCGGGGAGGAGGTGCGGATCCAGGAGATACCGCTGATGCCACAGTTTCCAAGGGTATTAGGAAAGCCGATCTCGATCACGCCATCACCCATATCGGGCCTGATGCTCATCAACACCTGAACAAAGCATCCAACCCCTTCCGCGTAGATCTCGTTGATGACGACGAAGGGGAGGCCAAATACAATGACGGTGTGAGTAGCGATATGGTAGGAGAGGGCGTTCCAGGTGTGGTTTCTCTCATGAGAGTGAGCGATCGCGCCGGTTTCGTTGAGACGGGTGCCTTTAATGTGCGGATTATCCTCACGGAAGAACCGAGAGGCGGTTTTACCAAGGACCTCATCGCTGTCGAGAACGGGACTGTAAGTAATGTGACCAAAGGCTTAACCTATAGAGGTGAATACAAACAGCCCGCGCCCGAGCAAACCAGCGAACTGATGTATGACATGGTCCCGTATACGGGGATGAACGGTGCCTTGGTTGAGAGTCAGGCGGATTTTCCCAAAGCCACAGGTCGTAATAACATGTATCATGAGTACATTGCGACGATCCAGCCGAATTCCGGTCTGAACGGCACGGTCACTGTATCCATCAATCAATTCGAGGATAACGTGAAGCCGGTTTCCAATCAGTATGTCCCTTTAACGAGGGAACAAAGACTTGCGGTGACCTTGACAGCGGCAGAAGAAACGGTTCGGGATGCGAGAGTTGCCAACGAATCGCTCACGGTTCGGGTGAGCACCGATGCGGATACGACATCTACTAAAGCAGTCGCCACGGCAGCATACGATAAACGTCAGAAGGAGGCTTTTGACCCGAATCCGCTTCTGAAGGTCCTTGGTGCGAAACTTGTCATCCCCGCAGATGGGTACCTTGTGTTGGCTAAAGGGAAGACGGATAGTGCTCCGATATCTGGTGTCGTTCCTGTTAGCGCGAAGACCATAGAGAAAAAGACCGAGGCTCAGAAAGATTACAATGTTGTGTATGATTTCGGACTGGCGTTCCCAGCGGACGATCTGTCAAATTACTTCCGTAACGGCGGATCGCTCAGTCTCGTCTATCAAGACATCCCGGAGGCGACTGGCAGCGGACACGATGATTCAAAGGGTCCCACGGGTGATGATGCTACAGGCTACACGGCGGCTTCAACAAACGCTTATGCCAAAGGTGTTGTGATCATCAATGAGATTATGTGGGGCCTCGATGGGAATAGTCCGAATGCTCAATACATCGAGCTGCATAATCCGGGCGCGACAGCAATCGGCATCGATTCTAAAGAATGGGCGATCGCCGTCGGGGATGTCCCCGCTGGGTTCACTGTCATTGACACAGTCGGCAACAATCCTGCTTCCGGCTACTGGCAGGTTCCAGGTTCAGACGGTCTAGCGGAAATTGATGCGAGTGCAGGTCTCTTTACGCCCATAGATATCGTTTCTATGTCTCGTGTTACGGGTAGCACTGATGGCACTGCTAAAGCGAGTTGGGCAGCTTCCATCCGTCCAAGTGCGAACCTCAGTGGCGCGCGGATTGGAACACCAGGTGCTGCGAACGAAACCGCCACCACTACGCGACGCCCGCCTACTCCCACAGCACCTGTTGCGACTGGTTCTGATATCATGATTTCTGAAGTCATGGTTGCCAGCAACGAAGGTCGACTTCCGCAGTGGATTGAACTCGCCAACATCAGTGGCGCTGAAGTGAGTCTCGCAGGATGGTCGGTCGACGTAGATAACGATCCTGCCGATGCGGATGTTATCGCGGAATCGGTAAATGTGACGCTCGGTAATGTGACGGTCGGTAAAGACCAGGTAGTTCTCGTTGTGACAAAGACGGGACGTAACTCTGGTGTCGGCATGGGTTCCGGTGATCTCCGCGAGGACCGGATCGTCAACGCCCAAAGCCAGGTCAGCCCGACAAATGCTCGGTATTCCCTCATCAGCGAGAGTGCCTTCAAAATTGCACTCCTGCCTCCCCAAAAGGGCGGAGTCGTTGAACGCGGCGATGTCGTTGGAAATCTCGGCATGGGCTGGGACCTCCCGATGTCCGAAGGGGCTCGGAGTTCACTGATCCGTAGTGAGATGGGTGATGCAGGTGAGATTATGGGAACCGACGCAGCAGGGTGGGTGCTCGCATCCGATACCGCCCTCACCGGTGCATATCGAACCACCTTCTACGGGAACGATGAAGATATAGGAACACCCGGATATGATGCCGGGGGTGCCCTGCCCGTGGAACTGTCCACGTTCTCTGCCGCACGCGACAGAGTCACCGGTCAAGTTACCATCGCCTGGGAAACGCAGTCTGAGTTGAACAACGCGGGATTCTATATCAAGCGGAGTCAACAGCGGACAGGTCAGTTCGTAGAGGTCAATCCCACGATGATCCCCGGTGCCGGCACGACCGGCGAGAAGCAGTCCTATACGTGGACAGATACAACTGCGAAGCCAAACATTGTTTACTATTACCAGATTGAAGATGTATCGTTAGACGGAAACCGCCAGACCCTGACACGTGCGCACCGTCTCAAAGGGCACATCGGTGCCGCTGGTAAAGTGACCACGACGTGGGGCGACCTCAAATCGTCCCGTGAGCAATAACGAGGTGTTTCAGGGATAAATCTATTTGAACTAACCAACGAGCAAGGCGGTGGGGGGAAACTTCACTGCCTTGTTTGTTTATAACAGGTAGTTCATATAGGTAGTTCACAGTAGCGTTGGAAGTTCTCAGTTATAAGTGGTTAGTTCTCAATCCCTCTTCTCCAAAACCCTACACCCCTGAACTTATAACTGACAACTTCTGAACTTATCACTAACAAAAGAGGTATATTTTTTCTCATGAAACACTTAAGCATACCCAAAATCATCTTATGCGTGCTGATGACCTTCGGGCTAACGTTCAGCATACAGAACACCATAGATGCGCTCACCTTCGGCACCAGTAGAACGGGGGACCTGGAAACCGTCAACAATGGCAATGATTTTGAAATCCGATTCTCCGTCAGCGAAAAAAGCGATACCACCGCCATCCGGGACACAGACGGCGAACTCATCTCTCAGACAGGGGGATACATCGACAGTTCCGGCTATGAACTTGAGGGCAAAGATGGAGACCGTAAAGACCCCGAAGTAAAAGTGTCGACGGCTAACCGCTACCATTACAACGAGGAAGAGGTTAGCGTGGCAGTCAGCGGTCCTGCGGAGATCATCGCGGTCGGAAACGAGGACGTTGACAGAACAACAACGCACTCGTTTTACGACATCGGACACTCGGAGTATGTCAAAGACGACCGGAGCACCCATCTGACCAGTTCTATCGACGTGACCCTTCGATCTACTGGTTCTGGAACGGTTAGGATTACAATCACCGATGGAACGAAGACAGCTGATATGCCTACTGGAGTGAGGAACGCACCGGATCAATTCTTTACAATCTATGTCGTTAAACGACCCGCTGCTGTACTGAATCAGAATGTCGCGTATTCAACGGGAGACGGTGTGGAATACGGGGATGATATTTCAGACCCTCAATTGAATACCTACTTTAATTTTTCGGCAGCCGATGCCTTTCCTATCTACTATTCCGTTCAAGGGAGCGGCCGCGTCTACATCAAAATAGACAATGATCGGCAGAGCCGGCCGACGAACACCCTCTGGACAAGTAGCGCAGCACCCGTGTATCTGGATATGAACCGGAGTTCCAATACAGTTTCTGTCTGGGTCTCTGGGAACGATCCCACGAAGGTGCTCTATATTTTCAGGGGGCAGACCCCCGATCAGTTCTCAGATATGGAGATAACGCAGGGGGATAATCAGGATGGGGCGAAAAACGGACGGCTCGAGGACTTTCTGGAGGTGAAAGTCACCGACGGCAACCGCCGGCCCCTCTCTGGCGTAGCCGTTAAGTTTACCTCATCGGATACCTCTACCTCTGCGCAGTTTATTCCTGTCCCTGGGACGAAGGTCTATATCGACGAGAATGATATGTTGGCGAACAAAGTGGAAAATCCGCTGCTCGATCTCACCTTCACGGCGACAGCGACGCGGCCCGCCCCTGCCGGGACAATCGTCGTCCAAACCGATAACAGTGGTCTCGCGAGAACCTACTATCAACTTGGCGATGGGGATTCCCCCCAGGTGACCGCTGCTTTGGAGGGAAGCCCCTCCCAGACAAATGAAACGGTCATATTACGGCTGACCGGGGTCGTGGATACGCGGCGCGCAAGTTTGGAGATCGTTTCCGGGGATGGACAGCAAGCGGACAAAGGGAAAAGCCTTTCTGACCCTTTGGAGGTTATCGTACGCAGCACGGCTGGCTACAGAATCGCGGGCGTGCCGATCCGATTCATCGCACTGACGGGAACGCTCAGCCCGGCGGTTGGCACCTCGCAGCCGGCCAGTAGTACTGTGTCGAGCGGTCAAAACATACTGGTAGAGACGGGTTCTGACGGCAGAGCCGCCGTGAACTACAACGTCGGGCAATTGGAAGGTGCACGGGCAATCAGTGCCGAGATTGACGATGAAAAATCAGACCTATTAGACTATAATTTTGAGATTGATGAGGTAGTCTTCAATGTCAACGGCACTCCCAGCAGCCCAGAACAGCAGCAACAACAACAGCAACAGGAGCCAGCACCAACAACGTTTTCTGTGACATCCAGCATCAGGGGCACCCCCGGTAGCACACGGTCCCTCAGCGTCACCGCCCCTGCAGCGGCCACTGTGAACATCGGAAGCCTCAACGATACCTTCACTTCGGCAGGTGGCATCGCGTCGCCATCGTTTTTCTTGGGTTCCAATACCGCTACCTTGACACTCCCAAGCACCCCTGGGACATACACGCTCACGGTTTTTTCAGGAAATGCCTCACGCTTGGTGAGCGTTACGGTAACAGCCGCAGAAACCGCCCAAACAGGAAGCCTGCGTGTCGCTGTGCCGTTGAATGGTGTCCCAGGGTCCCAGCAGAATGTCACCGTAACTGCAACCGGTGCAGACGGGAATCCAGCCGCCGGGGTCCCTGTCACTTTGAACGTTACGAGCGGCGGCGGGACGTTCTCACCGATCATCGTGACGACTGACAGGAACGGCACCGCGACCAGTACGTTCACACGGGGCAGCACACCAGGAAACACCTATTTCGTCACCGCCGAGGCGACAGGCTACACGACCTCGCCAAGCCAACGCATCATCATCACCGGAACAGTGCCCCCTTCGGGGACTTCACAGACACCCGGGGATCCCGATACGTTAGATGTCTACGACGGCAATCAGCAGAGCGGATCGTTGAACTCGGCACTCCCAGAACCGCTCGTCGTTGAAGTTGTGGATGCCAATGATAACCCGGTTGAAAATGTCCGCGTCCGGTTCCGGACGACGATCGGCACGGGCAGTTTCTCGCCTCGCACACCACGCACGGATGAGGACGGGCTTGCGGAGACGATTTTCACGCCGACCTCCGCGGGACGCATCCGAATCGTGGCAACCGTCGCCGGGGTCACCGGTACCGCGGCGTTCACGATTCAGGGCGGCGACCCAGCCGATACGCTGGTAAAAGTTTCGGGAGATAGCCAGAGCGGCACCCCAGGGAATGCCCTTGCGAATCCCTTCGTCGTCGAAGTCCAAGACGAAGACGGTGAACCGCTTGCAGGACACACTGTGGCGTTCTCGGTAACCGCTGGCGGTGGCAGCCTCTCCGAAACAAGCGATGTATCAGACGAAAACGGACGTGCCCAGACGACGCTCACGCTCGGCAGTGAACGCGGTATCAACAGCGTGCAGGCAAGCGTCCCCGGTGTGGATCCTGTTCTCTTCAACACGAGCATTGAGCCGGAAATCCTCGTCGCCGCGGCGAACCGTCCGGTGATGTATTGGATAGATGCCGGGGTGCTGTATCGGCTTGCGGGTGCAAAAGCGGCACAGATCGCTGAGGGTGTGAATGGCGTTGCTGTCGGTCGTGATAAACTCTACTGGACCTCTCAAACGGGCCCCAGTGCGGGGACGATTCACAGTGCGAACCTTGATGGCACAGGTGCGACCCTCTTGACCACGATCAAGAGCGTGCCTATCGGCATCGCTGTGGATACCGCAGGAAGTCACCTCTACTGGACGAACTCGCGTGGTAGAATCCAGCGTGCGAGTCTCAACGGGTCGGGTATCCAAAATGTGGTGCAGAACCTATCGGCTCCAATGGACATCGTTGTCTCCGCCGGTTTCATCTATTGGACAGAGGATGGCACGACCATCCGACGCGTGAACATCAGCGGTCAGAAGAACACTCGAGATGTCGCTGCGAATTTGGACACCGTTGGGGGTCTCGCTGTCGGTAGCGGGAACGTCTACTGGACAGAGCAAACCGGGGCATCTTCAGGCACGATCAACGGTGCGGAACTGGATGGCACGCAATTCGCGACCCTCGCGACGCTCCAGAGCGCGCCGATGGGGATCGCTGTGGATACTACCGGGAGTAAACTCTACTGGACCAACTCACGGGGTAGAGTCCAGAGCGGGAACCTCAATGGGTCGGGCATCAAAAACGTCGTTACAGGTCTCATCTCACCGAGTCAACTGGTGATCGGGGGTGCGAATACGGACACCGAAATGGTTATGAAACAACCGACACAGCCCGCGAAGAAAGACACCTCCGCTTATGATGTCAACGGAGACGGCACGGTGGACAACACGGATGCGAGCTTAGTCGCAGCCGCCATGGGAACGAGCGAAGCGAAATACGATGTTGACAGAAGCGGGACGGTCGATTTCCTGGACCTCCTGCTCGTGTTCGACAATCGTGACGATGCCGCAGCGGGTGCACCGACGGTGCTTGGTATGAAGTTGAGTGCCGTTCAGAGAGATGTCATCGAGGAGCAGATCGATCTATTGCTCGCCACCAACGATCGGTCCCCTGCGGCGATGCGGACGCTGGTCTACCTGCAGCAACTCTTAGCGACAGCACGACCAGAGAAAACGCAGTTGCTTGCGAACTATCCGAATCCGTTCAACCCCGAGACGTGGATTCCCTATCAGTTAGCGAGGGATACGACTGTCAAGATTACGATATACACCCCGCAAGGCGTTGTGGTCCGGACGTTGGAGTTGGGACATCAGTCCGCGGGGTACTACACGGGTCGGGATCGTGCGGCGTATTGGGATGGGCGGAATGCGCTTGGCGAACCGGTCGCGAGTGGCGTGTATTTCTACCAGTTCGAGACCGACGACCTGTCGTCAATGCGCAAGATGGTGATTTTGAAATAATTTTTGGTGCGGTTTTTCTACGAAAAACCTTTCAGTTGTTGGTTGTTAGTTACAAGAGGTGTTAGGCATATCGTAGGTTTCCTCTTGTAACTGATAACTGACAGTGGAGCGCAGGTGTATTTGTCAGAACAAATGAAATTCATGTTAATCACACGAATGTTAATCACACGAAAAATTATTTTCGGTATACTGATAGGGCTTGTGCTGGCATCCCGCGTGCAAGGGTTCCAACAGGAGCACCCTGTAGAAATACAGGTGCCACGGGCTGTCAGTGGGCTCCCCAATGGTACGGAAACGCTTACCCTTATCGCTCCTGAAAACGCATTTGTTCGGATAGGCAGTCCAGCGGATACCTTTCCCCTGGAGAATTCTTCAAATCCGACACAATCGCGCACGATTTACAGGAGCACCCTCACGCTACCCCGCGAAACGGGAACTTACGCGCTCAGCGTCTTTATCGAGGAGACCCGATACCGAGTGGCTGTCAGCGTAACAGCAGATCCCGTGCAAACGGGATCCCTCACCGTTCGGGTCGATCCGTTCAAGGGTGCGCCCGGCACAACCGCAACCGTTACGGTTACCGCAACCGATTCACAAAACCGACCCGCGAATGTAACGGTTATCCTAACAGCCGCAGGGGGGACACTCTCAACTTCAAGTGTAGAAACCGGAACCGATGGCACCCAAACCGTTCTACTGACGCGGGGCAGCACCGCGGGGAATGAAAATTACGTCGTCGCCAGTGCTGCCCACTATGATGTCGTGAGCAGCCGGTTCCTCATCTCTGAAGCACCGCCCCTAACACCGCCCACGGCGGGAGATCCAACGGAATTAGATGTCTACGATGGCAACTATCAGAGAGGGACGTTGAATATGCCGTTAGAAGAACCCTTCGTCGTCAAAGTGGTGGATGCTTATGAGGACCCTGTTAAAGATGCCCGAGTCCGGTTCCGGGTGACGCAAGGCGGTGGGCAGTTCTCGCCGCGCATCCCCCGCACGGATGCCAAGGGACTTGCGGAGACGATTTTCACACCCACCTCTGTGGAACGCATCCGAATCGTGACAACTGTCGCAGGGGTTGAGGATACTGCGACGTTCACCGTTCAGACGGTTCGTTCAGACGCAGACTCCAGCAACGACGAAAGTCGGACTCCGATTGCGGATCCCGTACCCGTCAGCACCCCCATAACACCCTACGATGTCAACAAAGATGGCACGGTGGATAACACGGATGCCCGTTTGGTCATAGACGCACTCGGGACAAGCAATGCTAAATACGATGTGAATACCGACGGGAGGGTCGACTTCCTTGACGTAGTGCTTGTCTTCGACAACCGTGATAACAATACTGCTGCCGCGCCGACTAGCGTTGGTATGAAGTTGACTCCTTTTCAGAGATATGGCATTGAAGAGCAAATCGAGCTGTTGATCGCTACAGGGGATCGGTCACCTGCGGAGATGCGGACGCTGGTGTATCTGCAGCAACTCCTCGTAACCGCCCGTCCCGAAAAGACGCAGTTGCTTGCGAACTATCCGAACCCGTTCAATCCTGAGACATGGATTCCCTACAAATTGGCAACAGATACGGATGTGCGTATCACGATATATAATGCTCAAGGCGTTGTCATCCGGACGTTGCAGTTGGGTCAGCAGTCGGCAGGCGACTACACGGGTCGGGATCGTGCGGCGTATTGGGAGGGTCGGAACGCCCTTGGCGAACCGGTAGCGAGCGGAGTGTATTTCTACCGGCTGGAAACCGACACGATGTCGTCCATGCGCAAGATGGTTATCTTAAGGTAGGGGCGAGGAAGGTCCTACAAGGCATGGATTGCGTCTCTTCAAAAACAAAAGCGCGGTTTCTACACTGCGCCTGCCCCGATTCTATACCCAAACTTCCATGAATTTAGCTCCCAATCAACACTTTGTCTATGCGTGGCGTTACACAGACGATACTGCCTGTAAGCTCGGCGTGAGCACCCCACGCGTCTTTTACGCCCGCATCAAAGCCGCAAAAACAGTGACATGGCAAAAGATCGAACTCCTGGGTATCGAGGTCTTCGAGAGCCAAGCGGCGGCGCGTGCAGCGTATCAGCACCGGTTGAAAACCTTTCCGAGGGTTGCCGAGCGGCGGGCGTGGGTGCATCTCAACGCTACGGTCTGGGCGTGGTTGAAGACCGAGTGTCTGTCGAATCCACCGAGCCTTGATGCCTTCAAAGCGGTGTTTCTCAAGGACCCGGTGCGCCGTGAGAAGGAACGCGGGTATCAACGCAGGGCCTCACAGAATCGGGCGGTGAAACGCCGGCAGCGGCGCACCGAAAAACAGCGGGTATCCGAACGTGAATACGCCCGAAACCAGCGGCAGAACAACCCGGAATACAACGAACGTCGGCGAAACAGTTGGCGGAAATGGAAACAGAAAAACCCCGACTACGAACAGAACCGGTATGCCAAAGACCCAGAATACCGAGAGAAACGCAAAGCTGCACGTCGGAAACGATACGCAGAAGACCCAGAATACCGGGAACAGCAGAAAGCCCGTTGGAATGAATGGAAACGTCATAACCCGAACTATAAGCAACGCAGAGCTGCGTATATGCGTGAATGGCGGAAACGGAACCCCGACTACGATAAAAAACGCTATCGGGCGAAGAGAGAAGCATAGGTGAAGTTAACAGAACTGTCAAAACGTTAAGTTCAAAAAATAAACCCTGATGGTCACTATGTTCGCACGCACTTTTTAAGCACCGCAAATTTAGTGAATTAACAGAGGGTTAACTTTGACAATTAGGCACTTTATCTGATCTTGAGGATGTCGGCGGGGGTTTCGGTGTCGCGAAGTTTGGAGCGGTCGTATCCGCGGCGAAGGAGTTCAGAGATCCTGCCCCCTGTGCTCACCCCGAGCCTGAAAAGCCCGCGATTGCGCGCCGCAAGGGTCTTGTGCCTTTCATGAGTTTTCTATCCTACTCCGAAAAAAATTAAATCAGCCATCGTCCACAGCATCATCTATAGCAAAGTAATCCAGCTTGACCTCTTTGAGCTGGTAGCAGTCCCCTGAGGAAACCCCTACGTTATGGTCAATCATCAGCTGCACAAGTTGTTTGCCATTAATAAGGATAATCTTCTTGGGAATCAATTCTTCCACAAACTTTTTAGTCTTCTGAGTAAAACCTGAAGTTGTAATAAAAATCCCCTTCCGGGCTCCTTTATGGTCTAATGCTCCAGTAAAATCTCGAATGAGATGGACTGATATATTGTTGTGCTGCCGCTTTGCCTGAACGTAAATCACATCAAGTCCGAGTTTATCTTCCTCAATGATACCATCTATACCACCATCGCCGCTCCGTCCCACAACTTCAGCGTCTGCGCGTGAACCCCCATATCCCATTTCTACAAGTAGATCGAGAACCAGTTTCTCGAAAAAATCTGGGGGGTTGTCCATAATTCTTTGCAGAAGTTCTTCCTTCAACCTGTCCCGGTGTTCTCGGTAATTTTGCGCAACGCCCACTTCAGGGGGCGGTGTGTCTCCATCAGAAAATGGGGAGTCGCCATCAATACCTGAAGTCTCTACATCCAGATACTCCGGATTGGTAACCCACCCACGCCTTATTCTGAAAAGTTTCTCCGAGTCCACTAATATATTCGCAGCGATATTTACATGCCGTCTCCAAACGAAGCCGTACTTATACCTTGCTTCTCTTTGTTGATCAGTAAGTTCAAATTGGTCAGCCAATGCTTCTGCAACATCCCTAATCTCAATTCCACTTGCTGGATAATCGAAATCAAGGAGTGCTTGTTTGACAGCGGAAGTCGCTGGCAACGTTATCTCGTATTCTTCTCCTGTGTCAGACTTTAGAGCTATCCTTTTTACTTTCTCTACGTCAGCTGTTTCTCTATATTCAAGAGAGGATTCACGAAGTTCTGTATTTGATGCGTCTGAACTGCTTCCAGCAAGAAAGTATCGGGTCCTTGGGCCTCCTGGTTGTTTTAACTCATTCTCCCTTAAAAACCTCTTGAATTGCGGGGCAACCACATCGTAACGAAACACAGTAAGGTTGGAACTATTCTTTGCATTTTTCTGTTCGTCAGAAAGTTCAAACTTCTCAGCTAATGTAATCGCCGCATCTTTAACACTGATTCCACCGTCAGGATATTCAAGATCAAGGATCGCCTGCCTAACGACTTCGGGGGCTGGCATTTCTATCAGGTGTTGTTGACCTGTATTTGGGTTGACAGCCTTTTTCATCACAGTTTCCATAAACTCATACATCTCCCGTAATTTCTCTCGGAACCAAGCCAATATTTTAGTCAAAGAATGTTATTTCTATCTGACCAGTTGCCTTCTTTCGTTATGCCGGCTTGCACCAAATTCAGCAAGTTGCACCACTCTCTCAAAGTCATCTTTATTTCCATTATTCATACAATTCACCTCAATTGTCCCTGGTCCGCGACTGCCTCTTGCACGGCGGCGTAAAGGTGCTGCAATGACTGATAGTCGTCCATCTCAGCCCGTTTGATACCGTTAGGATCGCGACTGGTGCGGGCTTTGCGGAGTTTCTGAAACTGTCTGGACAGTTCGCGATTGGCATTCTCTAAGTTGATGAAGTGTAATTCGGAAATCATTTTTTACGGGTGTCGGACCTTCGTTAATTGACGATGCCTTGCACAGTTTCCTAACAGGCTATGCGACAGGAGAATAGCCATCAGCCCGCTTCGCTGCGCTCGCTTCCAGGGGGAATAGCCATTAGCAAAGAGGTTATCGTTTAAGGAGGTTTCCCTCTTGCTGACCGCTGATGGCTGATCGCTGATCGCCATTCTTCTGACCGCTGACGGCTCTTAAGCAATCGGCGGCTTGTCGTGCAGGCGAAAGAAGGCGTTGAGAGCCTCCTTCAATATATCTTGGGTGGTCATATTCTGCTCGACACCGAGATGTTTCATTTGTCGATAGACGGCTTCATCGAAATAGCCCCCGATATGCTTTTTCTTCTCGCGAGCGGGCGGGCGAGGGGACCTCGCCCCTACGGGTGACCGATCGGATTCAACGACTTCCAGTTCGGGTTTCTGGGGCTGCTCGTTTTGTTTGAAAACTTCTGCAAGATTCACTTTCTTTTTGGTTCCCATGTTATACCCCCATCTCGTTAGCGATGTATGCGTAAAGTGCATTGATCTCGTTGGTAGCTTTCCCCTTCGGCTCGAACTCTTGGACGGTAAGCCCTGCGTTATAGGCGTGGACGAATCCGATCCGATGTCCGATCTCACAAGGTGCGCATGGAATATCATAGATGTCTACGGCTTGCCGCGCTTGGCCAGCGAGATCCCCACGTGCTGGCACTGCGTTCAAAACGATGTGTGCCGGCACTTTTGCGAGGGTAACGACATCAATCGTTGAACCGATCGCCTGTAGGTCGATCAATGAGGGTTTGCAAGGCACGAGTACCATATCTGAAACACGTGCGGCACCCAGTGCTGCGATTTCGGTATGCGGTGCGGTATCCAGAATCGCGAAGGTTGCGCCGTTCTCTTCAGCAAGTTCAAGGATATTCTGTAACCGTTCCGAGTGTGTCGAAATAACTGCGGGGGTATCGCCATCGCGATTGTCCCGCCATTTCGATGCGGAAGACTGCGGATCTAAATCTATTAAGGCGGTTGTGTGCCCGGCACGTTCTGCGGCAACGGACAAGTGCGTCGCGAGCGTTGTCTTGCCCGTCCCGCCTTTCCTGCTCAAGATTGCCAATGTTTTCATTTTTACCTCCGTTTGTGCAAAGTTGCACGTGTGCACACCTGCACGTCTGCGCGTTTGAAAGTGTGCAGGTGTGATATGCTGCACATAGAAGTAAAAACGTTGGATGTTAGCAGTGGTTTCAGAAATCGTTTGAATTCGTCTGAAGCACAAGGTTGAGAGAGAATTACCTTTTAAAACAAAACGGGGTGATGCCTTTCCAGGCACCACCCTGTTTTGCGGTTAAGGTTAGTTCAAACAAATTTTATCCCTGAAATAACCTTTTTGTAGCTACTACTCATTGGACGTCTTGAGGTCTCCCCAGGTGGTCGTGAGTTTTCCGGCGGCGCCGATATGCCCTTTGAGTCGGATGCCGCGGGTCAATGTCTGACGATTGCCGTCGAGGGACACGTCTTGGATTTGGTAGTAGTATACGACGTTAGGTTGAGCAGTTGTATCTGTGTAGGTATAGAACTGCTTCTCTGATGT
>JAAXHI010000591.1:1827-12880 GCA_012270875.1 Candidatus Poribacteria bacterium | reverse complement strand
GAAAAATGCGTAATTACCGTGTGCATAGTGTCACTTGTAGCCTGCTTTTTGTGGCTCACATCCATTACCCTCGCACAAAATGAGACGAGCGATGCAAAGATTATTGAACGCTACAAGTCAATGCTCAATCGCAATCCGAAAGAGGGAAGTACGTTCGACCGACTCTACCAGTTTTATCTCGAAGGCACGGGTTTAGATGCCATGGTTGCCGATTATCAGGCAGCGGCACAAGCCAAACCCGATGACGCAAACCTCCAACTTATCTTAGGACACATCCACAAACGCCTCGGAAAAGATACCGAAACCGTTGCAGCCTATCAACGCGCCGTTGAACTCGCGCCAAACGCTTATTATCCGCACTTCACACTCGGACAGATGTACGCAACGATGCGTCGGCATGAAGAGGCGATCCGTGAGTTGACGCGCGCAGCAGAATTATCGGAAGCGACACGCGCTGCCTCTCCAGAGGAATTAATGGAGATTTACAAAGCGTTGGGACGCGCCCATTTCAGCCGAGATCAGGTGGATGCAGCGATTTCTGCGTGGGCAAAAATCCCTGAACTCGATCCGGAAAACATCTTCGCACGCATTGAACTCTCAGATCTCTTCCGAGAGCAGGCACTTTATGAACAGGCAATCGCGCAGCACCAAGCAATTATTGAACTCAAAACGGACGATCCGTATCGGGTCTGCTTGAGTCATCGAGAAATTGGCAACATTCACCAAGAAAAAGGCGACTATGAAGCTGCGATTCAGAGTTACGATGCCGCACTCGCATTGACGGCTCCGGGCAACTGGCTGCGTAAGGATCTTCAACATCGTATCATTGGTATTTACGCAGCCGATGGTAATTGGGAAGGCTTAATCACACACTATCAAGCGAAACTCGAAACGACACCGAATGATCCTGAACGCCTCGGATTGCTCGCCGCAGCCTATATTGAGAATCAACAGCCTGACGAAGGAGTTGCGACATATCAGAAGGCGTTGGAATTGGCACCAACGGATACCGGATTGCGTTTGAGTTTAATCGCAGCATTCCGCGATGCCGAAAAATTTGAGGAAGCCGCTGCGGCGTATGAATCCCTCAGCGAGCAACACCCCGACGACTTCGGTATCTACCGCGAACTCGGTGAGTTATATTTGCAATTAGAAGACGAAAACAGAGCGAGAACAACTTATACGCGGATGCGCGAACGCACGCCAGACGATGCCAGTACGTATCTCACACTCGCTGAAATCTACGCCGGAAACGAGTGGATAGAAGATGCTGTTGCAGCATACCAAAAGGCGATTTCGCTCGCGCCTGACAACCTCGACTACATCGAATATTTCGGTGAATTCTATTTCCGTCAAGGGAACCGTGAGAAGACTGTTGAAACGTGGAATCGGATCGTTGATGCCGATAAAGCGACGGCTGAGAATTATGACCGATTGGCGAAACTGTTTGATGCAAAGGATTTCGGCACCGAAGCCATCGCTGCGAGTCGAAAGGCGGTTGCGTTGGCACCCGATGCGTACGGCTATCGTGAAGCGTTGGCGAAACGGCTTATGGAGAACGAAGATTATGAAGCCGCGTTAGTGGAATACGCAGAAGCTGCAAAACTCGCGCCCAACGCATTTTTCGCTGAACAGATGGGGGATCAACAACTCGAAATCTATCGACGACAAGGGGTACTTGTGACGCGAATCGAAGCATTAGAAGCGGAACTTGAACGGAATAGCAGTCAGCAGTCAGCAGTCAGCAGTCAGCAAGAGGACGGAACGCCACCAGAAACCTCTTTGCCGAAAGCCGAAAGCCGAAAACCGATAGCCATTCTTGATGATGCCTTTGGTATGCACAAGCAACTTGCCAAGATGTATCTCAAACTGGGAAATATCACTTATGCCATTGAAATCCTTCTAAAGACGAAAGCATTACAACCCAACGATGTAACGGTTAACCGTTGGCTTGCGGAGATATACACACGGCAAGGCTTGCGCGATGATGCGAATGCCATTTACACCCACCTCATTGAAGTGGATAACGCAAACGCACGTGAGTACTACACAAACATTGCGCGTTCCCACTTAAAAGTGATGGATTTTGATGCAGCGACGGATGCAGCGAAGCAAGCAATTGCGCATAGCCCACGGAACCCGGAAGGACATCAGATGCTGGCACAAATCGCTAAACAGGTAGGGAACTATCAGAACGCTGCTGACAGTCTCAAACAGGCGATTCGGCTTCGACCCGAAGCCACCGACATCCGCGCCGAGCTTGCTGAAATTTACAAACTTTCCGGTAATCCTCGACAGGCACTTGAACAGTATTGGCGGTGCTGGGAATTGAGTGAAAGCGTCAACGACAAACTTGCCTTCGTCAAATCCCTATCCGAAGTATATTATGACTTGGGACGCCGCGGTGAGTTAGACGAAAAGTTGAAACAGATGGCGAAAACAGACACCGCCAGTATAGGACCTGTTGTCGCATTGGCACAGATTTACCGAGACGAAGGCGATCTGTCGAGCGCGCGTTTCCAATTGGCACGCGCATTAGACCGGACACGCGAGAACCAAGACCTGTTAGCGCAGCTTGTCAAGGTGAGTCTCGACCTTGGTGATACTCAAGACGCACTTACCTATCAACAGCGTCTTGTCAAGGCACACCCTGATCCGGGTCATCAGCGACGCTTGGGAGAATTATTGTTTGATGCGGGGCGCGAACAGGAAGCGATCCAAGCGTGGACGAAGTTGCTTCACTCCAAAAACCAGCCACTTGCAGCAGAGATCAAACTTGCAGCACTCTTGATTCGGCACGGGATGCTGAACGAAGCACTCTCTGTTCTCGATCGCGCAGCAGAAAAAGCGACGGGTCCAAATGCACATATTGCGTTGTATCAGCTCGGCGCGGCATTGGTCAATATGAATGAGTTTGACCGGGCGCAGCCGCACTTTCAACGGATTCTCGACATGCCTGAACCGCCTCAGCATGCGATGCAGAACGTCGCGGCGAGTCCATACCAGATCGCATGGGGTCCCCCCGGCATCAACACACGCAAATTCAGCCTCCCCCAAAGTCTCACTTGGGATATTCAGGGACGATCCTATGGCAGCAGGAGTGGACAGCAGTGGGTACCGAAAAACTTTGAAGAGGCGCAAGCAGGCGCGCTCGTGCAGTTGACAACAATCGCGCAGCAGCAGCGGAAACTCGATGAATTGATCCAACAATTCGAGGCAGACGCCGAAGCAAATCCGAAAAATATAAAGACGCTTGAGACGTTGGCACAAATCTATACGTTAACCGAAAACACCGACAAGGTATCGGAAACATTGGATCGACTCATCGCTGTGTCCCCGAACGATCCGGTTTATCAAAGTGTCCGATTGAGTGAGACGATGCTCAAGGATCATAGCTATGAGACATTCAAAGCGTACCTTGACGGAATAACGGGCTTAAACGTTGAGGCACGGCTTTGGTATATTGCACAATACGCCAGCGATTTCTATCGTGCGGGACAGAAGGCAGATGCAGAAAAACTGGGAATGGAACTTGAAAGTGCAAAAGTAACCGATCTTAGTACTGCTGCACGGATCGTGAGTGCCTTGGCGCTGCTGGACAAAACGGATGCAGCGGAGAAAATCCTTGCGCAGCTTCCGGTCCCGGTACTTCCGAAAGGTCCGGGAACTGTAACAATGGGTCAGCCCTCACTTGCCCAGCAGCAGTGGAGTCAATACAGAAGCATCTATCAAAGCCTCGCAGCCGCTTATATGCGTGATTCTCACAGCGAAGCCAAGACCGAAAAAGGAGTTGATCTGCTCTGGACGTTCTTCGCGCGTAGCAAACCGAATGTGACAAACGCACGGCGTGTCGCGACGCTTGTGTCCTCGTCCCATTCCTATAGCGGATACACACCGCTTCAGACGAGTTACCCGTCGCCGACGATTTACTATAATCAGACCCGTTTGCAGTACCTCCAACAGGTTTTTAGCCAGTTGTTGACAAAAGATGAGCTGGAGATGTTGTACGCTAAGTTACAGACCGAGTTGGATACTGCGGAAGGTAGAGACCGCATCTATCCGGGTTTAGCGCTCAGTTACTGCTACTGGTGGGAAGGGCAGCGCGACAAATCGCAGGAGGTGCTCTCTGCACTGCAAAAGGAATTCCCTGAAGACCTCACGCTCAAACTGAATACCGTTTTTGCGGCTGTTCAGACTGGGCAACACGCGATCGTGTTAGATTTACTTAAAGAGATCGCTGCGGTAGACGCAAGAAACCGTCGTCAGTATTATGATCTTACACTTCAACTCGCCGCGCACACAGGTAATACTGTTACTGTACGTGAATTGGTGACAAAGGTGCTCAATTCGCCGAGTAGTGCCAGAGAACTCCATCAGTTCTCGGAAAAACTTCAACGGAGCGGACTCACACAATACGCAATTGCCATCGCTAAGAAAGCGATGACTTTGGCGATGGGGGAGCGCGACCCGAACTTCCTGATAAACATGAGTCAGCATTTGGAACAATTGGGGCGCGGTAAAGATGCGGCGCGTCTCGCCGAACGCGCCTTGCGGTTCGCTAACCAACGCGACCGATACGGTCGCACGTTGTACTCGTGGCATTTCCAGCAGGCATCACGTATGGCGGGACGTTCTAAAGCCGTCCGGGAACGTGAACCGCAGTTGGTTGAAGCGGCAGAAAAGAATCCGGAGTCGTTTCAAGCACAAGCCAAGTTGGCAACGTTCTATGAATCAACGAATCAGCTTAAAAAGGCATCTACGGCATTTGAGGCAGCAATCGCCTTGCGTCCGAAGGATAGCATGATCCGGCAACGATATGCACAGATGCTGCAGCGAAGTGGACAGGCGAAAGCGGCTGTTACCCAATATATTGCACTTCTCAAAGACAACCCGAATGCGCTCGGTTACAACTACTGGGAAGTCATTGATACCTTCCTTCAAGCAGGTAAAGTTGATGAACTCGTCTTGCTTGCGAAGGAGATGATCGCGTCGTCTATTGGTAGGAACTTCGGCAACGACTTCGCACAAACTGCGGCGAGGCAGTGTATGGACACCGATGCCAAAGCAGCTGTAGAAATCTATGAACAGATTATCAAGGTTCAGCCGAACCAACTCTACACGTATCGCGACTTAGCGTCTGCCTATACTACTGCCGGTGAACCTGAAAAAGCGATCGAACTCTTGCGCGAATTGCTGGAAACAGAGGATACAAAATTATCGCGAGAGCCTTATACACAAGTCGAAATCGTTTCAAAACTCATTGAGCTCTACAAGGTATCGGGCGAGATCGCAGCATTGGTAACAGAATATGAGGCGAAACTCGCTGAGAAACCAGAGGATGTGACGTTGCTTTACCTCGTTGCCTCAATGAAGATTGCAGCGGATGATCTTGAGGGTTCAACGCCACTCGCTAACCAATTGCTTGATAATGATACGGGTGCAGTGAACATGCGGTGGCTAACTAACCTGGCAGATGCTTACCGAGGCGCGAATGATCGGGAACGCGAACGCCATTTGCTTGAGTCGGCGATTGAAAAGATGGAATCGCGAGACACATGGGGGTTTTCGGAAATCTACCAGAAACTTGGTGCGGTATACGCCCAACAAGACGAAAAAGAGAAGGCGCAGAAGGTATTTCGTAAGATGGGAACGCTTCGTCTGCTGCAACGGGGTGGCTCGTTCTATGAAAAAGAGGGGATCGTGAGCACTTACATGCAACACGAGATGTGGGACGATGCGGAAGTCCTTCTGACCGATATTATCAATGATTTCTCGGCGCAAGGGTGGAGCCGTGACCAAGCACAACGCCAATTGATGGAGATTAAACGCCGACGCGATGGCACGGTAGCATCGACTGTGGTGCCTGAAGAGACGGAGCAGTTCAATGTCGGGATGCAACGCACATTGGCGCAACAGCACGCACGGCGTGGTGAAGTGAAAAAAGCGATTGACATCTACGAGCAAATTGCAAAAGTGATGCCTGAGGACCTTGAGTCGCGCGCGCAACTCGCGGCACTCTATTCACGTCGAAATCAGCACGATAAGGCGATTGGTATCTGGGAAGTGCTGCTTGAAGCGGATCCCGAAAATACAAAGTATCAGGATGGACTCGTTGATGCTTATCAGGACGCTGATAAAACCGCTGAGGCGGTTGAACTTGCGCAGCAATATATTGAAGCGGATCCAGAGAGTAGCGTGAACCAGAGTCGTCTCGCGAAACTCTATGCTGCCAACGATCAGGTTGATAAAGCGATTGATACTTATAAAAAAGCGATTGAACTCGGTACCGGTGATGGACAGGCGTTTCTTCAATTGGCGCAGTTACATCTCCGCAAAGACGATTTGGATGCCGCTGAAAAGGTGTTTGAGGATGCCATTCAACACACCAGCCAGGACTGGGAACGGCAAAATATTGAGCGGCAGCTTATGGAACTCCACCGCCGTCAAGGCAAGTTAGAGGATATGCTAAAGCAGGCGGAAGATGCGGGGACCCTGACCCTTGAGATGCAAAAAGAGCGTGCCAAAAACTACCGTAACGCTGGTGAAGTCGATAAAGCGATAGATGCCTACAAGAAAGCACTGGAGATGACTTCTCAGAGTTGGGAACGCAGTGAAATTTCCAATCATCTCCTGAAACTCTACGCACAGACGGGTCAGAACGATTTAGCGATGGAACTCTATGAAAAGTTATCTCAGTCGCGATCAACCGGTATGACAAGAATGCATGGTCCATCGGGTGTCACGATTATGCTGAGTGGGGATGAGGAACGTGAAACCCTGATTAACGTCTATAAAACCCAAGGGAAACTTGCGCAACTACAGACCATTTTTGAAGGTAGACTCGAAGCGGATGCGGATAATTCCGCTGCCCTTGAAATGATTGCTGAGATCCATCGGAACGCAGGCACCCACGATAAGGCTGCGGCAGCCTATCAAGCACTCTGCAAAGCACAACCGAGTAATGTTCGCGGTTTTTACTATGCTGCTACTGCGTTCCATAAAAGTAACCAACCTGATCTGGCGAAAGGGATGCTTGACAAGGGGGAGATCGCTCTCTCGACGCACAATCTCAAAGGGGATTCATGGTTCCTTATGGCACTCGCATCTATTTGCATCGACGGTGAATTCTATGATGCTGCCATCAAGTTAGGTGAAGACTCGATCGCTACGAGTCAGAGGTATGGCGGTTACTCAAGTATGGAGTATCTATACGAAATTCTTGGAAAAGGTTATCTCGGTGCCAAACAGTACGAGAGAGCCGTTACCGCCTACCGGCAGATGGCAAACACCGCCAGATATGATGAGGTGCGTAATAGAGCAGAAATGGCAATACGCCGCGCTTACAAAGAGGGGAATCTTTACGAAAAGCAGATGCCTGAACAGTTACAGAAGATCGGAGAAAACCCTGATAACCCGGACGCGCACTTCGCCCTCGCCGAGACCCACGAGTTTAGTGGGAATATCGACGAAGCCATCGTGCAATATGAGAAACTCAGCGAACTTCAGCCTGACAATACCGAATGGTATAAAAAGATTGGTGACCTCTCCCAAAAATCGCGCCAGTTAGATGAAGCAGCCCGCTTGGCAAAAGCGGTCACGGCTTATCAAAAGGCGATCGAACTGGATCCGACTACATATCAATTCTACGGCCTGTTGGTAGGGATTTATAGGAAAGCGGATCAGTTATCAGAAGCCGAAATGGTCTACCGACGTGCCTTAGATGCCTCCCTTGAGGAACACGAATATAACGGTGCACTTCGAGGTCTATGGAAACTCTATGCTGACGAAGATCAAAAGGACAGCGGTATTGCGATCCTTGAAGAACTGAAACCCAAGATGCCTAAGCGTGCCGTTTTGTTAGAACTGTTAGGTGATGCCTACAAAGAGATGGACAATACCGAAAAAGCGGATGCTGTATATGCTGAATGGCTGGCGATTCGACAGAAAGAGGTGAACCGGAACCAACGCGCCTGGGATTATCGGCGACTTGCTGATGAACTTCTCACCAAAGATATCATGCCAGCGTTAGCGTTGGAACTTGCCGAACGCGCCTTGCAAATGAGCGGTAGTGGTTATTACGCTGCAACTTTGGCGCACGCGTATGTGGCTAATGGTCAATATGAAGCGGCACTCGAACAATTCAAACATAGTCTGAACGATACGGAGCGGTACTACGGAGGCATCAACGATATAACGAGAGAGATGTGGTCGAAAGTCGCCGCAACTGGCAAAAATGCGAAAGATGAAAAACAGTACGTTGAAATGGTGAATAAACTGAAGGATGCCATTTCTGACAACGCAACTGCCGAACTGCACGCTAACGTGACACTGGCGCAGTTTTACCGTGAACGCGATCTCCCCGATAAAGCAGACGCGTATATGGACAAAACCGGATTCATCCGTGAAAGTAGCTGGTGGATTATCGGTCCGTTCGACAACGCCGCTGGCATCGGTTACAATACGGTCTACGTTCCAGAGGATATGACGCAAATTGATCCAGCTGCCCAATACGCCGGAATAGATGGACAGGTGCGTTGGGAAAAACAGACGGATGATACTTTCGACGGTTTGGTTGATCTTGGGAACATCTTTGAGAAAAACGTCAATTGGAATACCATTTACGCTTGGACAACCGTGAACTCACCAGATGAGCGGAAAGTTGAACTCCGATTTAGCAGTGGTAGCCAATCGAAGCTCTGGCTGAACGGCGAAGCGGTCTTCACACACAGCGACACGCATCCCATAGCGATGGACCAAGATACCATTCCCGTAACGCTCAAGCCGGGTGAAAATAGCATCCTCGTCAAGATCTGTAGTGCAGATGCCTATTTCTTGGGGTTCTATTTACGGGTTACCGACACAGACGGCAATCCGTTTGACGGTTTGATAATCAGTGAATCAGAAGAGGATTAGCGGTGGCTAATTTATTTTTTCCGCTGTATTACACAAGTTTTCAAGTAAAAATTCATCGGTACAGCAAAATTATGCAACTAATTTGACCGTAATATGTGTCACTATAAGTAACACGATAAACAGATTGGGATTCGGAGATTCTTTCTGCCAGAATGGCTTGACATTTCACAGAACCTTTGTTATAATTGACATCAATAACTCTGAAACGACTTAAACGGTAATTCGGGTACTTCTACACAAGGAGCAGATCGTATGCAAGAAAGATTGATTCTTGAAAAGATTCGGCGCATCCGCCATCGTCTGAACATCCAGCGATATTTTCAGACGTTCGCGACATTCCTTTTCTACGGATTTTTGGCGTGTGTCCCGTTAGTCATCGTTGATAGCGTCACTTCCTTTAACATCCCACCACTCGTTTTTCTCTGGGTGGTACTGGGTATCGCTATCGGTGCTTTAGGGTTTCATCTCCTTCGACCTGTAAGTCTCCACGACGCAGCACGGGCGATTGATACAGACGCGTCCCTGAAGGATCGGGTTATCAGCGGTTTGGAACAGATTCAACACGGTACCGATGAAACCTTGACAGCACTCCAACTTCAGGATACCTCTAATAGGTTACAGGCAGTGCCGATGAATAAGGTGGCTCGCTATACGGTACCCCGCGAGACCAAATTTATCGCGCTCGTCGCTATATTTCTCGTCGGGTTTTCGTTTGTTGAGTTTTTCGCGCCACCAGCGACTTCAACAGAAATAGACTTCTCGCCACAAATTGCAGCGGAAGCAGAGACGCTCTTGCAAGAAATTGAAAAGACGAAACAAGAGGCAGAACAGAACGAAGATGAGGAACTTCAGGAGCTTTTGCAGGAGATTGAGAAAAGAGCACTTGAACTGAAGAAACCGCAGATCACGCCCAAGGAAGCACTCGCCAGAATGACAGAGCTGAGCGCACTGTTGAAATCGAAAGTTAACCCGCTCAAGATAGCGCAGCAGGAAGCACTTATGAGTGGATTAGGGCAACAGTTCATCGGTAATCCATACTTGGGTGAATTCGGACAGCAGTTGAAGCGCGGTGATTATCAACAGGCAGCGTCGAAACTCGACAAGGTGACGGAAAAGTTACCCGAATTCGACAAGGAAAAACGCCAAAATCTGTCTGATGAACTTAAACGCGGTGGCAAGAGCCTACAAGGCACAGACCTTGACGGACTCGGAACAGAACTATCAGGCGCAGGAGAAGGATTGGCTAACGATGATGTGGCTGGTGCGCAGACACGACTCCGGGCATCAAGCAAAAAGATGCGGAATTTCGCACTGCTGAAAAAACGTGACCTACAGTTGGCGAAATTGCTCTCGGAATGCGAAGCGTGCAAGGCGTGTATTGCGGGTGTGTGTCAAAGCGACAAGGCAGGATTGACCTATGCGCTAAGCCAGAACCCCAGTAACACCGCAGGAAGCGCGACTTCTGCGGGACAACTCGGTCAGCAGGCAATATCGCTTGATTCTACGCTCAATCTCGAACAGATTACCGGTGTACAGGGAGAAGGTAGTTCTACCGTCCAAACTTCCAAAACATCGGCAGAAGGGCAACAATCCGCCGTCAGCTACAAAGATGCGTACACGAAATATCAGAAACTTTCTGAGGACGCGCTCACCGAAGAGCAGATCCCTTTAGGCTATAAGTTTTACGTGAAACGCTATTTCGAGTCAATCAAACCGAGTGATAAATAGTTGTCAGCCATCAGCAATCAGCCGTCAGCAAGAATGTGGTTATCAGTTTCCATCGGAGACCTTTGGAAACCATCAGTAGTTTTCCTGTGGCTGTTGATTTGCTGCTAACTACTACAATATATCTCTTTAACTGACTGCTGACTGCTGACCGCTGATGGCTATATTACAGGAGTAATATGTCCGAACACGCCGAACAAAAATACGAAGAATTCCGCGAGACTTTCCTGAAAATACAACAAGAAGTATCTAAACAAATCGTTGGACAAAAAGAAATTATCGAAGGGGTTTTGATCTGTCTCATGACAGGCGGGCATGCGCTGTTAGAAGGTGTCCCCGGTTTAGGGAAAACCCTGCTCATCCGGACGTTACATGAGGTATTAGACCTCAAATTTTCCCGAATTCAGTTCACACC
>JAAXHI010000591.1:0-1802 GCA_012270875.1 Candidatus Poribacteria bacterium | reverse complement strand
CCTGTATTTGCCAACCTTATTCTCGCCGACGAAATCAACCGCGCGACCCCCAAAACTCAGTCCGCCTTGTTAGAGGCGATGCAGGAAAAATCTGTGACCGTTGCCGGACAGCAGCGGAAGCTCGAGTTGCCTTTCTTCGTCATGGCGACGCAGAACCCGTTAGAGATGGAAGGCACCTATCCGCTACCCGAAGCGCAACTGGATCGGTTCTTTTTCAAACTCAAAGTCGAATATCCGAGTCTTGACGAACTTGACCTCGTTATGGAACGTACAACGCGGCGTGAGATGCCATCCGTTGATAAGGTCTGTGATGGCGCACAGATTAACGCACTCGAACAGATCGTCCGGGATATCCTCATCGCTGAAGACGTGCGTAGATATGCCTTGCGACTTGTTCTGGGGACGCACCCCGAAGCAGAGGACGCGCCGGAACTCACGAAGCAGTATGTTCGGTACGGTTCGAGTCCGCGTGGCGCGCAAGCGTTGATTCTTGGTGGGAAAGTTCGGGCTATCCTTGATGGTAGGTACAATGTCGCTCGTGAGGACATTCAAGCCATCGCACTGCCAAGCCTGCGGCATCGTCTTATCCTTAGCTTTGAAGGTGAGGCGGAGGGAATTGACCCAGACCACATCATCCAGCATCTGCTCGAAGAAATTTAATGTCTGGAATATCCGTTTCCAGTTTCCAGTTAAGAGGGAAACGTTCCATAAGAGGCTTTCCTTCTGGTGACTGGTTACTGGTAACTTCTTTACTTCTTCGCGAAAACCCAATATTTAAAAAAGATGAATGACACACAATCCGCCTTTGACAGCGAATTCCTCAAGAAACTTGAATACCTCTACATCGTCTCTAAGAAGATTTTTGCCGGACGTATCAAAGCGGAACGCCGTACTACACGCCGCGGTGTTAGCGTCGAATTCGCTGATTACCGTAACTATACGCCAGGCGACGATTTTCGCTATATTGATTGGAACGCTTTCGCGCGCTTAGATGAACTCCTGTTAAAACTCTACGAAGAACGTGAAGACTTGCACATCTATTTCCTTGTTGATGCCAGCCAGTCAATGACCTATGGCGGTGAATTGCCAAAATTGATTTATGCCAAGCGTGTTGCTGCCGCGCTCGCCTACATCGGTTTATCCAACCTTGATCGGATAAGCATCACCTCCTTCAACAACACCGGCGTGAACCGACTCCCGACGGAGCGCGGTAAGGGAAAAATCTTTACGGTGCTCGATTTTCTTGATCAGATTAACGGAAATGGCGAAACAGATTTGGAGAATGCGTTTCATAACTTCGTTCATACGACGAAACGCCGCGGGCTTGTCGTCCTCATATCCGATCTCTTTGATCCGAGCGGGTTTACGCAAGGATTAAATGTGTTGAAGTTTCAAAAGCACGAACTCTTTGTGATCCATATCGTTGATCAGAAGGAAGTCGCACCCGATCTGCTTGGTGACTACCACCTCGTTGATGTCGAAACAAACCAACTCCGTCAGGTTACGATTAACGAAAACCATCTCAAACGGTATCAAGCACTGTTCCAAAAATATTGCGACGACATGGATTTATATTGCACGCAACGCGAAATCAGTCTCGTCCGGACGACAACAGAATCACCCTTTGAGGAACTCATCCTACGCATTTTTAGGATGGGTGGTTTTGTCTCTTAATAGTTATAAGTTATTGGTTATTAGTTTTTAGTTAAAGAGGGTTCCTGTTGCTTGAACAGTAACCGCAACTGCCACAAGAACGCTCTTAACTTATAACTATTAACTTACTAAAGTTTGGACAATATTAT
>JAAXHI010000507.1:14138-15371 GCA_012270875.1 Candidatus Poribacteria bacterium | reverse complement strand
GTACGCCGCAAAACTTCCAGTTTGTGCCAGTGTGAATCCCTATAACAGGCATTCACACTGTTTGAAAGTGCCCAATTCATTATAGGTTTTACTATAATCTTTCGTAAGAGCGGTTTCCGACCCCGATGAAGGAGAAGTACCACCATGGCAGAGAAAATGCCGTGTCCATTTTGTGGCACCCAGGTTGAATACGCTATCGAAAATTCGCCGGATTGGTACCGAGACCCCGCGCTACCCGTCTACCGAATCGACTGTCATGATAAATGCAGACAGCATTGGCTCGAAGCAATTTCTGACCCGCACCCACAGATTGATCCTGCCATCCTTGACTTCCTTGATCCGCTCAACGATGAACAACGCATGTTTATCTCCGAATCGACACGACACGCTTGTGACAACGGGATTTTGATAGTTTATAACAGCAACATTTTACAATACATGATCACCGATTGGCACTATGCAAAATCGGCTGTTATGTCGTATGCATTCAACAACGTTTCATTCCGAATTAGCGGTATCGGCTTTGATTTTGCGAATATGTTGTTTTTCTTGCACACTGAGAATGCGCAATTCACACTGAGAATCTATCAGGCTGGAACCGCTATCGATAAAATCCGATCCGAAATCTATTGGTTACAAGCACTTTGGAACAAAGCACGCATCAAAACCCTCTCCCCCGTGCCAGGACGTGATGGCGAAATGATTCAATCTATCTCTCCAAATAACCTACCGCCGCGCTACGCGACTGTATACAATTGGATTCCGGGCGAGACGCTTCACGGCCTCTCCGCAGCAGAAAAAACACCAGAACTGATTCGCAGTCTTGGGACCATGGTAGGTCGCATGCACGCCGTGTCGGAAACCTTAGAATTACCAGACGGGTTCACCCGTCCCCGATACGACATAGACTGGATTACCGCGAAAGTTGAAGCAGCAATTGGAAGTGATGAGGACACTTCAGCAGAGGAAGTCGCAAAACTTTCCACGCTCTCTTCGCGTTTCTCACAGTTTGTCACAGAACACGGTGAAGAACGAGACGTTTTTGGACTGATTCACTCCGATCTGGAACCCCATAATATCATTATCTCGGACGGACAACCTTGTCCAGTTGACGTGATGGAGTTCGGATTCGGTTATTATCTCTCAGATATTCTGACGCTTTCACGCCATTTCAGTGAAGATGAACAGACAATTTTCTTTCAAGCCTATCAAGAAGTCCGCCCACTCCCGACA
>JAAXHI010000507.1:13897-14133 GCA_012270875.1 Candidatus Poribacteria bacterium | reverse complement strand
CTTTTCCTCGACCTACACCACATCACCCGAATCGAAGGATTGTATCGCCGGATGCACCACCCCCAACGGCATCCCGATAACCCTGTGCTGCGCGGCGAGAACCCGTGGGAAAGCGTCGCATCGCTCTACGGCACTGTCCTCTACGACCCACAGGATGCGCTCTTCAAAATGTGGTATCTCACAGGTCCTTACGTGGACGGCATGGTACAAATCCGTCAACGCAACGCACTCGGCAA
>JAAXHI010000507.1:10081-13781 GCA_012270875.1 Candidatus Poribacteria bacterium | reverse complement strand
CGCCGCTACAAAGCCTTTTATTGGGAACACGGCGGCATTGATACCTTTGTTGAATACGAAGGACGCACAATCTGGGGACGCGGTGAAGGAGACGGTATGTGGATGTCTTTTTCACCGGAAGGTGTTCACTGGACAGACTGCGAAACCAATCCCGTTATTCCGATTGATAGCGACACAACCCAATCCTTAGTGTGGGATCCAAAGATACAGAAATACGTTGTCTTCGGACGATTCGGGGCAGGCGGACGCAAAACCGCACGCGCCGAGAGTCCCGACGCAATTAACTTCAGCCAACCCGAACGCGTGTTTGAATGCGACGCAGTTGATGAAGAAGGCACACAGATTTACGGGATGCCGATCAACATCTACGAAGGCATCTATCTCGGTATGATTTGGGTCTACCGCGAAGGCGTTGACGGCACGATTGACACATCACTCGCAATGAGCCGGGACGGGATCAACTGGCAACGCGTTCTGGATCGTCAAACTTTCCTAACACTTGGCGAGCCGGGCAGTTGGGAAGACGGCATGACGCGGATTAGTCAGAATTTCATCACACATAACGACCAAATCTATTTCTACTACGGCGGCGTGAACGGACCGCATACCGGCAGAAAATTCAAACAGGTCGAACGCAAACACAAATCCATGCTCGGCTTGGCGACCTTACGACGCGACGGATTCGTCTCACTGGATGCCGGTGAAACCGAAGGACGCATGCTGACAAAACCGTTGATACTTGATGGTGGAGAATTACACCTCAACGTTGATGCGAGTCAAGGCTACGTCACCGTCGCGATTACCGATGATGTTGGAACACCTTTGGAGAATTATACCTCTCAGCAAATTGTTGGCAATCAATTGGATATAGAGATTGAATTTAATCACTCGTTAGAGACACTTAAAGGGAAAGAGGTCCGACTCCGATTCCAACTCAGAAACGCAAGCCTATATTCCTACTGGCTCGTTTAAACATAACGTGAGCTTGATAATAAAAAATGAATGATTCCCGTAGGTTGGGTTGAGCGGTAAACGACCAAGAACCCTCGTTCTACCAAAAAAGCCTGCTTTTCAGGAAACCGTTGATAGAAATAAATATAGCGAAACCCAACAATTCAACACCGTCCGTGTGAGAATAGAGCGGGTTTTCAACTATATGCTTATGCTGAACTTGCGTTAAACATACGATTTCTGTGAGAGGTGTCATCTATGGCAATCAGGAGTATCCTCTTTGATCTTGACGATACACTTATTGTAGAAGGTGCCACTGCAGATGCAGCCTTTCTGGCAACATGTGAGCATGCACATGAGAAGTACGGTATTGACCCAGAGGCACTTCACCAATCAGTCCGACACCATGCCCAGCAGCTATGGCGTGCATCAGCAACCATTACCTACTGCCGTGCTATCGGTATCAGTTCGTGGGAAGGGTTGTGGGCGCGTTTTCTCGGTAATGACCCAAATCTAAAGCGTCTCCGCGCATGGGCTCCTATCTATAGACGTGAAGCATGGTACCGTGCGCTTACTGACTATGGCGTGAGTGATTCGTCCTTCGCCGATCAGTTATCCGCCACTTTTTTGTTAGAGCGGCGTGCGCGGCATGTTCTCTTTTTTGATGTTAAAAACAGTCTAACAAATCTACGCGAGATCTATCAATTAGCACTCGTCACCAATGGCGCGCCCGACCTACAGCATGAGAAGATTCAAGGTGCTAATTTGGCACAATACTTCGACACAATCCTAATTTCAGGGGAAGTAGGTATCGGAAAACCGGATTGCCGGATCTTCAAGATGGCACTTGACGCGCTCGCTGCTTCTCCATCCGAGACGGTGATGGTTGGCGACAGTTTGACACGGGACATCTTGGGCGCACAACGGGCTGGACTCAAAGGAATTTGGCTGAACCGTTCTGGAAATGATGCAGCGGGTCAAGTTACACCGGATGCTCAGATTACGAACTTGAATCAAATACCTGAATTACTACCAACCTTATCCGACTCAAGTAAAACTTAATTTTGGAGGAAAAGATGAAACATATCTACCACAAAGAAGATGCCGAAGTCGTCCGTATTGAAGGTGAAGCCCCACGGACACTCTACACACTCATCGAACCGAAGACCACGAGTACCGAACACTTCTCAATGGGATTGGAAGAAATTGATCCGAATAGCGAGATTCCGCTCCATTCCCACAGCGAAGCCGAAGAAATTATTTTCGTCTACGGCGGGCAAGGCAAAGCCTTCGTCGGTGACGAAGTCGCTGATCTGAAACCCGGGACAGTTATCTATCTCCCTCCGAATGTTGAACACCGTTTCGTCAACACAGGCGACGAACCGCTCTGGATTACATGGACGCTCTCCCCACCCGGTTTCGAGAAACAAATCCGCAAGATCGCAGACGGCTCCGCGGGGATGGAAGTTTTTAGCGAGTCTCGTTGAAACCACTTTCGCAAAAAATAATGCACCTTTTTCCCACTTAAAGTGCGTCACTATAGGTAAACCCACAAATATTTAAATTCGTTATCTGTCTTTGGAAATTGATTTAAAAGCCTCAAAAATTTTGGGCTTTTCAACGCCAAACATTTCCTCAAGGAGATCTTCATGTTCGCAAGAGAAAAATGCTTAATCGCCGCGTGTGTATTCTATCTGCTATCCTGCACCCTCTACTTTCCTGCAATCACCCCTGCTCAAGACGAAAAAGTTGTCGAACGCTACAAATTGATGCTCAATCGCAACCCAAAAGAAGGCAGTACGTTCGACCGACTCTACCATCTCTATCTCGAAGGTGATGGCTTAGATGCCATGATCGCCGATTATCAGGCAGAAGCAGAAGCCAAACCCAACGATTCAAACCTCCAACTCATCTTGGGACATATCCACAAACGCCTCGGAAAAGACACCGAGACGCTTACCGCATATCAACGCGCCGTTGAACTCACACCAAACGGTTATTATCCGCGTTTCGCATTGGGACAGATGTACGCAACTTTGCGGCAACATGAGGACGCGATCCGTGAATTGACGAAAGCCGCAGAACTATCAGAAGAGACGCAGGCTGCCTCTCCCGAAGAACTGATGGCGATTTACAAGGCACTCGGACGCGCCTATTTCAGTCGAGACCGCGTAGACGAAGCAATCGCGGCATGGACAAAAATCTCTCAATTCGACCCAGAAAACATCTTTTCTCGTATTGAACTCGCCGACCTTTTCCGAGAACAGCAACTCTACGAGCAGGCAATAGCGCAACATGAAGCGATTATCGCACTTAAAGCCGACGACCCGTATCGCGTCTGCCTGAGTCGTCGGGAAATCGGGAATATCCACGAGGAAAAAAGCGATTATGAAGCAGCCATTCAAACCTACGAAGCCGCATTGGCGTTGACGGCACCCGGAAACTGGCTCCGCAAGGACCTCCAACACCGCATCATCGGGATTTACGCCGCTGATGGGAACTGGGAGGGTTTAATCACACACTATAAAGAAAAACTCGAAAATACACCAAACGACCCGGAATTAATCGGTTTGCTCGCTGAGGCTTATGTCGAAAACCAGCAGTCAGACGAAGGGATCACTGCCTATCAAAATGCACTTGAACTCGCACCGACAGATACTGCACTCCGCTTGAACCTAATCGCCGCACTCCGTAATACTGAAAAGTTTGAGGAAGCAGCCGCAGCTTACGAATCCCTGAGCGAACAACA
>JAAXHI010000507.1:0-10061 GCA_012270875.1 Candidatus Poribacteria bacterium | reverse complement strand
CAACCTATCAACGGATGCTCCAACGCGACCCCGACAATGCAAGCACACACCTCATCCTTGCCGAAATTTACGCCGGACATGAATGGACAGAAGACGCTGTTGCTGCGTATCAAAAAGCGGTTTCGCTTGCGCCCAGTAATCTTGATTATATTGAGTATTTCGGTGAATTCTATTTCCGTCAAGGCGATCGTGAGAAGGCTTTAGAAACATGGAATCAGATGGTCGCCGGTGATAAAGCGGTGGCTGAAAACTATGACCGCCTCGCGAAGCTGCTTGATAGCAAAGCACGGGTGCTAAACAGTCAACCTGAAGCCATTGCCGCAAGTCGAAAGGCAGTCGAGTTAGCATCCGATGTCTACCGCTATCGTGAGGCACTGGCAAAACGACTCTTGGCGAATAAAGATTACGACGAAGCCTTAACCGAATACACTGAAGCCGCGAAACTCGCGCCGAACGAATTTTTCGCTGAACAGATGGACAACCAACGCATCGAAATCTACCGACGGCAAGGGACACTTATTGAGAAAATTAATGCCTTGGAAACCGAACTTGAACGGAATAGCCATCAGCCGTCGGCAGTCAGCCGTCGGCAAGAGGATGTGGATGAATCAGAAACCTCTTTACCGAAAGCCGAAAGCCGAAAGCCGAAAGCCATTCTTGCTGATGCCTTTGCCCAACACAAGCAGCTTGCTAAGATGTACCTCAAGTTAGGCAATACCACCTATGCCCTTGAAATCCTTTTAAAAGCGAAAAACCTCCAACCCGATGACGTAATTGTTAACCGTTGGATCGCCGAAGTCTATACCTTGCAGGGACGACGGGATAACGCTAACGCTATCTACACCTATCTGATTGAAGTCGATAGCGCGAATGCCCGCGAGTATTACACAAACATCGCACGTTCTCATCTCGAAGTCATGGATTTTGATGCCGCAACGGAGGCAGCGAAGCGAGCAATCGCACACAGTCCCCGCAACCCGGAAGGACATCAGATGCTTGCTCAGATAGCGACACAAGCCGCGGATTATCAGACCGCTATTGACAGCTTCAAACAGGCGATTCGTCTGCGACCGGAAGCCACCAACATCCGTTCCGAACTCGCTGAAATTTACAAACTTTCAGGGAACCCCCGACAGGCACTTGAACAGTACTGGCGGTCTTGGGAATTGAGCGGAACCGTTAGCGACAAACTCACTTTTGTCAAACCCCTTTCTGAGGTATATTACGACTTGGGACGGCGCGGCGAGTTGGAAGAAAAGTTGAAGCAAATGTCGAAAACGGACACATCTAATGTAGGTCCCGTCATCGCATTAGCACAACTCTATCAAATGGAAGGCGACTTACCTAACGCTCGCTTCCAACTGGCACGGGCATTAGATCGAGATCGCGAAAACCCGGACCTCTTGGCGCAACTCGTCAAAATCAACCTTGACCTCGGTGATACCCAAGACGCGCTCACCTATCAACAGCGACTTGTCAAGGCACAACCCGACCCCAACCACCGGCAACGACTCGGAGAGTTATTGTTTGATCTCGGACGGGAACAAGAAGCGATTCAGGCGTGGACGAAACTCCTTCATACCAAAAACCAACCCTTTGACGCAGAGATTAAACTCGCTGCTTTACTGATTCAGCATGCATTGTTGGATGAAGCAATTTCTGTCCTTGACCGTGCAGCGGAAAAGGTAACAGGCACAAACGCGCATATTCAACTCTATCAGTTGGGGGACGCATTGGTCGAAATGAACGAATTTGATCGAGCATCCCCACTTTTTCAAAAGGTGCTTGACATGCCCGAACCAACGCAGAATCCAACACAGAACCTAATCACAAGCGCACCTCGCACAACATCGGTACCCCCCGGAATCAGGACAGATAGATTTGAACTACCGCGAACCCTCACCTCACGAATTCAGCGATCCGCATTTCAAATTCACGGTGGGCGGCAGATCCAGTGGATACCGAGAGACTTTCATGAGGCACAAGCCGGCGCGCTCGTACAGATAACAACCATCGCACAACAGCAACGAAAATTGGCGGAACGCATCAACCAATTTGAAGCACAGGCTGATGCCGATCCCAAAAATATAAAAGTCCTCGAAACGTTAGCACAAATCTATATCTTAACCGGAAATACCGACAAGACCAATGAAACACTGGAACGGCTAATTGCCGCATCACCCAACGATCCCGTCTATCAAGGAACGCGCCTGACCCGACTCATGGGACAAGGTATCAGTTACGAAACGCTGAAAAAATATCTTGATGAAATCACCGCTTTAGCACCTGACGCACGGCTCTGGTATGTCGCACGATATGCAAGCAACTTCTATCGGCAAGGACGGAAAGAAGATACCGAGAAACTGGTAGTAGAACTTGTAGATGCAGAAGTGTCTGACCTCAACACCGGCGCGACGATTGTCACTACGCTCGCACGGATGGGAAAAACAGACGCTGCCGAGAGAGTCCTTACACAGATTCCGGTACCAGGGCTTTCAACGCCGCAACATCAGTCAGCACAGCGCACACAACTGCCCGCAAGCAGTGTAGGGTTTGGGTTACCCAACCCCTCCGCATCACAACAATGGCGGCAGTTTCGGGATATTTATCAAAATCTCGCCACTGCCTATATTCGTGAAGGACAGACGGACAAAGGAATTGCGCTCTTCTGGAGATTCTTTGAACGAACCAAACCGGAAGCGACAAACGCGAGGCGCGTCGCAACCTTAGCGTACGCAAATCGCTCCTTCTCCGGTTACACATCGCTACAGACAAACTACCCATCGCCAACGACTTACTACGACCAAAACCGTTTACAGTTCCTCCAGCGGGTTTTCAGCCAACTATGGGCACGCAATCAACAGGAAGCACTCTACAAAAAATTGCAGGCTGAATTGGAGAGTACGACAGGGAGAGACCGCATCTATCCAAGTTTGGCACTCAGTTATTGCTATTGGTGGGCAGGGCAGCGCGACGAGGCACAAGCGGTACTCGCCGCGCTTCAAAAGGAATTTCCTGAAGACCTCACCCTTAAACTCAACACGATTTTCGCCGCTATCCAAGCAGGGCAACACGCCGCAGCATTCAAATTAATTACAGGACTCGCTGAGGCGGACCCAAGAAACCGAAAACAGTACCATGAACTCACACTCCAACTCGCAGTACAGACAGGCGATACGATTGCTGTCCGCGATTTGGTGACGAAGGTGCTCAACTCACCGAGTGGGGCGCGTGAACTTTATCAATTCTCGCAAATACTCCAACAGAACGGACTCACGCAACACGCAATCGCTATTGCCAAAAAAGCCATGACTCTGGCAACAGGTGAACGTGATCCGAACTTCCTTGTAGATTTAAGCCAACATTTGGATGACTTAGGACGCGGGCAGGATGCCGCACGGATCGCAGCACGCGCAATGCAGTTCGTCAACCAGCGCGACCGACACGGACACACACTATATTCATGGGACCTGCGACGCGCCGTACAGACCGCCGGACGGGCAAAAGGATTGCGAGAACGTGAACCGCAGCTGGTTGCTGCTACCCTGAAGGACCCTAATTCATTTCAGGCGCGCCTCAAATTGGCAACGTTCTATGAACAGACAAATCAGGTGCAAAAAGCGTCCGAAGCATACGAGGCAGCACTCACACTACGTCCCAAGGACAGCATGACACGACAGCGATACGCACAGATGTTAGAGCGGCGCGGCAAGGCGAAGGAAGCCGCAGCGCAATACCTCATACTCCTCAAGGAGAATCCAAACGCGCTCGGCTACAACTATTATCAGGTCCTGGAGACTTTCTTCAGCGCAGGCAAAGTTGATGAACTCGTTTCGCTCGCAAAAGATATGATCGTGCCATCTGTCGGAATGAATTACGGCAACTTTTTCGCAGAAAGCGTGGCACGTCAGTCCCTCGAAAACAATAACCCTAAAGCCGCCATTGAACTCTACGAAAAAATTCTTGCCGTCCAGCCAAACGACACCTCTGCCTATACCGCATTGGCTTCCGCTTATGTCGCCTCAGGTGATCGGGACAAAGCGATCCAATTCCTGCGCGAAAAACTCGACGCAAAAGACACAGCACGCTCGCGATCCCCACACGTACAGGTCGATATTGTATCAAAACTCACTGAGTTCTACAAAGCATCAGAGCGGATAGACGAATTGCTAACCGAATATGAAGCCAAACTCAATGAAAAATCCGACGACTCGCTGCTCATCTATCTCGTCGCTTCTATGAAGATTGCAGCGGACGACCTCGAAGGGTCAGACGCGCTCGTTGACAAACTCCTTGATGATTCAACGCTTGTGGACACACACTGGTTAAACAATCTCGCCGATGCTTACCGAGACGCGAATGACAGAGCCCGTGAACTCCGTTTGCTTGAATCTACAATCGCGAAAACCAATCATCAAGATACACAGCATCTTACAGAAACCTATCAAAAACTTGGCACCGCTTACGCCAAAAAGGGTGAGAAAGAGAAGGCGCAAGATACGTTCCGTAAGATGGGAACGCTCCGCCTCCTTCAGGGGCGTGGCGTGTATGAAAAAGAGCAAATCGCCAATGCATATATGCAACACGAAATGTGGGACGATGCTGAGGCTCTCTTTACCGAAATCGTCAATGACTTCTCAACGCAACAGTGGACCCGTGAACAGGCGCAACGACAACTGATGCAAATCAAGCAGCGACGTGATGGATTGGCAAAGACAACCCGTACGCCTGAAAAAACGGAAAAATTTGATGTCGGGATGCAGAGAACGTTGGCACAACAATACGTCCAACAGAACCAGGTCAAAAAGGCAGTAGAAATTTACGAGAAACTCGCAGAGGTGATGCCGGAAGACCTCGAATCACGCGCACAACTCGCAAATCTCTATTCACGCCAAAAGAAACACGATAAGGCGGTAGATACTTGGAATGACTTGCTCGACGTAGACCCTGAGAACACGAAGTATCAAGACGGACTCGTTGATGCCTACCAAGCTGCTGACAAAATCCCCGAAGCACTTGAACTCGCACAGCAATACATTGAGGCGGATACAGAGAACGGTGTTCACTATACGCGCCTCGCGAAACTTTATACTGCCGAAGACCGCGTCAACGATGCCATTGCGGCATATAAAAAAGCCGTTGAACGCAACCCCAGTGATGGAGAGGCTTATCGTCAATTAGGACAACTGTATCTCCGTAAAGATGATCTGGATGCCGCTGAAAAAGCGTTCAAAGAAGCCATCCAATACACCGAAGAATTCAGACGGCGGAGTATTGAACGGCAGCTTATGACCGTCTATAAGCGTCAGGGCAAATTGGAAGAGATGCTAAAGCAGGCGGAAGAAGCAGGCACGATAACCTTTGAGATGCAACGCGAACGCGCACAAGACCATCGTAACGCCGGCGAATTTGATAAAGCAATTGCGGCTTATAAAAAGGCTTTGGAGATGACAGCACAAAGTTACCACCGAAGTAGCGTCGCCAACGAACTCCTTAGATTGTATGTGCAGGTCGGCGAAAACGACTTGGCAATGGAACTCTATGAAAACCAGTCTCAATCAAGTCCAATGGGGGGTGTTTCAATCAGCTCCAGTCCGTCCGGTGTCAAAATCACGTCAGGCGGTGATAAGGCACGCGAGACCTTGATTACTGCCTATAAAAATCAGGGAAAACTTGATGAACTGGAAACCATTTTTAAGGACAAAATGGAAAAAGATCCAAACAACCCCGCCTTTCTTGAAATGGTTGCCGAAATTTACCGGAACGCACGCAACTATGAAAAAGCAGCAGAAACGTATCAGGCACTCTGCAAAGCACAACCGAGTAACCTCAAGAGCTTTTACTACGCCGCTGGCGCCCTGCGAAAAAGCAACCAACCCGAACTCGCAGCGGAGATGCTAAGCCAAGCAGAGGTCGCACGCTCAACCAACCTGCGCGCACAATCCGATCTCTTTTTACTGATGTCGCTCGCGTCTATCTGTGTCGAAGGTGAACTCCACGAACAAGCAATCAAACTTGCTGAAGACGCACTGACTGCAAGTTCACGGATGGGTGGCGGGATTCCTGGGCTGTCAGACTATTTATATGAAATGCTTGGGAAGAGCTACCTCGGCGTGAAACGGTATGAGGAAGCCGTTGATGCCTATAAACAGATGGCAAATCTCGCTTCTTATGACCAAAGACGAGAAGTCGCGGAAAAGGCGATACAGCAAGCTTACACAGAAGGAAAACTCTATGAAAAACAGATCCCTGAGCAATTACAGAAGGTTGTGGAAAACCCGGATGACCTTGATGCACACTTCGCACTTGCTGAAAGTTACGAATTAAGCGACAAGGTTGACGAAGCGATCACACAATACGAAAAAATTAGCAAACTCCAACCTGATGACGCACAATGGCATAAAAAGATTGGCGATCTCTATCAAAAGCAGCGTCAGACGGACGAAGTTGTTGAGGATACAGCACTAAGTTTGGCTGGAGACAGAAGTTTCGTGGAGGTTACGGATAGTGCTGCGCTGAACAATATCTCCCAACAGGTAACCGTAACCGCATGGATTAAACCGACCGAATACCCTAACAGGTATACGCCGATTGTTTACAAAGGGGACAAACGGACACCCGAAATCAGCAACCGCAGCTACGCGCTCTGGCTACGGAATGATGGTCGGATTCAATTCGCTGCATCACCCAGTGGCGAAGCAGAAAAATTCACCTTTTCACCTACAGGATCAATTTCACTCAACAAATGGTACCACATCGCCGGTGTTGTTGATACTTCAAAAAATGTCATCAAACTATATCTTGATGGTGTTATGGTAGGGAGCAACGATTTTAGGACGAATCCAAACATTTATGAAAGCAATCTACCAGTCCGAATCGGTGGTTCACATGAAGAGGAGAGAACAACGCACGCCTCGTTTGTAGGGCAGATTGATCGGGTTTCTGTCTGGAATGTCGCCCTAACGGAGGCTGAAATTCATTCAAATATGAACGCTCGGTTGAAAGGAGACGAACCCGGCTTAGTCGCCTACTGGGAATTTGATGAGGAAACGGAAGGGCATATCCCCGACGCATCGCCTCACAAAAGCGACGGTAAACTCGTCGGGGATGCTAAACTGGAGCCTTATACCCGTCAGGTCGTAACGGTAGCAGACGTAGATCAGTTGACGCTGGCATCTATAGCCTACGAAAAAGCAATTCAACTTGAGCCGACTTCTTATGAGTTATACGATTTGTTGGCACAAACCCACGTGAAAGCAGATCGGTTGTCAGAAGCGGAAGCGGTGTATCGTCAGGCATTAGATGCTTCCCTTGAAGATAGCGAACACGATGCCATCGTCCGGAGTATCTGGAAACTTTACGCCGACAAAGATCAGAAGGATAACGGAATTGCTGTCCTTGAAAAATTAAGACCGAAAATGGAGACGAGTGTCTCTTTACTTGAATTGTTGGGTGATGCCTACAAAGCAGCAGGCGATACTGAAAAAGCAGATGCGGCATACACCGAGTGGCTAACGATCCAACAGAAAAACGCGAACCGGCGACAAAGTCCTGCTGGCTATCGCAATCTTGCAAGGCAGATTCTTGACAAAGGGATCATGCCGGAAAAAGGATTGGAATACGCCGAACGCGCATCACAAATGGGATCCGGGGCAAGTTACACCGAAACCTTGGCGCAGGCGTATGTCGCTAATGACAGATATGACGAGGCGTTAGGGCAGCTCAAACAACGCCTAAACACTATGGAACAGGAGGCGTTTGTACGCTGGTTATCCGCATGGATTTCTCCAGCCGGTAAGAACGCTACGGACAAAGGACGTTACGTCGAAATGTTGGATACCTTGCTGAAGACTGCACCTAACAATCTAACGGATGCGTTGGCGGTCAATCTTAAATTGGCGGAGTTCTGCCGTGAAAACGCTATGCCAGAAAAAGCGGAAGCCTATGTTCAAAAAACGGGTGTTATCACTGAAGATTCATGGCGAATCCTCGGACCCTTTGACAATACCAAAGGCATCGGGTACGACACGGCGTACATCGCAGAAGACGCAACACAGATTGACACGACCGCGAAATACGACGGCGTAGATGGACAGATAAGTTGGCAAAAAAGCACCGATGAAACCCTAAATGGCTTCATCGATCTTGGGCAGGATGTCAATTGGCGTGTCGCTTATGCGTTTGTGACCGTTACCTCGCCTGATGAACGCGAGGCACAAATCCGTTTTGATAGCGACGACCAAGGGAAGGTATTCCTAAACGGCAAAGAAGTATTCACAAATACAGGTGCCCATAGCGTCAGACTTGACCGTTATACGATTCCTGTGACGCTCAAGTCCGGCGAAAATAGCATCCTCGTCAAGGTCTGCAATGAGGAAGTAAAGTGGGAATTCTACCTACGAATCACCGACCTGGACGGAAAACCCTTTACGGATTTAAAAGTCAACAGTTCTGACCCTGAATCCCGTTAGGGTGATTCGCCAGTTAAGTGCTGTAGATGCGGTTTCCTGACCGCACCTATTGGCTTTATAGTAGATTCCGAAAATAAGTTTACACTTGTAGCATAGGAAACCGTTGGTCTCCTGTGCCATCGGAACACACAACTTCACACGACACGATCGTAGGGGTTGGGTTACCCAATCCCTAAAGTTCCCCGCGTGGGCAAATAATTACGGGATCTACTATAAAATAAACCGAGTGATGAATAACGAAAAAATGCCCGAAAATTGATGAGAATTTGTGAATGCGCAATACAAACTGGGTCGCAAGCGCGACCTCAGAACATTTCACCTATAAAGCGGAAACAGACCGTCCATGGAAACCTGAGACGATTCTTGAACTATTGGAACAAGCACATCGGGAATTTGAAAGACTCATGGGACCCGGATTGGATACCATTATTGAAGTCGAAGATCGAGTCTGTGAGTCGAATAGTTTAGGCGCGCACGCCGAGATAAACAAACAGGTCCATTCTCCGCAAGATTACGCCATAGAAGTCAAATTCATTTGTGAATTTCCGCCGAACTACGGACAAACCGAGCAAGAACGGGATCTCGCATACCATTTCTTTGCCCACGAACTTTTTCACTGCTGGATCGGCGGAGAGGTCTCCACCGGTGGCGAACTGATCGTTGAAGCCATAACGCAGTATATGACGGATTGGGTGCTTGTCCATTTGGGATGGTGCAGTGAAGATCTGCGCATTCGCGGGCGGATCAAGAGTCAACAAATCATAGATAACGCAACCCCACCACACACAACCATCGCCAAATACAAACTTCTGTTTGACGAGATGCACGCCGACGATCCAGAGAATCTACTCACTTTCTGTAAAGATTTAGCCAGTTGTTTCCGTCAGCAACGAAGTCAAGAAGAAACGGATATCTCTCCGGTTTTACAGCGATACTTGGGAACAGCGTTGGAAGCGGATTAGAAATACATTCAGGACTTACGCAAAGCGCAATGAATTGCGCTACTACAAGCCCATCCCTTTTGAGCAATACATGTTTGTAGATGCAGCCCTTGTGCCTACCAATAGATGCACTTTTTAACACCACTGGACCTACATAGTCCTTTTTTCCTTCGCCTTAACCCTAGACAGACGATCGGGTGTGTAAATATTTTGGCAGCCTCTGCTGTGAGAGGTGGATAAGACATAGCATCTCCGCTGCTTGATACCCCAGGAATCCCGATGTGCCTATAGGCAAATCAGGCTTCTGACGTGAGAAACCCTTTACCTTTCAACAAGTCTCTTCGCTCCAGCGGAGCAACATATCTATAGAAAAAGACGCGACCCTCTCTCGCACTCCAGCGGAGTGCTATGTAAACAGACCTGTCCTATCGAAAAAATTAAGGAAGCCATGACAAAAACTTTACACACCCGCCCTATATTTATCGAGATTCCCGTTGACGTTTTCGCATTGGATATGCTACTATAACTCAGAACTAAACGATGACTGTAGCGGAGATGACAACATGAGCATTACCCAATTCACAATGGAAGAAGTCCGCTGTTTCGGTGAACGCCAAACACTTGAAATTCGACCCCTAACATTTTTAGT
>JAAXHI010000355.1 GCA_012270875.1 Candidatus Poribacteria bacterium | reverse complement strand
CGACCAGTTTACTCGCACTGAATCTTTCAAGTATAGCCGTCCACGCCAAGAAACAATAACCCGCAATAACACCGCCTTGGTAAAGGAGCGCAACTGCACTGGCAAGTGTCAGCTGCATTGGTTCACAGCGCTCCAGTAGCAGACTCATTGCAGCATAACACGGGAGACTCAAACTTAGATACCAGACCAAAAGTCGGTACGGGTGGATGGCTTGAACGAGGAGTTTTGTCACGACGACGCGCAGCCCTAAGAAACATCCACTGACGAGCACAAGGATGTCGCCGAGGATACTCGTTTCGCCTTCACCGAGGTTCGGGGCAACGGTTATGAAAACACCACTGAAGGCGACAATAATCCCTAAAGTTTTCGGAACAGAGAGGCGTTCGCCGGGAATCCAGAAATGCGCGAAGAGTGCCGTGAAAAAGGGATAGACGTTAATAAAGATTGTAGAGCGGGATGCTGTTGTGAGTTCGGTGCCGGTGTTCAAACAGATAATTTGGAGTATGAAAATCACTGTCAGCAGCACCAATCGCGCAAATTCACCGCGGCGTAGACCCAATGAGACACGGCGAAACAGCGACCACCCCCCGACGACGACAAGACCAATCACAAAGCGGAAGAACGCCAACGCCATCGGTGGGAAATCTTGCAAACCGACTTTTATTGAAGGCGAATTCCCACCCCAAAGAAACGCGAGGAGCAGACTGAGAGCAATGATTTTTCCGTGCGGCTCCTCGCTGATAACGTTGGGTCTGGGCGGTGTTCCGGTAGTTTCTGGTTTGTTTGAAGGCAACTGTTGTCCTCGGTGGCAGTTATTGTTCTCTGAGAAATTTGGGATCAATCGTAGGCACCGGGACGGTGGTTACCCATTAAACGCTGTTGACGTTCTGTCGCTTGCTCCAAGATCGCTTCGTCGAACTGAAACCGGTTCAGATAGGGTGGGTATTTCTGCGTGATCATCCGATTTGCGTAATGCACTTGTAATAGGTATCGGGTCTGATCGCTCCGATTCGCGGTGCCTCGGTGCCAGACCTCGCTCCGAAAAATCACGACATCGCCACCATTACAGAGGATACTCTGTTCCTGCGCACCTTTCCATTCAGTTTCACCGTCGGGACGGCGTCCGGAAAGATGGCTACCCGGAACGAACTTTGTTGGACCGAGATCTTCGTAGAGGTTATCGAGATAGTAGTGGGCGGTTGTGATAAAGATCGGGACCTTGACGCGTGGGTCTTCCAAAATATCCGCGGGCAGTGGGATCGGCAGCCAATCTATATGCAGGCCTTGATCGGGACGACCCGGACCTGTTACCCAAGCAGTCATGCCGATGACGTGGCAGTCATCACCGTGAACCGCTTCTGCTAACTCAATGACCGGAGATTTGTCAAGATACGACAGAAAAACAGGGTCGCGATTGAAAGCGTTATTGATATGTTTATTGAGGAAACCGCTGCCGTTCTCAGGCAGGCTGTGCCGATCGAAACTGTCAGGGTTCGCAGTAAGTCGATCCATCGCATCGCGAAGCTCGGCGAGTTCTGCCTCGTCAATAACCTTTGGAAGGTAGGCGTACCCGTCTTCCTCCATCGCGTTGACTTGGTTTTCGAGATCAGGGTAGGCTACGAGAGGTAAGGCTTGGCTCATTATCTGTTTCTCCTTGTATAAAAAAGTGAAAATAGTATCTCCTTCTTGTGTATTTTACAACTTTCGAGGCTTGATGTCAACTTTTTTTCCGAACAATTCGTTAGTAAAGTGCATCCAATAGAGTGTAAAAAAGAATAACAGTTATCAAAAAAAGGAGAAAACAAAAATGAAACATGAAAACGTAACGCCCGAAGTCCATGAATCTGTTAAAAATGTTGACACTAAAGACACCGGTATCCGTGTGCAGGGGATCGTACTTGAGTCCTTGCCGGGTAACCTGTTTCATGTAAAGTTAGAAGAGAACGACCACAAAGTTGTGGCGTACCTCGCTGGTAAGCTGATGCAGCACAAAATCTGGGTGCTTCCCGGGGACCAGGTTACCGTTGAACTTTCTCCGTATGATCTCACGCGTGGACGGATCGTCTGGCGGAATCCCGGTAATTAGGTGATACCTTGATAGGTGCGCGGTTTCATGACGAACTCTGGTTGGGTCTAACCGCGCGCCTTCTGTTATGCAGATTGATTTCGATGTCTATTTAAAAATTACGTGCTTCTGCAGATGGGACGAACTATGGAAGGAATTGTCATAAAAGCGAGAGGTGGCGCATACGAGGTACAAGTTGACAAAGCGTGTTATACTTGCGTCGTGCGGCACCATCTCATTGAGGATGAGAAGAAGCGGCTCGCCGAGACGAAAGAGATGCCGTACGTCGATTTAGTCGCAGTGGGCGATCGCGTCCGCATTTCAACACCTGTGTCTACGGAGAGCAACGGGTACATTGAGGAATGTCTCCCGCGTGAAACCCAGTTCGGTCGTACCCGTATGGACGGTTGGCGGCAAGTGATCGTCGCGAATCTCGAGCTGCTACTTATCATCTTTGCTGCCCGACATCCGACACTTAAACTACGGATGCTTGATAGATTCCTTGTTACAGCAGAGGCGTCAGACGTGGAACCGGTGATCTGTATCAACAAAATGGATTTGGCAAAATTGGAGAATGTACAGCGCGAACTCAAATTATATGAAGAATTAGGTTATAAAGTGGTTTATACAAGTATTATGACAGATCTCGGTGTCGATGAATTACGGGAAACGATGCAGGATAAGATTTCCGCGATTGTCGGTTCATCGGGGGTCGGGAAGTCTTCTCTCCTCAATGCGTTACAACCCGGACTCCAATTGCGCACGGGTGAGGTTGACAACCGTATCCATAAAGGTCGGCATACAACGACGGAAGTTATGTTAATGCCGCTCGCGTTTGGTGGGTTTGTGGCGGATACTCCCGGCATCCGTACACTGGGGCTGCTCGAAATTGATGATGAACAGGGTTTAGACATCTATTTCCCTGAGATGCGACCTTATATCCCTGAGTGCAAATTCGCGGCATGTACACACCAGCACGAACCGGCATGTGCTGTTAAACGGGCAGTTGAAACGGATAATATCAATCCACTCCGATATGAAAGTTATCTACGGATCTCTGGATTCAAGGAAGGGAGATATGAACGAAACACAGATAAGAGAAGAACAGACCGAAACCCGAGACGACGCAAACGCTGACCTTCAGAAGTGGTCGGATGCGATTAACAACTTGTTACGCATTATTGAGAGGAGTGAACGGAAACTTGGATACTTTCAGAACAGAGTCAAACAGGCGAAATTCATGGATCAGCCGAATCAGCGTAAGATTCGGACTGCGGGTGCGCAGATCGGCGTGCACTCTGCCCAATTAGAAGGGTTACGCAACGAATTACGGCAGCTGGAACGCCTTTACAGCGGCGGCATTCGCCTTCGGAATACTACGGAAAATGAACTTCGCCAGATTTGGGGATGGATCAACCGGCCCGGCATTCGGAATCTTCTCTACTCAGCACGGGTGTCGTTTGAGACCTTTCTGGAGGATTGGCACCGTTGGGTCGCAAACGCGGAGATGCACGCACTCGCTATTGAAATCCGTACCACGCATCTCCTCATCGGATTTATGCTGCTCCAATACGATGCGGACACGGTTACTATTAAATTCGTCATCATACGACCCGATTACCGCGCTCGCGGATACGGCACGGATACACTCATTGAAACCGTCCGATACGCATTTGAAGAACTCCATGCTGAGCACGTTACGCTGCAGGTATCACCCGATAACGGACCCGCGCTCATCTGCTTTGAGAATGCTGGTTTCCAGTACCTGAGTTATACCGATACAACGCAGCAGACTTACGTGATGGGAATTGAACGCAGCGAGTGGATGGGCGATAAGGTGGAAGACGAGCAAGATGATACGCCACAGTTAAGTGCGCCACTCAAATTGTTCTTTGAGCCTGAGGAGTAATTTTCGTATTTTTTGATAAGCATGAAAAGGGACAGAGGGAAGCCTCTCTGTCCCTTATTTTTTTGTTGACCTGTTGTGTAATGCTGTTACTTCCAAAAGTGCATCCAAAAGTGTGTATAGATAACCAAACAGAATCATCTTGTTTAACTTTGTTTTAGAGGACACCATCATGAGAATGGCGCAATTATTTTCTGCTACGTTTATCCTTTTATTCACCACTGTTATCTTTCTACCAATCAGTCCTGCACAAGATTACACCCGATGGCATCTTCCCGAAGGAGCGATCGTGCGCTTTGAGAAAGGGGGCATCGGCGATTTTGCCTTTCTGCCAGATGGGAATCGGATCGCTGTTTCAAGTGCCATCGGTCTCTGGATATATGATGTCCGGACAGGCGAGGAACTGGAGCTATTCACGGACTTAGGAACGAAATTGACGTGGAATCTCATGGTTCTCAGCCCCGATGGCAGGACGCTTGCTGCTGCAACTGATAGTGAAGTCGTCTTATGGGATCTACAAACTAATAAACTCAATAAATTACTTGTGGGCCACAAAGACAGGATTTACTCGTTGGCGTTCAGTCCGACTGGAGAGAGACTCGCCGGTGGCAGTCGGGACACCACAGTTCGACTCTGGGATGTTAACACGGGTGATTTGAAACAGACCTTCGTGGGGCACACGGATTGGATCCGGCTGGTCGCGTATTCAAATGATGGAAAGACGTTGGCGTGCACCAGTTGGAAGGATAATACAATTCTTATTTGGGATGTGGAGACTGAAGAACTCCTAAAAGCCATTACAGGACACACCGATAGAGTCTCAAGTATCACGTATGCTCCTGATAGTCGGACACTCGCAAGTGTTGGTTGGAAAGATCATACAATTCTTATTTGGGATGTGGGGACTGGACAACTTCTGAAAACCTTTATTGGGCATACAGACCGTATCAGTGTTATGATCTATTCACGGGATGGCGCGACACTTGTGAGTGGGAGCTCGGATAAGACCATCCGTATGTGGGATGTCCGCACCGGCGAGACGATAAAAATTTTTAAGGGGCATACACGCGACGTTGATGCTTTGAAGTATTCACCAGATGGAGAAACCCTTGTTAGTAGTGGATACGACGGGACCCTATGCTTTTGGGATGTTCGCACCGGTGAACTCCTGAAAACCTTTACTGCACCGTTTAGCGGGTGGTCATTCGCTTTTTCACCGGATGGCAAAACACTCGCAATGAGTAGCGGGAACAATACAATTGTCCTACGAGATATAAAGAGTGGACAACCTGTCAAAACGCTTGCTGGATATACAGATGACCTTCTTTCAATGACTTATTCTCCAGATGGTCGAACACTGGCGAGTGGGAATCGGGACGGTAAAATCCGTATTTGGGATGTCCACACTGGCGAACTCCTCAAGACTCTCACTGGGCATACAGAAGGGGTACATTCTATCGCCTATACACCCGATGGTAAGTCTCTCGTGAGTGGGAGTTGGGACAATACAATCAATTTGTGGTATATTAACACTGGACATCTCCTGCAAACGATCACAGGAAATATAACGGAACCCGATCCAAGCAGCGGGGTCAAGGCGATTGCGCTCAATCCTGATGGACGAACGCTTGCGGTGGCAACTGACGAAAAGGTGATTCGGTTGTGGGATATGCCCACGGGTAAAATCAAAACGACCCTGCATACGGATGGTGTTAATGCTGTCGTATTTTCTCAAGATGGCACGATGCTCGCCAGTGCTGGTAGCGACCCCTGTTTGTGGGATGTGCACACTGGGAAATTGCTACATAATATCGTAAAGGCAAGGGGCGTTGTTTACGGTATCGCCCTTAGTCCTGATGGACAAATAGTTGCAAGTGCAAGTTCGCGGACGATTGAATTGTGGAATACCACTACTGGCGAGTATATAGGAACTTTCACCGGTTATATGGGGTGGATTGAAGCAATAGCGTTCAGTCCGGATGGTCAAACACTTGCCAGTGGGAATAACGGTACGGTTATTCTGTGGGATATGAACCAGATTCCGGCTCAGTAGTACCTTGAAAAGGGAAATTATTGATATGAGAACAACAAGATTTTTTTATGCTATGTTGATCTTCTTATTATCCGCTGCTTTCTTTTTACCGAGCAGTTCTGCACAAGATTACACCCGATGGCATCTTCCTGAAGGAGCTATCGCACGTTTTGGGAAAGGTATTTTAATGGATCTCGTCTATTTTCCGGACGGTAATCGACTTGCTGCTCTGAGTTCAATTGGTATTTGGATATATGATGTACGCACCGGTGAAGAACTGGATATACTTACAAAGGGATCCGCATCACTTTCCAACCCGAAAAAATAATTTTTTCATTTTTTTTTACAAAAATGTGCAAAAGTGCATCCGAAAATGTGTTTAAGCGAATCATTGTCGTTTTTTTTAATGGCGATGGTATCTTAATACCGCTTTATCGCGGTAGAAAGAAAAAGGAGGAAATTGTTATGTTAGCAAACCAGAGGAGGTGTGACACTTAGTGTTACGCCCTTTTGTGGTGTGACACTAAGTGTCGCACTCTTTGGAAAGGGACGGAGGGTTTAAACCCCTCTGTCCCCCATTTTGACGTATTTATAAAGTATGCTATTTTGGTCACTGAACTAAATTTTTATGGCATATTTTTTGTTTTTGCGTATACTATTAAAGCAGTTTGCAAGAGGTGGTCATTGTTGAAGTGTCATTGACACCCTTGTACCGTTTCAAATTACAAACATAGAGAAAAATAAGAAAGAGGAGGTACCTACCATGTCATTAAGAGTAAGTTTAAGCCACGCTACATTTCAGATGCACAGGCTAACAGCCTATGCTACTTTGAACGTATTCAGTTCAGGGCGATGGTGCCTCTGTCCATTATCGACAATTTGATTGAGAATGGCATAGGCACACTCGTCTCACACTGAGGGAGTTGCTCTATCTATGCCAAGATTTAATCCAGATTTTTGGGAGATTCCGGTCCCACCGGATTTTTTTGACCAACTCACTACCGAGGACTATCTCTGGTATCGAGCACCTGATGACGAATATACGGAGGCGCGTCGTGCCAAACGGCAGGCGGTCTTGGAACAGATTCGTCAGATTATCGCGAAGGAGTTAACCGAACGTCAAACCGAGTGTATCCAACTCTACTTCTATAAAGGCAAAACGCAGGAAGAGATTGGGAGTATCCTCGGCATTTCTCGCCGTGTTGTGAGCCAACATCTTTTTGGTGTTACACGGAACGGGAAGCAGATCGGCGGCGCGATTAACAAAATCCGAAAGGTGTGTCGAAAACTGGGAGTAGAATTTCCATAGGTGCTAAGGTAGAATCTGTAATTAATCTTACCAGTGCAATTCAATGCGAGAGGAGACCTTGAAGGTTCCCTCTCGCTTGGAAGCACTTCATCAGTGCTCAGCCATCAGCAGTTAGCAGTCAGTGAACGTCAGGATTTGAAGATCCTTCCT
>JAAXHI010000341.1 GCA_012270875.1 Candidatus Poribacteria bacterium | reverse complement strand
AACGATCCGAGACTCCAACCGCTCCTCGAAAAAATCGCTAAAGAGGAAACCGATCCGAAGTTACGCCAACGCGCACTTGACCTCATCGCTGCTACCCGAAAAGTTGAAGCCCAAAAAGAGATGCTGTTAGGACAGAAAGCGCATACTTTTTCTGGACGCTGCGATTGGTGCGGCACGTCAAACGTCCCTGTCAGCCACGATTACGAAACTGAGTTTGAGACAAACGGTACAAAACGTTTCGCTTTGGTCTGTGAGGCGTGTGAAACGGTGTAAACCTTTAGCCGTTAGATTTCGTCCAATATTTGTGAAAATAGACTGTTATGGCGACGCAAAACCAATTATTTGATGGACACACTAATTTCGTCGCAACCCGCGGTGTTAAAGAATATCGAGAAACGATTCCGGTCTGGGTAAACGCGGACGATGTTGTATTAGAAATCGGTTGTGAATGGGGAACGACGACAACCCTGATCGCACCCCACTGTAAGAAAGTTGTTGGCACGGACATCAGCCCGAAATGTATTGAACGTGCGAGGGAGAGACACCCCGAACTGCATTTTGAGGTGCTTGACGGTTTCGATGTTAAAGCAGCACTTGATCTCGGCGAACCGTTCAGTAAAATTTACATCGATATGTCTGGCATGTCAGGCTATAACTCGCTGCTCGACACAATCGCGCTGCTGACATCCTACGCCACGGTCCTCCGTCCGCAAGCAATCATCATTAAAAGTAGTTCCTTAAAACGCTTCGCTGGACATTGCCACGCGTGGCGGTCGCCAAAAAATCAGTAGGAATAAAAAAATTAAAGAAAAATTGGTTTGGATGCAACAAATAGATAGAATCCCGTTTTATTTATCACCTTAAAAAAATGAAGGGAAATCAAATTGGATGCAACAAACCAGACAACATTCTGACAAGGTGAGTTTGATATGATCCCTGACGATGTGTACGTACACCAGACAGTAGAGGGCGATGCCGAAGCATTCAACGAGCTCGTCAATCGGCATCACTCAAAGATTTATGGACTGGCATACAGGATGCTCGGTAATTCCGAGGATGCCGCTGATGCGACACAGGAGACATTTTTAGAGGCATACAAGTCCGTTAAAACGTTCCAATTTCAGTCGCAATTCGGGACATGGCTCTATCGTATCGGCATCAACACATGCCAGCAATATATTCGTAAGTCGCAATCGAATGAGCGTAAGCTTACCGCTTACACCAAAGAGGCGGAAATCCAAGGTCGTCCCACTGAGAACGACTCGCCCGAGCGTGTGGTGATTAAAACTGAGCAGAGCGAGATGGTTCAAGATGCTATTGATCAGTTACCACCAAAGCAACGCGAGGTCGTCACGCTGTACTACATGCAGCACCTCAAGTATCGGGAAATCGCGGAGATCTTGGCGTGTTCGGAAGGCACAGTCGCCTCACGCTTGAATCAGGCACTCAAGAATCTCAAGCGGAAGCTGAGCAAATATTATCTCTAAGAAGGGGGTGTCTCTAATGAATTGCGAACAAGCTCTTAACAATCTACCTCACGCGGTAATAGAAGAAAATACAGAAGCGACGGATCAGGTTTCTGATGGCGCGTCACGGCGTGCTGTTTTGGAGCATCTCCGAACCTGTCCAGAGTGTCAGCGCGAGTATGAAGCGTTATGGCACACTGCAAGTGTACTCGAGAGCACAGACGAACCGACCCCGCCGCCAGAATTGGTGGCGAACATTCAGCAACGCGTCCGAACACTCCATCAACGCCAGCAGTTAGCATTCTTTGCGAATCCATTAGCGTGGTGTCTCGAACGATTGAGGTTGGATCTCTCTCCGAAAGTTGTTAACGCCACTACACTGCTCTTCTTTCTCATCGCTTCCGGTTTTATCATGAAATTCGCGTTCTTTACGAACTCACCGGAACCCGAATCCGGCTTGGTGGCAATGAAAAAGACGATGCTGCATAACATCAAAATTTCTACGTCCCCGTGGGCGGTGATTAAAGACCCCGAAACAGAAACGGAGGACAGGCGCATGTCCCAGCAGTCGGCAATTGCTGTCGAGGGTGAGCGTAACCGTTTCTTTAATCCAACGCGCACTTCATCAAAAGTATGGCATACGGATGCTGTAGATGCCAACGGACAGACAGGTGAAACAAGCGTTGCGAATTACCTACAAGACACGGTAAGTGAAAAACTAACCGTATTTTGGAATCACATTAAAACGGAATTGTAGCACATACCTCATAAATGCAAATATGTTGGGCGAGGTCTCCCTGCCTCGCCCTTCATTATTTAAATGCGGCTATCCTTTCCGCCGCTGCCGAAGTTGGAAACCTCGCCTACCAACTACTGATAACCTCCAGGGTCATTCAATTGTCCATTTTTCGATCGAATTTTTACCCCCAGGCCCGGTAGGTTCGGTTTTGCGGTGTACTCACCCAAATGCGATCTGCATTCCTAACCGAACCGGATCGTTAAAAAAAGACGTGAAACCCAATAATTTCTTAAAATTGAATGCCCCTGTGATAACCTCTAAAAAAGATTGACACATAACCATCTTTTGTGTATAATACGCTAAAATCTGGCATACCAGCGAAGTGACACAAGAGAATGGCTGCATCACAAGAAACATCCCAAAAACCGCTTCTGGAAATTTCTGGATTAAAAACAGTTTTCCCTACAGACGACGGCATCGTAAACGCTGTGAACGATGTCAGTTTCTCTATTGCACGGGGACAGACCGTAGGTGTTGTCGGCGAAAGTGGTTGCGGGAAAAGTATCACCGGACTCTCGCTCCTCCAACTCGTGCCATCACCGGGTAGGGTTGAAGCTGGTGAGATTCTGTTCTATCGCAATGGCGATGCTGAACCGTTGGACATCACACAAGTACCGCCGAAAAGCGAATTGATACGCCAGATTCGCGGCAACGAAATCGCCATCATTTTCCAAGAACCGATGACTTCGCTCAATCCAGTTTATACCGTTGGAGACCAGATTGCCGAAGCGGTTGCCCTACACGAACAGGTCGATAAAAACATTGCGCGCGAACGGGCAATTGAGATGCTCGCACGTGTCGGTATCCCCGCACCAACACAACGCGTTGATGAATACCCACACCAACTCTCCGGCGGTATGCGCCAACGCGTCATGATCGCAATGGCACTCTGCTGCACACCCGCACTACTCATCGCAGACGAACCCACAACCGCACTTGATGTGACGATCCAAGCACAGGTACTCGGGCTCATGCAGGAACTCCAAGCGGAAATGGGGATGGCAATTATGTTGATCACGCATGACCTCGGTGTTATCGCGGATCTTGCAGATGAAGTCGTTGTCATGTACGCAGGACGTGTTGTTGAGAGAGGAAGTGTTGATGACATCTTCTATAATCCACTGCATCCTTACACACAGGGATTGCTCAAATCTATCCCAGTTCTCGGGAGAACGGTACAAAAAACCTTACCCTCTATACCGGGAACAGTACCGCATCCGTTGGCACTGCCGACGGGGTGTTCATTTCAACCCCGCTGTCCTGAACGGATGCCAGAATGTGAACAGATGCCCGAACTTGAAATAATCAATGGAAATGAGGGCAATAGCAGACACGCTGTGCGATGCTGGCTCCACACAGACTGAGAAATGTATATAAATCATGAAGTTCCAAATACGCAATAGACTCAGCAGAAACCGGTTTTCGACAGGGCCCCCCACCCGTTACTGGGAAGGGGCGGAGAAAACCGAGCGGAAACCGAATATTTAAAAAAAATGAAATTGCTTCAGGTGAACGACCTCCGAAAATACTTCCCAATCCAGAAAGGGATCCTCCAACGCACCATCGGCTATGTCAAAGCCGTGGACGGAATCAGTTTCGACGTGCAACGCGGCGAAACGCTCGGTCTCGTCGGAGAAAGCGGCTGTGGAAAGACGACTGCCGGACGCTGTCTCCTCCGGTTAATACCACCGACAAGCGGGAGCTTCACTTTCGGCGAAGAACAGGTAGATCTGGCGAAATTGACGCACCGCGAGATGCAACCTTTTCGGAAACGTATCCAGATGATCTTCCAAGACCCGCACGCATCACTCAACCCACGAATGACAGTAGCCGATATCGTCGGAGAACCGATGCGGGTCAATCGGACAGAGAAAGGGACAGCACTTCAAGATCGGATTGTGGAATTGCTGGAATCTGTCGGCTTAAAATCACAGGACCTTCGCCGCTACCCACACGCCTTTAGCGGTGGACAGCGCCAACGTATCGGCATTGCCCGCGCGTTAGCACTCCAACCTGAACTCATCGTCGCAGATGAACCCGTCTC
>JAAXHI010000510.1 GCA_012270875.1 Candidatus Poribacteria bacterium | reverse complement strand
ATGATAGCAGCCGTAACGAAGCCAAAGCGAGAAAGAAGTCCCTGAAGAAGTCGACTCTGTACCAGCTAGACCCCTACGTCGAGGATGCAGGTATACTGGGAGCAGGCCGCCGCCTTCGTCAGACCAACTTGAGTTCGAAAGAAAAGCACCCTGTGCTGTTATTTAAAGGGTACCACGTGTCGATGAAAATATTGCGCTATTACCACGAGCAAGTATATCACCAGGGACGTCAGATTACCCATGGAGCCCTGCGAAACGCCGGGTACTGGCTCGTAAGTGGTCACGGAGCTGTCGCTAGCCTGATCGGCTCATGTTTTACGTGCAGGAGGTTACTACGTCCTATGCTGGAGCAAAAGATGGCAGACCTACCTCCAGACAGAGAAGAGATTGGACCGCTTTTTACCAACGTAGGCTTCGATGTGTTTGGGCCTTGGACAGTACAGATAAGAAGGACTAGAGGAGGAGTAGCACTTAACAAACGCTGGGGTGTAGTTTTTACATGTTTGGTCAGTAGAGCGATCCACGTTGAGCTCCTGGAGACGATGAACGCCAGTTCATTCATATGTGCCCTAAGACGGTTCTTCTCCATACGAGGACCAGCCTTAAGGCTGAGATGCGACAGAAGCAGCAATTTCGTACGAGCAAAGACGGAGTTGGATGAATCCTTAGCCGAAATGGATAAGCAGGCAGTGGAGAAGTACCGAACCGAACAAGGCTGCGAATGTCAATTCAATCTACCGCACGCGTCCCATTTTGGCGGAGTCTGGGAACGTCAAATAGGCACAATTCGGCGCATCCTGAACGCCATGCTATTAGAGACAAGAGCACAGACACTGACCCACGATCTACTCGTTACCCTGATGTCCGAGGTTACCGCCATAGTTAACTCCCGTCTCATCACAGCCATACCATCCGACACAGACGAACCTCTCCCACTAATACCATCGATGTTGCTGACTCAGAAGATTCGTTCACTTGGTCCCCTTCCAGGCAAGTTCATGTCACGAGATGTTTATGCTCGCCGGAGATGGACAAAGGTACAATACCTGGCGGACCAGTTTTGGACGAGGTGAAGACGAGAATACATCCAGAACTTACAACTGAAGACGAAGTGGAACCGGGAGCACCGCAACCTAGCAGACGGTGACATCGTGATGATGAAAGACGAGCAAGCCCACAGAAACAATTGGCCATTGGGCAGAGTAGTGCATGCGAGCAGAAGTGAGGATGGAAAGGTTCGAAAGGCAACCCTTGCTGATCTGCAGAGATGGACAGAGAGAGACCTACGAACAACCAATCAGTACGCTCGTACTTCTGGTTCCCTCCGACAACCATCC
>JAAXHI010000049.1 GCA_012270875.1 Candidatus Poribacteria bacterium | reverse complement strand
ATGCACACGGTAATTACGCATTTTTCTTGTCTGGGCATAAGGATACCTCCGTAAGGCAATAGGCAGCGTCAAAAAAAGGGGATAGACTTTAGAGCGTTTCTGTTGCTTTTTAAGAACGAATTTAAGTGTTTGCGAGTTTACTTATAGTGACGCGCTTTAGATGCGAAAAAGGTGCATTTTTTTTACTGGGCTATAAGGAAAGGGTTTGGTGTCTCATATATTTCTATCTACTCAGCAGTTGGCTTGCGTTGTGCATCTTTCGCTTTTGAAGTCACTCGGTTCTTCAACGCCAAAAAGGCACGTCGGCGTTTAATCTTCTTTAACTGTTGCTCTGCGCTTCTCCGGGTCCACCGTTGGACTGAAAAATCGTTAAGAAGGTCGGTCCACAAGGCTTCGGCATCTTCTAACATATCGTGTTGCGCATATATCTTTGCAACTGCCTCTCTCTCCCAATAACTTACACTGCGATCAAAAAGACGGAGCGCACCCATCTTGCGAAGCGTGTTCTGTGCTTTCTCTTTCTCTCCTTTATGCGCATACACCATAGCAAGTTTCCGATAAGTCTCCGAAAGCCTGGAGGAAGGCTTCGGATCAACACCCTCAACAGCAGCTTCAAGTAGACGGCGTTCCCAGTCCCGATCTCCTGCGATTCGGTATTCTTGTGCGAGCAGGATCATCCACGATAGTCGCTGTGCAGCAGGTAGAACTTTAAGGAGTCGATTAATCAGCGGTTTCGCCTCTTCAAAGTTATCTGCTGCAACTTTCATTGAAGCAACGAGATAGAGCAGTACCGGATCCTCTGGCTTCTCAGCAAGTTTTGCTGTATATTCGGTTGTCAACTCTTCTAACTCACTGGAACCCCAATAAAGTTCAGTGAGTTTTAATACAGTCTCTACTTGTGACGCAGTGCTTCCAGTCGCTAACCTGCCGCGCAGAATTTGGATTGCTCTTTCACGTTCTCCAGCGGCGATATAGGCGGAGGCGAGATCTCGATACGTGCTGGTCTGGTTTGGGTAAACTTCAATATACTTCTCGTAGATTTCGATTGCCGCTTTAGGGTTGTTGCTTCTGACACACCCTTCTGCTACGCTACGCGCGAATTGTTGCCCCAAATTTTGACCGACAGATGGCACGATCATCTCCTTCGCCAGTGAAACGAGTTCATCAATTTTTTCCGCTTGGACGAAGGTGCCTATTACCTCCAAATAGTTGTAGCCAAGGACATTTGGGTTGTCCTTGAGAAGCACCATATACTGATCAACGGCATCTTTTGCCTGTCCAGTCCGCTGTAACATCTGAGCGTATCGGTATCGGGTCATGCTGTCCTTGGGTCTCAGTGCCAAGGATGCCTTAAACGCCTCCGATGCTTTTTTAGGTTGGTCGGTGCTTTCGTAGAAAATCGCCAACCTGCGATGGGCATGGTGTGATTCTGGATGCTTTCGCACGGCTTCCACAAGTTTTCGCTCGCGGTCGGGTGCCTTTGTGGAGCGGCTCGCTAATCGCGTCGCGCTCCGAAAATTCCAAGAATAGAGCATCTGCCCGTACCGGTCGCGTTGGTTGGCGAAACGCAGTGCTTGTTCCGCTACATTTTCAGCAGCCTGTTCTTGTCCGAGTCGTTCTAAATGTTGGCTCAAGTCCGTTAAAAAATTCGGGTCGCGTTCACCCATCGCTAAGTCCACTGTTTTCTTGGCAACAGCGACAGCGTACTGTTTAAAGCCGGCATCATAGAGTTTCTCAGAGAACTGGTGAAGCTCTCGAACTTTGCTCGACGAGTTCAAAAGTTTTGTTACCAAGTCACGGACGCTGCTATCGTTACCTGTACGCATAGCGACTTGTAGCATCAGGTCATAATATTGACGACGGTTCCTCGGTTCCACTTCAACGAGCTCTTCAAGCAGTGCCATTGCTGTTTCGTGTTGTCCGGTTTGGATCGCAGTAAAGATAGTGTTCACTTTGAGTGTAAGGTCATCCGAGAATTCCTTTTGCAACTCGGAGAGTATCTCTTGTGATTTGCCACGTTCGCCACCCCACCAATAGCAGTAACTCAACGCTAACCCCGGATAGATACGCGCTCTATCTTCTGTAGAATTGAGCTCAGCCTGCAATTTGGCGTACAGCACTTCTTGCTGATTTTCCAACAACAGTTGATTAAAAATCTGCTGCAAATACGCCAGCCGATCTTGATCGTAGTATATCGTCGGCGACGGATAGGTTACCTGCATCGAGGTATAACCGGTGTAGGAAGGCGTAGAATATGCAAGTTTCGCGACGCGTTGGGGCGTTGTGGTGTTCGGTTGCGTGTGTTCCAAAAAACTCCAAAAGAACGCAGTCGCTTTCTCCATTTTCCCCTGACGAAGGTAAGCCTCCGCCAAGGTTTGATAGACCTTAACGTACTGCCGTTGCTGTCCGAGCGAAGGTGTTCCTATCGTTGAAGTTCCGGCGGGAGCTGCCGAAGCAATCGGCATCGGAAATTGGGCAATGACTTCCTCCGCTGCGTCCAGCTTATCCATCAATACGAGGACATCGACCAGCATAACGCCGGTACTAAGATCGGGGACTTGGACACTGTTGAGTTCGTCCAACAATTTTTCGGCATCCGCCTTTTTGCCGCGACGATACAGGTCCTTAGCGTATTGTCCGATATACCGATATTTTGCTGCGGGTGTCAGTCCCGTCAGTTCATCGAGATGTTTCTTGAATATTTTATAGTTAAGGTCGTCCTGCATAGTCTGGTGCAGCCGTATGGCTTGATATACCGGATCATTCGGCGAAGCGGCAAGCAGCTGCTCGGTAATTTTTCTTGTTTTATCAGGGTTATCGGTCAATGTGTAGAGCTGTGCTAACAACTCAAGCGTCTGAATATCCTTTGGGTTCGCGTTAACCTTCGCCTCAAATTGGCGCATCAGTCCGTCCAGTTTTCCCTGCTTTTGCGCGATTGCCGTCAATTGGACGAGTGCCCCAGCTTGCGCCTCTTCAAAACTTGTGGGTATCCACGGCGGTCTATTTCTCATACGAAATGGTGACCTCAGAATCTGGTGGACCAGACTTCGCGCGAGATCGAATTTGTTCGTATTAAGACCGGAGGTTCCTGATGTTGCGTAATTGGGACTTATCGTTATGTTTTTCTGGACATTTCTGAAAGGCGCAGACATCTCAAGGATTTGCTGGAAGTAGGGCTGCGCGCGTTCTAATTCGTTCATTTCAACCAACGCTACCCCAATCCGATAGATGGCTTTGGCATCTTGCGTATTCTCGGCTGCGCGCGCCAGCGTAAAAAGTGCTTCATCCAGTAATCCGTGGCGGATGAGCAAAGCTGAGAGTTTGAGTTCTGCTTCAAACGTCTGATTTTTTGTGTGTAGCAGGTTCGTCCACGCCTGAACTGCCTCCTGCTCACGTCCGGCATCGAATAACAACTCGCCGAGTTTTTGCTGATGGTGGGGATATGGCTGGACCTTGACAAGCTGCTGTTGGTAAGTGAGCGCGTCCTCGTGATTACCAAGGTCAAGGTTGACTTTTACCAATTGTGTCAATAATACAGGATTTTCGCGCGCTCGGTCTAATGCTTGCGCCAATTGGAAACGCGCATTGGGTAAGTCACCCTCCATCCGATAGACCTCTGCTAATGCTAAGGCAGGTGCTATACTGGACGCATCCGTTTTCGACAACTGCTTCAATCTCTCCTCAAACGCATTGCGGTGTCCCAAGTCATAATATACTTCAGAAAGCGGTTTGACGAAGGCAAGTTTATCACCCACACTGTTGCTCAATTCCCAACACCGCCAGTATTGTGTGAGTGCTTGTCGCGGTTTATCTGAAAGTTTGTAAATAGCCGCGAGTTCCACGCGAATATCGGTTGCATCGGGACGCAGGCGAATCGCATGCTTGAGATTGTTGATCGCACTATCGTAATTTCCAGATTGTTCTGCGATTTGTGCAAGCAGCTGATAGCCTTCCGGGTTACGCGGGTTATGTGCGATTATCTGCTTTGCTGCAGTCTCAGCGGTTTCTAAATCCATAACCTGTAGATGGATACGCACGATGTTCGTGTAGTATTCCCGGATATTTGCCTTGTCAATGTCTGCTAAATGCGTGTAGAGGGCATTCGCATCATCGCGCCTCCCTTGCTTGACATAGATCTCCGCGAGCCATCGGTTAACAGGGACATCATCAGGTCGGAGTGCTTTCGCTTTCAAAAGCATTTCAAGCGCGTAAGGCGTGTTTTTCAACTTCAGATACATCTTAGCGAGTTTCTTCTGATTCACGAAGCGATCGGCATCAGAGATCCCCGGTTCTTCAAGTGCTATCTCGACCACCTCAATTTGAGCTGCAAGTGTCCCTTGTCGTCGATAGATTTCAATGCGCTGGTCGTCCATCTGTTCTGCGAAAAATGCGTTCGGTGCGAATCTTACCGCTTCTGTGTACGCCGTTAGTGCTTCGTCGTACTGCTCGTCCTGCATGAGTCGCCTCGCCAACACCTCGCGATAACGATACACATCCGGCATCAACGCCACTGCCTTACGACTTGCCATGAGTGCCTCAGTCGCAAAGTCTTTCGTGTCAAGCAGTTGTGCCAAACGGTCGTAGTTCTCGGCAATCCCCTTTTCACCGGCAACCATCCGATGCCATGTCTCAATTGCCTGCTCTCGACTCCCTTGACGGAAGTAAAATTCACCGAAATATTCAATATAATCAAGGTTGTCAGGTGCCAGTGAAATAGCCTGTTCATAAGAGGCGACGGCATCTTCTATCCATTCATGTCCAGCGTAGATTTCGGCAAGAATAAGGTATGTGCTTGCGTTTTCAGGGTCGCGGTCAATCATCCGTTGATAGGTTGCTTTTACTTTATCCTTATCCTTGCGTTGCAAGTATAGTTTGCCGAGTTCGCGGTAGATGCCAAAATCATCGGGCTGTTGTTCGCTGAGCACCTCATATTCTGCTGCAGCGTCTTCAAATTTCTCCATACTGCGAAGCACAGCAATCAAGTTTAGCCGTAATTCGGTATCTGTAGGTGCGAGTTCTAATCCTTTTCGATACGCTGCAATACCTGCATCAAGCTGCTGATTCTCAACATAAGCCGCAGCCTGCAAGCCGATGAGTTCGGGGTCATTCGGGGTTGCGTCAAGTTTGCTTTGGTAGTACGTGATTAAATCTTTCCAATTGGCATCGGCGGCGTAAATGCCGATGACGCGTTGTTGCAGGTCTTTTCGGAGCCAATTGCCCGGACCCGTTAACGCCAGTGCCTCATCATAGCGCGCCTGTGCTGCCGCATAATCACCCGTGTCTTCGTGAATTTTGCCAATTTCGCGCAGACTGAGACAGACACGATAGGGATCCCCTTTTTTAATCTCAATGATTGCTTCATGCTGTGCGATGGCTTGTGGATACAGTTCCTGTTCACGAAAGAGGTCAGCGAGTTCAATACGGGCAAAAATGTTCTGCGGATCCAATTCAGCGATTTTTGTCCATGTTATGATTGCGTCATCCACCCGGTCCTGATGGAAATAGGCGCGTCCAAGTGTTTTATAAATCGCAATCCGATCATCAGGTGTCCCGGATGCTGTCTGATCTGACAACGCAGCCGCTTTTGTCAAGGCGTTGATTGCTTCTTCATACCGACGCAACGTTGTATACATGTGTCCGAGTGCGAAATGTGGGTAATAATCGTTTGGAGAGCGTGTAACTGCGCGTTGATAGGCTTTGATTGCTTCGGGATCTTTTCCGATCCGTTTGTATATATGCCCCAAGATAAGTTGAACATTCGGAGCGTCAGGCTTAGCTGCTGCCGCTGCCTGATAATCGGCAATCATCGCATCTACACCAGGACCTTCGAGGTAAAACTGATAGAGTCGATCAAACGTGCTCCCCTCTTTCGGCTTGCGACTCAGCATGAGTTTATAGCGTTCAATAATTTTTGCGTCGTCTGTTTCGCTTTGTGCAAGCGTGATGGCGGTGAACCCCGAAGAGCAAACTATCAGGCACAGAACATATACAGCGATTGTGTGTCTTTTTCGTCCAAACATGTGTGGATCTCCTTAATTTCCTAACGAGGTCCAGTGTGGTTAATTCTCTTCTGGTTCGTTCATTATCAAATCGTCAAAGGGTTTCCCATCGGTGTCGGTGATCCGTAGATAGAATCCCCAATGTAGTTCTTCCTCGCATACTTTGACGAGGATACTGTTTTTGCCGGGCTTGAGCGTCACAGGAATAATGTCCCTGTCAATTTCTGCACTACGGGTTCTCTTATGTGTGAACACCTCTTTACCATTTAACCAGATTTTTCCTTGGTCATCACTATCAAATCGGAATTGGACTTCCCGTTCATCTGGAGAGGTAACAGTTGCGAACGCGTAGGCGACACCCCAATCGACATCCTCCTCGAAACTGATATAGCCGTCCAATGTCCCGTCTTCACTTTTTTGCCAACTAATCTGCCCATCTATACCGTTGTATTTTGCGGATGTGTCAATCTCCGTTGTGTCTTCAGAAATGTAAGCGGTATCGTAACCAGTGCCAGCGGTATTGTCAAACGGACCGAGCGTCAACCAGACATTTTCGGTGATGAAACCGGTCTTTTGAATGTACGCCTTTGCCGCCTCGGGTTTGCCGTTTTCACGGTAGTATTCAGCCAGCCCAAGATTGAGGGTTCGCTGCATATTCGGATTGTTAGATGTAGCATCTACCAATTTGTTCAACATTTCAGCGAAACCCGCCTTGTCCTTCGTTTTTCTGCCGACTTGGGTGAGCTGCGAGAGAAGTTGGCGTTCAAGGCTGCTACTTGTCGAATTGCTTAGACTACGTTTTAACGTTTTCAATGCGTCTTCATACTGCTCATTGGCGAGATATGCCAGTCCGAGCGTCATAATGTAACTTGAACCTGTAGTGCCGAGTGTCGCGCGTTTGGCGAGCTCCAGTGCTGTTTCGCGGTAGAGATCTTTCTTGAGCAGCTCCTCAGCAAGGTCGCGATAGTACCAATAGTTGTTTCGGCTATTTACCTCTTTCCGCCGGATCTTAAGCCACTGATCGTAGGAGGCTTCGGCTTTCTCAAGGTCGCCTGCTTTTTTATAGGCATCGCCTAATTGTTCATGTAGAATGGCACTGTTTTGCATTTTCGGTTTCAGTTCTTCAAGAAGCGCAATGCGTCTTTGATCGAGAACTCGCGCCTTATCAAAATTATCTGTAGACGAGTTCTCGGTCAAATTTTGTGCCTTGTCAGTATAAAGTTGCAAGATCCCTGTAACCGCAGAATCGTGTTCATTTTGCGTAAGCGGCGCATCTAACGCACGCCGGTACACCGCTTCGGCATCCGATGCATTGTCACTTTTTGTGTAGGTACGCGCCAACAAACGATACAATTCATAGGCAGTCGGTTCAAGCTGAACTGCTTTTTCGTACGCCGTTGCGGCCTGTTCTAATTGCTCAAATCTTGAATCTTCAAAAACAGGACGGGTATATGCCGCCAGTTTAGCGTTTCCAATCAATTTGCCATCATTCTTATGAGGTGATGCATCAGGGACAACTCCGTCTGTTGCCGCATCAAATTTCCAGTAAGCGGCTAAACCGGGTTCATCGCCTGTCAACTGCGTATTCATATCCGAGCGAATCTCTGCTTCTGTCCGGGCAACGTTCCAGATACGGACCTCATCAATAAGTCCGACAAAAGGAGATTGCGTCGGACGCTCTTCTTCGTGTGTCCAGCCAATCCGAAGCGGTTTTCGGCTTTGATAAAAACGCTTTTCCCCTTTAAAGTCAGTTTTCGCTACTTCAAGTCCGTTAATATACAGCTGCATGGTATCTGTTTCAGCATTGATGACACCAGCGATGTGATACCATTTGCCGAGTTGGATGGTGTCGGATGCCGTATAGAAAGATTGTTGCCCTCGACCATCCGGTGATGAGGCTATCTGAATCTTACCATTCTCCCGAAGATAGAGAATATAACTTCGATGGCTGAAGTTCGATTTTCGTTCGTCGCCTTTGAAAATAATGGGAGCATATCTGTTCGGAAAATCGGTCGGTTTAATCCAGAGAGATACCGTTACCTGTTGCGTGATGTTGTTCAAGTTATCGGTGCCACCAACCTCCACGAAACTTGAATCGCCATCAAGTATCAGTGCGGTACCTTCAATCACCTCGCCTGTCTCACGCTGTTGCAACACTTGTTTCTCATAAATATTGCCAAGTTTCTTGTACCATTCCGAGTTATCGGGCTGAAGTTCGCTCAACTTCTGGTACTGGGCAATTGCCTCGTCAACTTTGTCACTGAATTCGTAAGCTGTGGCGAGGTCGAAATGTACATTGAGGTCATCTGGATTCTCTTGAACCTGTTTAAGCAGTCGCGGAATCCATTTTTCATAGAGTTTGCCCTGCTTAGCAGCTTGATGCATTTTCGTTTTCGCGTTTTCGCGTCTGTACTCAGATCTGGCAGTATTCGCTATCTGTTCGTATGCATTGTACGCCTTTTCATACCGTTTCGCCTCCAAGCAGCTTTCCCCAAGAATATCGCATAAATACTCCAGTTCCCAAGAGTTACTGGCATGTGCTTCAGTGACTGCGGCATCCGCAAGTGTTATTGCGGGGTCATACATCGCACCGCCTTTGCAGATAGTGGCGAGCGCACCGAGAAACGACTCGTCCTGTTTACGGGTGCTTGATGAGAGTAATGTTTCAGCTCGCTTGAGTTGTTCTTTCGCCAATTCGGGCTGCTTATTTTTATGTAGGGCAACAGTAGCATAGTAAGCACTGCGGATATTCTTAGGACTCGCCTGTACTTCAGAGAGTGCTTGATAGGCTTCAGCAGCCTTTTCATGATCGTTTAGGTTCCGATAAATCTCAGCGACCATCTCAAGGACAGTAGGGTTCTCTGGATCCTGCTCACGCTTGCCTTCAAAGATAGTTTTCAACGTCTCAAGTTTTCTTTGATTTCTATATGCCCTGATTAAAGTGCCGCGTGTTTCATCACCAACGAAGTTGACGCTTATGCCGGACCCAAAAGATGTTGAGACAACCGATGTGCCGGGATTGGCAACTAACTGGGTCTCGTAGAGTTCAAATGCTGATTCGGTTGCGTCAAGTTTTACATATATCCCCATCAATTCAGCGGTGATATTTTCACGCTCGTATCTTTGTGTCGTCATGTCAAGTGCCTTCTTATAAGCACTGACCGCTTTTTCCAATTCTCCATCTTCCTGATAGCGGCTGGCACGCTCATTTTGCATCTCAAACGTGAGTGTGCCTTCAGCTTCAGCCTTCTGGAGCATCTCTTCTAATGTCCCCTGCTGATGGTAAAGACCGATGAGTTTCCGTTCAAGGTTCCGTCGATCCCATTCTTGTCCGGTGTATCGGATCGCCTCTTGGAATGCTTTTTCGGCGGATGTCAGATCGTCTTTGCGGAGATAGAGTTCCGCGAGTTCTTGATAAATCTTCGCGTTCCCCGGCGCGAGTTCAACCGCTTTTTGATACGCAGTAAGTGCCTCATCAACCTGATCTTCGTCTTTATAGAGTTTTGCGAGGCGCGCGTAATGGACACCGGTCTCTGGATTCGCGTCAATATACTGCTGCGCGAGCGCAAGTGCCGCATCGATTTTACCGGATGCTTGGTAACTATTGACGAATCCATCCTGATACTTTGTATTCTCAGGATCCGTTTCGAGTAAGACCTTCCATGTCCCAGTCGCCTTCTCGTGTAGATTTTGGCGTGAATAGAGGGTTGCGAGTTGTGCGAGTGATTCAAGGTCTTCAGGCATCGCTGCCACGATCTGCTCGTAAATTTCGATTGCCTGTTCGGTTTCACCATTATCCATATACTCCTTCGCGAATGCGCGTTGAACACCGATGTCCATCTCCTGCGTTTTTTCGGTGAGTTCGGTTGTCGTTTTAAGACGGCTGCGCTGTTTTTCAATCTGCATTAACCGCTCTTGCGCGCGTTCACGCTCATAGGATCTCGTTGAGAGGTCGTTGATAATATCAGTGAGGAGGGCTTCGGCATCGTCCCACATCTTGTGTTGCACGTACGTCGTAGCAAGGTCCCTTTTTTCGTAATAACTGCCTACGCGCGCCCGCATAAGTCGGATTGCACCCATCTTACGGAACGCGTCTTGTGCCTTTTCATCGGCATCGATTTCGGCGTATGCCGTTCCGAGTTTCTCGTAACCCGTCGATAGTTCCCATGAATTGGTCTTCTTAATTTTTTCAACTGCGGATTTAAGCAGTTGGATTTGGCGTTCGTGATTACCAAGGTCTCCGTAGGTGTCAGCGAGATTATATAGCCACTCGGTGTGTGGTATTGACATAAGCGCATTATCAAGGAGTTGATTCACATAAGTGTTTGCCCCATCAATGTCGTCTGCTTTCAGCTTCATAGAAGCAACCAGATAGAGAAGGACAGCGTCTTCCGGTTTCTCAGTGAGTTTTACCGCATATTCCGCTATTAAGTCTTCTAACGTGCCAGACGCCTTATAGAGATCAGCAAGTTTTAGGACAGATTCCACTTGCGGATTAGACGGATCGCCGCTCTCTAATTCTTTTCGCAAGAACTGAATCGCGCTTTCAGGGCCGCCAGATGCCTCATAAAGTTCAGCGAGTTTTAGGACAAACGCCGTTTCAGAAAGTCCTGTCTTATCAGCTGCTTGACTCTCTTGTAAAAACTGAATCGCCTTTTCATATTTGCCTATCGCAGCATAAGCATCTGTCAATTCTCGATAGACATAGTTCCAGTTTGGATGGACTGCGAGAATCTTTTCAAATATCTCGACGGCTGCTTCTGCTCTATTACTCTCCAGGCACCGTCTCGCAACTTTCTGCGTGAAATCGTTACCAGCGTATTGTCCAACTGGCAAAATCAGCTCCTTCGTGAGGGCGATGAGTTCGTCCACTTTATCCGCTTGAAAGAAAGCATCTATTGCTTCTCGATAGTTGTAACCGAGCGCGCTTGAGTTCCCTTTAAGCAGTATGGTGTAATGTGGGACGGCATCTGCGGATTTACCGTTTCGCTGCAGCATCTGGACGTACCGCCGTCTGATCATACTCTCCTTGGGGCGCAGGGACAGTGCTGCCTTGAAAGCCTCTGATGCCTTCTGAATCTGATTTGTGCTTTCATAGAAGATCGCAAGCTTGACGTGCGCTTGAAATGAATTCGGATTATTTTCGACCGCCTCAACTAACTTCGGTTCACGCGCCCTTAGATTTTTCGCGTGGCTTACCAAGTGTGTTGCACGCTGTAGATTCCAAGAATAGAATGTCTGTCCGTACCGATCAGGACGATTGGCAAAATGGAGTGCGCGTTCTGCAAGAAGTGCTGCGTCCTGTCCACGCCCGAGGTTTTCTAAATGTCCGCTTAAGTCCATCAAGAAATTCGGTGAATGCTGTCCCATCGCCAAAGGCATGGCTCTTTTCGCGACAGCAATGGCGTACTGTGTGAGACCCGCGTCGTGGAGTGTTTGTGAGAAATGATAGAGTTCTTGGGCTGTCGTCGGTGAATTCAGTAGTTTTGTGATGAGCTCACGGACAACAACCGTGTCGCCTACGTGCAGCGCAAGTTCCAGCGTAAGATCATAATATTGGCGGCGATTTCTCGGATCGGTTTCGACCAGTTCTTTAAGCAGCACCAATGCCGTCCGATGTTCTCCCATCTGAATAGAGACAAAGACAGTGTTCAGTTTAAGGGTAAGGTCATTCGGAAATTCTTTTTGCAATTCGGAGAGAACTGCTTGTGCTTCCGTACGTTTCTCGTCCCACCAATAACAGTAACTGAGTGCCAAACCCGGATAGATGCGGTCTCTACCTTCCACAGATTTTAACTCAGCCTGCAGTCGCGTGTACAACACTTCCTGTTGGTTCCGCAACCACAATTCTCGGAAGAACCACTGGAGATGATCCAAGCGATTTTGGTTGTAATACACTGTCGGCGATGGATAACTTGATCGAACTGGCGTGTGCCCTCCATAAGACCGAGACGCCTGTGCCAATGTTGCAACGCGCCGGTGTGTTATAGCATCGGGTTTCGTCCGTTCACAGGAAGTCCAGAGTAACGTGACGGCTTTCTCAACTTGCCCTTTACGGATGTAAGCACCGATAAGCCGCTTGTACACTCCAATATACTGCGAGAGTTGTTTGGCAGCAGGCTTTGAAAGTTGCCCGATTATTTTTTCTGCTGCTTCCATTTTATCCACGAGTATCAAGGCTTCCGCGAGCATAGCACCGGTGTCGAGACTCGTCACTCTCGCATCTTCAAATTCGCTGGTGAGTTTTGTGGCATCTGTTCGGTTCCCAGAATCATAGAGGATTTGTGCGTATTCGGCGGTGTACCAGAGGCGGGCTTCAGCGGTTAAGCCAGGCATCTCGTTGATATATTTTTTTACCGATTCATAATTAAGATTATCCTTCATTGCGCGTTGCAAGCGGACGGGTTGATACGCCGGATCGTTGGGTGAAACCTTAATCAATCTATCAACAACGCCGTCTGCCTTGTCGTGATACTGGACAAGATTGTAGAGTTGCGCTAAGGTTTCAAGCGTCTTGGTATCTAAAGGATTCGCCTCAGCGGCTGCCTCAAACTGTTGAATGAGTTCGTTGAGTTTCCCGCGCTGCTGCGCGTTTGTCGTCAGTTGGACGAGTGCCGCTTCTTGCGCTTCTTCAAATGTTTTGGGCATCCACGACATGCTACTCCCTACAAACGTCGATTTCCGCTGAATATCTCCAACGCGACCCCGTGAAATCTGAAAGTTTTTGGCATTAACGCCGGGAGCAGTTGTGGAGATGTTCTGCGTTGGGATCGGCGGTTCAGGCAGCGCCAAGATATGCAAGAAATACTGCTGGGCGCGTTCTAACTCATTCAACCCAATCAACGTAACACCGATTTGATAAAGTCCAATATGTGCCTGTCGGTTCAGGCTTAACGCCTTCGCATCTGTGACCTTTTCTGCCGCTCGGTCAAGGATCGAAAGTGCCTCCTCCACCATACCGTGTTGGATGAGTAGCACCGAAAGTTTGACCTCTGCATCAAACGTCTGATTTTTAGCGTGGAGCAACTTCGTCCACGCCTGAATCGCTTCTTGTTCACGTCCGACTTCAAACAGTAACTTACCGAGTTGTTGTTGGTGAATCGGGTCGGGCTGTGCTTTTACAAGTCGCTCTTGGTAGTTGAGTGCTTCTTGGATATCGCCAAGGTCCATGCTAATTCTGACAAGCTGCGCCAAAAGATCTGGATGTTCGCGTCTTTTGTCTAATGCCCGCGCGAGTTGGAAGCGCGCACTCGGTAGATCGCCTTCCATCCGATAGAGTTCAGCGAGTGCTATGACGGGTCCAACACCAGATGTGTTGGATTTCGTTAACTGCTTCAGTTTTTCTTCAAACTCGCCACGCCGTCCCAAGTCGTAATACGCTTCAGAAAGCGGTTTGACGAAACTGAGTTTGTCGTTGACGTTGTCGCTCAATTCCCAGCACCGCCAATACTGGGCAAGTGCCTGCCGAGGTTTGCCTGAAAGTTTGTACGTTTCTGCCAACGCTGTACGCGTGTCAATCGCTTCCGGACGCAGACGGAGTGCCTGCTTAAGACTATCTATAGCACTCTCATAATTCCCTGACTTCCTGGCGATCTCCGCGAGCATCTGGTGCCCTTCAGGATTACGCGGACTGTGTGCGATTACCTGTTTCGCGGCTACTGTCGCCGCATCGAAATCCATAGCGTTCAGGTGAGCACTCGCAATATTTGTATAATACTCTCTGACGTTCGCAGTGTCGATCTCCGTCAGGTGCATGTAGATCGCATTGGCATCGTCTCGCCTCCCCTGCTTGGTGTATACCTCCGCGAGCCAGCGGTTGATGACGACATTATCGGGGTGAAGTGCTTTCGCCTTCAGAAGGATCTCAAGGGCATAAGTGATATTGCCTAACTTGAGATACATCTTCGCAAGCCGTTTCTGCTTCGCGAGGATGTCGGCAATCGGGAGTCCCTGTTTTTCCAACGCCGTCTCCACGGCTTCAATTTTCTCAACAAGCACGCCTTGTCGCCGATAGAGTTCAATGCGTTTGTCGTCCATCTCTTCAGCAAAAAACGAATTCGGTGCGAGTTTCGCGGCTTCCGTGTATTCGGTTAATGCAGCGTCGTAATCCCCGCTTTCCATAAGCCGTGTCGCCAACGTCTCACGGTAACGATAGACATCGGGCATTAATTCAACAGCCTTCCGACTTGCAGCGATCGCTTCAGGCTTGAAGTTCTTTGTGTCAAGCAGTTGTGCCAAGCGGTCATAGTTCTCGGCGGTTCCCTTATCAGCAGCGACCATCTCGTTCCACGTCGCGATTGCCTTCTCACGATTGCCTTGTCGAAAATAGAATTCGCCAAAATACTCAATGTAATCAAGGTTATTAGGGGCAAGCGAAATCGTTTTTTGGTATGCTGCAGCGGCATCTTCCATCCAGTCATTGCCAGCATAGATCTCAGCGAGGATAAGATGTGTACCCGCATTTTCTGGCGCGCGATTAATCATCTGTTGATACGTTGTCCTTGCTTTGCCTTCGTCTTCCAATTGCAGATACAGTTCACCGAGTTCGCGGTAGATACCGAAATCGTCAGGGTTTTGTTCACTGAGGGTTTCATAAGCTGCCGCAGCATCTTCAAATCGTTCAGCGTTCCTGAATGCTGTGATTAGGTGCAAGCGCAGATTCGCATCGGTCGGAGCCAGTTCGATCGCCTTTTGATATGTTGCAATGCTTTCATCAAGTTGTTGGTTTTCAATATAGGCGGCAGCGAGCAAACCGAGGCGTTCAGGGTCATTCGGACGGGTCTGAAGTTTCTTTTGATAGTATTCTATTAAACCTTCCCAGTTCCCGTCTGCTGCGTAAATCCCAATAATACGGTGTTGGAGATCCTTGCGGAGCCAGTTCCCCGGTGCTGTCAAAGCAAGCGCGGTATCGTAACTTTGAATGGCGTTCTCATAGTCGCCTTTTGCTTCGTGAATGTTGCCAATCTCCCGCCGACTGAGACACACACGATACGGGTCATCTTTTTTAAATTGGATAATTGCTTCATGTTGTGCGATTGCCTGCGCATAGAGTTCCTGTTCACGGAGCAAATCAGCGAGCTCAATCCGTGTAAAGACGTTCTCTGGGTCAAGTTCAGCGATCTGCGTCCATGCAGCAATTGCCGCATCAACACGATCTCGGCGGAAATATGCCCTGCCGAGTGCTTTGTAAATGTCGGTGAGTTCTTCGAGCGGTGCTGCTTGTGTCTCCTCAGCGAATGCCGCTGCCTGTTTTAAGGCATCGATCGCATTTTCATGCTGTAGCAACGTGGCGTACGCCTGTCCGAGCGCAAAATGTGGATAGTAATTATCGGGTGCAAGTTCAACTGCGCGTAGATATGTCTTAACAGCGTCAGCATCTTTTCCGAGCCGTTTGTAGATATGTCCCAAGATAAGTTGTATATTCGGGTTATCAGGTGCTGCCGCCGCTTCTGCCTGATAATCGGCAACCATCGCATCCAAACCTGCGCCTTCGAGGTAAAACTGGTAGAGCCGATCAAAAGTGCTTCCCTCTTTCGGCTTACGACTCAGCATCAGTTTATAGCGTTCAATGATCTTTGCGTCGTTTGTCGCATCTTGCGCAAGCAGTACCGGTGAAAGATAAAGGGTGAAGAATATCAAACACAGAGAAAACACAACAACTTGGGATTTTCTTTCTCCAAGCATAAAGAATGCCTCCTTGGAAAACGCGCAGTATGAGCCAGAAAACTTAGATTTCAAGACGCGAAACTATCTTATTTACGTTGCACAACAACCTATAGCACTGAAAAAGGGGGTTTACGTGAGTTATGTTAACAAACTTCGTTTTTGGTAGGTAACATCAATATCTTCGTAACACCATAGTATAACACAATTTAAATCATTGTGTAAATCATAATCTTAACTTCTCTCAGGGGCATTTANNTAGTTTCACAGATTTACTTTATATGTGTGCATATTTTCGTCTGTAGGAGCGAGCTGTGCTCGCGATATTGTGAAAAAAAGGTTAACATATGTAAACGTAAACCAAAGTCAAAACCGAAAACTAAATCGTCCTGTAACTTCTCTTGTAGAAGGGATCTCTGAATCCCGACCCTTTAAGACGCGAAATTTTCATAGCAAATTTCATAGCAGCTTTCATAGCAACCTTTGATGAAAACCCGCTAAAACCCAATCGTGGTAAGGGTTTATAGCCTTTCGAGAGACATATTGAATTCACAGTTTTGCTATGAAATGCTATGAAAACTGTGAAATTTAGGACTTACGCGTCAAGGTACTTGTGATGTTATACCATTTCTGTTAATAAGTTTCTTTTTTGTAGAATCAACTGTTAATTTGTTCCGCAGTGCCACATATTTCAGGAAAATCGGTAATGCAGTATCATTACAGGACTTACGCATGCTGCTCTTTTGTAGCACGATGCACTTCGCATCTGGGCGAGTACGCCGCAAAACTTCCCAGTTTGTGGCAGGAGAC
>JAAXHI010000081.1 GCA_012270875.1 Candidatus Poribacteria bacterium | reverse complement strand
CCTGTCGTTCTAAAACCGGGACGCGAGGAACCGTGGACCCCCTACCGCATCGCACAAGCGTTTATCGCAGCAGGCGCGCCAGCAGAGGCATTCAGCTTTTATCCAACGGATTACTCTGGTGCCAACGAAATCCTGACCCGATGTGGACGCGCCATGCTTTTCGGTGGCGGTTCAACCGTTGCACCGTGGGTGAATACACCGCGCGTCGAGATACACGGACCCGGACGCAGCAAGATCATCATCCACGAGGCAGGGCAGAGCAATTGGGAGCAATACCTTGATCTCATCGTGGAATCGGTTGCAAAAAACGGGGGTCGATCTTGCATCAATGCCTCTGGCGTGTGGGTAACGGCACACGGACGCAAAATCGCCGAAGCGTTAGCAGAACGCTTGGCGCGCATTGAACCGAAACCGTTGGATCACTCTGATGCAGGCATCGCAGCGTGGGCAAACCCGAAAGCCGCGCACGGTATCTCATCGCTAATTGACCGACACCTCAAAGAACCCGGTGCAACGGAATTGACAACCGGTGACCGAGTCGTCGAATTAGATGGCTGCACCTTCCTCAGACCGACTGTGATATGGTGTGAGGATGCAGAACACCCGTTAGCGAACACAGAATTCCCGTTCCCGTTTGTAAGCGTCGTAGAAGTGCCATCAACGGAGTTAGTCGAAGCCATCGGTGCGACGTTGGTTGCTACCGCAATCACAGAAGATACATCACTCACGCAAGACCTCATCGCAACACCGCACATTGACCGACTCAATTTAGGCACGATCTCGACAAATCAAATCTCTTGGGACAGTCCGCACGAAGGGAACCTGTTCGAGCATCTCTACAGACAACGCGCATTTCAGCTTGAATAATATCTTGAAAAACTTGAATTTTCACTTGAATTTGATTGAGGTGCCACAAACTTGAAATCAACGCAATACTTTCTGCACATGCGGCAAAGACCTGCCCGTGCCAGAATCAAGATTGAATGGATTGAAGAAACCATCAGGAATCCGATCTACACAGAAATACAATCTGAAGTAGGATCAGGAATTACGCAAATTACGTAAATATCGGACGTTTAGACGCAAAGAGTAGAAATTTCCATTCCTTACTTAAATCGTCTAAATATCCTTCTCAAGGGGGACTTTAAGATGGAGTGCGTAAGTCCTACAGGATTTACCCGATAAATGAAGTATTAGAGAATAATGCGTTTGTAGTAGGGCAATTTATTGCCCGTCGATTACCTAATCTGTTTTTTCTCATACAGACCCACTACGAAACATCCGAGGAGAAGGAACGTTCTATGAATAGCATATGGAATGGAAACTGGCAAGGCCGGCACTCAGAAGCATGGATCGGATCTATCGACGAACTTCGTCAGTTAATTCCTAATTTTTCGATTTGGGAGGAAGACAACGGATACTTAGGATCCAATAAATACTTAGACCTCATAGTGCGGGATCCCTCAGACTCAGGCGAAGTTAGCCACGGGAATTTATTTGATTCTGTGAAGAAAGTCCCTATACTAATCGCTGCTGTCAGTAATGGCTTTGGGCGAGAGAGATACAGAGGACGCCAACAAGGCTATAAACTTGTCCAACACCATGAGATGCTTGATAGTATATTGGGAACATTAAGGAATAAACACGCCTGCGTTAGCGAGAATTCCCGGTTTCGTATTTTACAATCACTTAGGAATCCTGAATCTCTTGAGGCAACGCTACGGATATCCGAATATGGAGCACGCATGTGGATTGAGTTTCCCGTGCCTAATTACGAGTTTTACCCGGACGACGGAGAACCTTATGTTTTGAAGATAACTTGCCTCAATTCAGTAGATAGGAAGTTTGCTTTAAGGATCGGTTTATCTTTGTATCGTGATGAATTGTCTAATGAAATTTTTATCGCAGGATTCCATAGAAATCACGACCAAGAACTTGAAAATGGCGCGATCGAAGCATTCTTAAATCACGAGTTTATACGCTTCATAAGTGGGAAATGGATCAGGCAAACCGTTCCTGCAGGACAGATCGAAGATTTAATTCCAGACTACTTGAATAAAACTGATTCTGAAAAAATAATATCTCTTTACACACAACTTACGAAAGCACTTAGTGAAGTAGAACGTCATCTCCTGCAAGAATCACGTGAAATGAATTATTTCTTATTTCGCACCGCCTTAAGTGCTCTGGTTCATGAGCAGGAGACATTACACTCGCAAGCACAAAAGATGGCAAAGATATTAGATTTGTTGGAGAAAATTGGAGAAGAAAATAATGGTCTCTAAGATTTTTCGCGGGTTAGAGGATAATGCGTTTGTAGTAGGGCAATTTATTGCCCGTTATTGCTTTTTTAGGTGCGTTGTCCCTTGCCAAAATACTGAGATATAACATGTACGATTATCGTAAGCAAACGCCTGAACAGCGATTTGAAACCCTACGTCAGCGGCGCATGAGGAGGTTGCTGTTGCATGAGCCCCTTGATTTCGATTCACGAGCGGGTGGTTTTTGATCACTGCGGCTACCTACGCGATGAACTAACAGTCCGAAAAAATTGGCACCTCTTTAGTGACAGGCAGATTCGCAATGATCGGCATTATTACACGACGCTAAACTATATCCACTACAATCCGCCCAAGCATAATTACGCGAAAAAGCCATTGGATTGGGATTGTTCGAGTTTGGCTTGGTATGATGAAAAACATTTCGGTATTGAATGGTTACGAGATCTCTGGCGGCAATATCCTATCCTCGATTATGGCAAGGGTTGGGATTAGTAGGATGAATACTCTAACTTATGAAGAACCCCAAAGGAAGCGTAGTAGATGTCTTGTGAGTAAGAACGGGCAATGAATTGCCCTACTACAAACAATCTATCTTTAACGTGAGAGAGACTTATGACTAACAACCCGAATGTCATTCTCATCTTCGCAGACGATCTCGGACGCGGTATGCTCAGCTGCTACGGACAGCAGCATTTCGAGACCCCGAATATAGACCGCCTCGCAAACGAAGGTATGAAGTTCAACCACGCCTACGGGTGTGCATTCTGCGCACCATCCCGTGCCAGCATGCTGACAGGAATCCACGATTGTCACGAAGGCACATGGACATATACGCAAGGCGGAATCTATCATAGATTGAGTGCCGGTGAGCTGACACTGGATCAAATTACGGAGTTGATTCATACAACCAGTCTTCAGGCGGATCCCGACGATGTATTTCTGGCACAGATCGCCGAAGAAGCGGGTTACGTTACAGGACAGATCGGAAAACTCGAATGGGGTTTCGCCACAACCGGCACACGTATCCGTCGGCACGGTTGGCAGTACCACTACGGTTATTACGACCATCAGCGTTGCCACGGCTTTTATCCACCTTTCCTCTTTGAAAACGGGGAACCCACGCCTATCCGAGGCAACACACATGCCGATTGTGCGGTGAATCCAAGTACAGAATCTCCTGAAAATATGGAGTTTCGCAGGAATCGTCAAGGGAAAGCCGTCTATTCTCAAGACATTTTCAACGAGAAAATTATAGAGTTCCTCCGCAACCACCAAGACGAACCCTTCTTCCTCTATCACCCTTCGCAGTTACCACACGGACCGATCGCCGTTCCTGACATCCACCCCGCCGTGAAACAATCTTCGGCATTGACAGCATTCGAGAAAGAATACGCCTCCATGATCCTAAAACTCGATGAAACCGTCGGGATTATTTTGGACGAACTCGAACGCCTCGGAATTGATGACCGCACGATGATCGTCTTCTCCGCCGATAACGGTCACGAAGTGTACTACCGTCAGGAAGGACGCACGACGGGGCGGCAAGTGGATTTGGAAGGTAACCGCTTTGACGACATCACAACCAAATTCTACTCGGAGACCGGCGGCGACGTGTTCAACGGCAACGACGGTATGGGAGGACTGAAGTGGTCAAGTTGGGAAGGTGGCACACGAATCCCTTACATGGTCCGTTTCCCCGGCACGATTACACCCAGTAGTATCTCTGACCACATGCTCACGAACTACGATCTAATGCCAACCCTCGCAGATTTCATCGGAACAGAGATGCCACAGGGCAAAGACGGTGTATCGTTCTTACCGACGCTGCTTGAAAGACACGAAGACCAGCAGCACCACGAATGGGTCATATATGCCTCTCGACTCGGTCCGGCACTCGTAACAGCAGAGGGTTGGAAACTACGGTATATCAACAGCACCGACAGTTTCCAACTATATCATCTCCCATCTGACTACCGCGAGGAAAACGATATTTCAGCCGATTATCCCGACCTCGTTGCCCGACTCAGTGGCTGGATGCGCAATGCATGTGATGGCGACTATCAAAACGGCACACCCGGCGCACATCTCGCTCCCTATCCAGACAGTTAAATTTATGACCCATCTTCATCAGAGCGGAATTCAATATGAAAATAAGTTCGGTATTTCACGGTTTAACTCTTTTTATGGCGATGATAATCTTGAACACCGCCTTTGTCGCCCTCGTTGAATCGAATTCGGTTGGAGCACAAGCAGCAGCCGATGCAGTCGCAGATGCTAACCAAGATGTTAACAAACCGCTATGGTTTGGTACAGGTTGTCTACTTCCGGGGCTCATATTCGTCCCCTTGCCTAATTGGTATAGTTATCTTTTAACTCCAGTAGGTCTCACTGGAACCTATTTCTATCAACCGAGTCCTCCATTGTCCCGCCTCGTTGGGAAATCTATGGAATATGTAGCCGTTTACACACAAACCTACAAATCAAAAAGAGGAAACATTCAAGCGCGGTGGGCCTCTGCGGGGTGTGTCACTGGTAGTGTCATCCTTGTTTGGAGCGTTCAGGGGCATTTATTTTTATTGCTTCCCCAATAATTTACGTCCGGATACCCAGATTCAGTTTATGAATAGACGAAATCCATTTCTTGATTGACATGATTCTTCTAATTCCAACACATCAGAGAGGAATGTTTTATGCTCATTGTTGATGCACACCTTGATCTGTCCATGAATGCGTTACAAGGCAACCGAGATTTACTGAGTTCCGCCTATACGATTCGCACGCAAGAGGTGGGGATGCCCGGTAAGGGACGCACACAAGGCACCGTCGCACTCCCAGATATGCGTCAAGGACGTATTGCGCTAAGTTTCGTTACGTTGTTTGCACGCTCCACCGGTAACCCTTCCCCACATTCCGATTTCGCCTCGCCTGCCCAATCCTACGGCATCGCACAAGGACAATTAGCGTACTACCGCGCTTTAGAAAGAATGACATACGTCCGTATCATCACGGACCGAGGACAGTTAGACGGACACATCAACGCTTGGCAGTCTTGGGAGAACACAGCGATAGGCGACGCAAGCGACTACGATAACGCACCA
>JAAXHI010000135.1:23195-39213 GCA_012270875.1 Candidatus Poribacteria bacterium | reverse complement strand
CGGTACATGTAAAACTGTCTGTATTTTTCTTTTTCTATCAATTTCTCCGCTTTTCCCTTGAGAAGCCCAAGGCTGAGCATGCTTTCCGTCAACAACTCAATCGACTTTTGGTGCGGTTCATCAATGGAAACGCCTGGACGGATACCGTCGATAATCGCATAGTGTGCATCAAGGACGAGTTGATAGATTTCTCTTTGCGCCTCAGTGAAGGTGCCGTTTGCGGGGAAGGTACGGGTTACATCTCCAGCGTACCGACCGTATTCTGCGCCTGCGTCAATGAGGACGAGTGTTTCGTCTTCAATTTGACGGTCATTTGTCGTGTAGTGGAGTATCGTGGCATTGTCCCCACTCGCCACGATCGTCGGAAAAGCGGGACCGCCAGCACCGTTCATACGGAACGTTGATTCAACGAGTGCCTCTAAGTCGTATTCATACATTCCCGGACGTGCTGCTTTCATCGCGGCGACGTGCCCGGCGACTGTAATCTCCGTTGCCATCTGGATGCGCTGCAATTCGGTCTCATTTTTGATGAGTCGCAGTTCGCTGAGAATAGGACTTGGATCGACAAGTGTATCAAATCCTTTGCCTGATCGGATTCGTGATCTGACGGACTGTGTGAAAAGTGATAGGATTTCGGTATCAACATATTCATTGGAGCCGAGGGAATAATAAAGTCGTTCGGCACCCTGCAGGTATTTCCCGATTTTTTCACTGAACTTTTCTATCGGATAGACTTTATCAGCACCATAGCGTTTACGTGCGTCCTTAACGCCAACGCGCCTGCCGTTCCAAATTTCTGCCTGCTTGTCTTTCGGACGCACGAAAAGAATATACTGGTACTTTGAATGTTCGGGCGCGATGACACAGATCGACTCCGGTTCTTCAAACCCCGTCAGGTAATAAAAATTCGGATCCGGACGGTAAAGATATTCGGTATCATGGTTCCATTTCACGGTCGGTGCGCTGGCGAAGATAGCTACACCTCCACTTCCCATTTTTTCAATAAAGGCTTTACGATTCTGTTTGTGCAAGCCGTCTCCTCCTTGTAAAGATTAGAGATACTCAATCGGTGTGCCGATTTTACCGATAATACCGCCACTCGCAACCATCGGGTAGATAGGTTTTGCCCAGAAAACACCGTCAACGGGTGAGGATATGGATTCCCGAACATTGCCAAAGACATCGCAAATATCGGCAACGGGTTGAGATGCTGTCAGCTGCTCATATAATTTCGCTCTATAATAGACAAAACCGCCTGTGTTACTGATGAGCGGCACAAATTTTTTAACAACGATCTGCTGTTCAGGAATCTCTGGCGTTCCGGCAATAAAATCGTAGTATTGTAGTACATTAAGCACACCGCGCACGCCTTTTTCGATGCTTGTTGCCTCCCATCCGTGGGTTCCGCCCAATTCTGGGTCAATCGTTGGGATGCCTATTTCAGGTGCTGCCTGTGCGAGTTGCCCCTTCGGTCCCTTCTGATTGAGAATATGCCCGATACCGAAGACGCGTGCGAGTTCAAGACACGCGCCATGTAGTGAATGTTTTTCACCAACACGGACACGAACCTCATCTATCATTGGGTGTACGCCGCCTTGGTGCAGATCAAGACAGTAGTCCGCTTGTTGTATAGCGTGTTGAAAAAGATGATAGGCGATCCGTTCACTTGACGTACCATCGGGTCTGCCTGGGAAACAGCGGTTCATTTTACGGTTATCTACGGGACTGAATGCCTGTTTTGCGTGAAATGCGTGGAAATTGACAAGCGGTACGGCAATAATCTTGCCATGCAACTGCTCTGGCGTGATTGTCTGCAGAATTTTGTGAACAACAGCGATTCCGTTGAGTTCATCACCGTCGCTAATCGCTTGGATGTAGAGTGTTTTACCCGGGTATCTCCCGTTGATGAGTACGACAGGCAATCGGACAACCGTTCCGTCAGGCATCGTGCCAACTTTGAGGTGACCTCTTGTCCGGGTACCGGGTTCGGCGACTAATTGCCCAACGCCTAATTTGTTGTGATGGATCTTATTCCTCATAACGGGTATTGTAGCACAACGGGTAAAAAGAATCAAATGTTTTATTGGCGGAATAGTTGTCAGTTATCAGTTATTGGTTAAGAGGTGAATTTGTTAACCGAATAACCCGTTTGTTACCGATAACCGATGATCAAGAACCACAAGACGATTTAGTTTTCACTTTTGATTTCGATTTTCGTTCACAGATGTTGACGTTTTTTTCAAATATCGCGAGCACAGCTCGCTCCTACAGAGGAAGTATGTCCACATAGATGAAGTAAACATGTAAAACTAAATACCCCTGTCGACAATCATATAAAAACTTGATTTCAAGGGAATTTTCTGGTAGACTTATATGTATCATGAACACTGAAAACCAGAAGAAAATAGCTGCAGAAAAAGCGACGGAAAACGTTCAATCCGGTATGATTGTAGGATTGGGGACAGGCTCCACTGTCTATTACGCGCTCTTGAAACTCGGCACAATGGTGCGTGACGGTCTTGATATCATTGGTATACCCACCTCCGAGGGGACCGAAAAGATTGCGAAGGCGGAAAAGATCCCACTTACAACGCTCGCCATGCACCCGATTATCGATCTGACGATTGACGGTGCCGATGAGGTAGATGCGCACCTTAATCTGATTAAAGGGGGTGGTGCTGCGCTCGTTAGAGAGAAAATTATCGCTAACGCATCAAAAGAGATATTGATTGTTGTCGATGAAAGCAAAGTATCACGCGTTCTCGGCACTAACTTTCCACTCCCTGTGGAGATTGTGCGATTTGGGTGGGAAGCCACTCAGACGGTAGTCAATCGGATCTGTGGCAAATCAACACTCCGACAGAACGCCTCTCCAGGCGCAGACGCATCGCCACTGATCACCGACAACGGCAACTATATTCTTGACTGCCACTTTGACGGTATCCGTGTGCCGGGGGAAGTTGAGATGCAACTAAACAACATTCCGGGTGTGGTAGAGAACGGGATATTTGTCAATCGCGCTGACCAAATCATCATCGGCACGTCTTCCGGTATCCAGTATATGGAGTGATAGCAATGCTTCGACACACGCTCTTGATCTTCCTGACTGTTTTTGTATCTATTACGGTTCCTAATCCTGTTAGGGGTGAAGTGTTTACCGGGAGTGGTTTGGTGGATATACCAACGGGTCGGGTTCTGAAGCACGGCATATTTGAGGCAGGTACTTATCTCGGTTTCCAGCAACGGATGATGGACCGTTCTGCGACACGTCTTGGAGATGCCGTTGCAATTCGTCTGGACTTTGGGCTGTTTGACCGAGTTGAAATCGGGTTGACCCAGTTATGGGAAGAACACAGTTCAGAACTCGCTTCTAACCGGACTGCGAGTTTGAAATTACAACTCTTAAGAGAGCCAGAAGCTGGCGTGATTCCGAGTGTAGCAATAGGTTTCGAGAAACTTGGCAATGAGATTTTCGGGTCAGATTCAGCAGCAGAAGTAGGCGAAACGCCTTCGATTTTTCTCGCCGTCAGTAAAACCTTTAATCTACCACGAATACATCGATTTTCTGGGCACATTGGCGTTGGCACACAGCGTTTTGCGTTTGAAGAACGCCCTATAGGCGTGTTTGTTGGTCTGAGCAAGGCGTTCCAACCGGCTTTCGCGAGAGGCGACATCACGATGCAGCTGGAATTCGATGGTACAGGTGTGAACGCGGGCATGCGATATATGACTTCAAGCGGATTTCAGGTTGCACTCGGCACTGAAACCTTGAACGATCCAGATGCATTGCGTTATCTTGTTTCTGCTTCATGGACAAACGCGCAGATCCTCGAACAGATTGAGGAAACGCAACGGTTAATCACGCGTGCGACAGAACTTGCAGTAGCAGCGAAACGCGCGGCTTCAAAGAAAAAAGCGGTGGAGGAAACTACTGAGCCGCCTTCGTCTCAATAGATGTCATCACATTTTGGAGCGATGTTAGGAGTTCAGCCAAAAAATCTTGGGGTGGTACGAGTATAATTTCGATTCTCCGATTTTTGGCTTTTGCTTCTGGCGTTTCAGTGGTATCTATGGGTTGGTAGAAGGCGTATCCCGTTGCTGCCAAACGTTCCGCATTTACATCGGCATGTTCTTGTAAGTATTTTACCGCCGCGATTGCGCGCTCGGTTGAGAGATTCCAGTTCCGCAGTGGGTCGCCCCCAATCGGTGTGTTATCCGTGTGTCCTTCAATCCGAATTGCGTAAGCCGAATAGTCTGCGTTGAGTAATACCTCTTCCGCGATTGCGTCAAGCAGTGATTTTCCCTCTGTGCTCAGAATCGCACTGCCTGTCTCAAACAGGATTTTCCCTTTGACATCAAGTTTCAACCGTCCTGCCTCATCTAACACAGCACCGACTGTATCTTTAAACCGTTCTTGGATTGCTGCAATTGAACGTTGTGATTGCATTCGGATCCGCTGTAATTCGGATTCAATCTCGGTGAGTTTTGCGCGAAGACTCTCTTTTTCGCGTTCAAGTGCGCTTTTGTCCTTCTGGAGCGCGTTTCGTTCAGCGGCGATTTTTCGGGCAGCTTCGCTTGCATTTTGTAATATTTCTTGTGTCTGGTTGAGTTCCGAACGCGTCTTTTCCAATGTGCTTTGGGTTTCGGAGAGTGTCTTTTGGGTTTCGGTTAACTTCTTTTCGACATCGGTTTTGGCGGTTTCAGTCGTCTGCAATGTGGTTTTGGTGGTAGCCAATTCTGTCTGTGTCTGTTTAAGTTTGCCAGAGGTTGAATGGAGCAGAAACGCCAGAACAATCGCAGCAATAGCGAGAACACCGATGGATACAATTGCAAGAATTCCTTTTTTAGACATTTAGTTCTCCTTGTAGACTCAGGATCGCTTCAAAGTTATCATTTTTTGATGTTTTGTTCTTTTTTTCGATGCCACATTTTGTGCAGCGGTGGGTAAGGATATAATTGCCGTGTTTTACGGTAAACGCTATCGGTTCCATCATGCCTTGACAGAACGCGGCTCGGTCGCCGGGGTTGATATCGACATGTCGGCTCCAGAGGCATTCTGGGCAGTGATTGGTGTAACCGTCTCCCGTGACAGCAGCACCGCAATGTGTGCAGGTGAAGTCTTCAATATGGCGTTGGAATCTTTTATTCACCGGTTAGTACTCATATTCTTGCCATGCGCAAGTCGGTCTAATGTTCGTTTTAGGCTTGGTGACACAGCGGCGGCGTGTTCTAAATTCCAGTGGTTTTGGATGAATTCACTCAAAAGTGTGTTATATTGATTTCCTACACTGAGCGTTGCCCCTTGCGCTGGCACCAATGCTTCACGGACAGCCTTCTTTTTACTCCTTCGGGCAAGCGATAAAAGAAACTCTTTGGGGTTCACGATGTTGTCTGTCGGCGATGGGATTCGATGCAACGGAATTGATAGAAAGTCCGCAAATCCCATCCGATCTGCCATCACCCAAGATTCAACCTCCATAACAGCGACACGAAAGAAAAACATTGGATTGATAGGTCCCTTAATCCATGAGCGAATGAGTTCTGGCGGACAGTCCCGAGGCGTGTCTAAATCTGTCAACAGAAAAATAGCCGTCCGATTAGCGGATCTATTAAATTCGGGTGCTTTTTGTCGAAGAAAAACATTTCCCTTACCTCGAATTGTGTGCCGGATTTCAAGATCAAAATGCCCAAGAATTCGCGTTGAAATTGATTCGCCGAGTTCATCCTCAATTGCAAGGATTACGTTGGTTATGCTCATTCTGGTGGAACCAACCCTCCAATATGCTTTGGATGGGTTTGCGGGAGTACAACTTCACCTACAGTAAACCCATTCTCAAGGAGTGTACGGATGTCATCTGTATTAGACGAAACTTCGACTAATGTCCCTATCTTCGTGGGTGTTAGTAAAAGGACTTCCCTACCATCAATACCGGGTTCTATCAAGAGGGTATCGCTTTGCGTGCTAACCAACACCTGAGACTTCCGACTTCTTTGTAGGCGGGAAATAGAAGGCGCGAGTTTAGAAACAATGCCCATGTTTAAAGAGAGTTCTGGTTCTTCTAATAATACGATGGAGTTGCTTTCAAGGAGAGACCACAAAAGTCCAATAAGTCGAAGTATACCATCCGAAAATTGGTCTTCACAGTGTCCTTCTTCAGTCGGGTGCCAATGAGAATAACGCGCCCGTAAATGGGGGAGCCCTATTTTGTCGCGAATAAATTCTAATTTTTCCAACTGTGGGACAGCGATTTTGAGAGTATGCTCAATTCTTTTGAGACGCGCGCGGCGGGTGCTCGGATGCACGCTCGCGACTCTTTGAATAAAGGCCTGGCCGAACGGATCGTCTTCAATAACCCTGCCCTGAATCACATCGGCAAAACGGATGAGTTGTGGGACCAGATGGAGATAGGTGACATTCCGAAGAAATCCGCCTATCTCTCGGAACTTCGCATTGGCAGCGATCTGCTCAAGTGCGGTCTGTGTAAGGCGATCTGGATCTTCGTTGTCGGCTGCATCGGGTCTATCAAGGAGGAGTTCATCTCCTCTCCAGACGCGTTCGTATGTGAGATGCGTTTGGCAATGTCCACGATCTGCTTGACGAAATCCCACGCTATATCGCCACGTGGCGGGGACATCTGGCGTGTCGGCGATGTGGATTTCGATGGCAACCTCTGGGTCTTGCTCCGCGGACAAACACCGAATTTTGGAAACACCCCCTCGGTCACTGATCGCTTTTTGGAGTCCGCCACCTTCGGCTTTGGCGATATCGCGGAGAAAGCGAAAGATGTCCAACAGGTTGGATTTTCCTGAAGCATTCGGACCAACAATAAATTGCCGTTCCCGAAGTGGCACATCAATATGCTGAAAATTTCGCCAGTTTTTTGCGATAAGCCGATTGATAATCATAACGAGCGGTTCCCTTAAAAAAAATTCTATTTCCACGAATGTGATATGGAAATACTAACATATCCAAGGCAGAGAATCAAAGCAAAATGGACAATCAAATCTACCTTTTGCGGAGAGGTAGGATAATCAGGAAATCACTCCTGTTACGGCTTTAAACATCTATGAAGGATTTGACATCCCACAGCAGGATTGTACCGTCAAAGCCTCCACTTGCCAACAGTGTGCCATCGGGTGAAAATGCTAGGGATTGCACGTCCGTTGTATGTCCCCAGAAGGTATGGATATTCTCTGCGGTGGCAACCTCCCATAAACGGATCGCCATCTTCTCCATTCCCTGCTGCCACCAAGTCCCAGATGCGAGATATTTACCACACGGCGAAAAGGCAAGCGCATACGTTCGGTGATTGTTTTCAGGTTGCCGAATTGTGCGTAACGTTGTCTGTTGCTCAGCGCACCAGAAGCGAATTTCGTTGTCCATTCCGCCAGCGATTATCTTGCCGCACGGTGAGAACGCTAATCCCCTCGGTATACGTGGTTCACCTATAGGTAATACAGCAATTTCTTCGCCTGCTTCAACATTCCACAATCGGGCAGTCTCGTCATCTGACCCACTTGCCAGTTGTCTTCCATCTGGTGAAAACGCTAATGCCCAAATGTGACCGGTATGTCCGGTAAGCAGTGTTAACTCCTCTGGATGCTGGAAACTCCATACATAGAGTGTGCCTTCTCTGCTCCCCGCTGCGACCTGATCGCCCGTGGGAGCGAACACTTCGTGCCGCGCCCAATATGGAGGTTCCGTAGGTGCTGTGAATTCAGCAATAGGTGCGTCGGGTTTGCTGGTATTCCACACCTTAGGGACTCTCTTGAGGTCAGCTCCTAAAACGTCTCCACAAGGTAAGACAGTAAAAGAATTGATAAATTTATCTCCAACCAGTGTCTCTTGTATCCGTTTATTTTTAACATCCCATAAGGCTATGCCGACCCCAGCGATCCCTCGCCCCAAACGCTTGCTTGCGAGGGTTTGATCGTCCAGCCATACCACCTTCGGGTCGGGCCACGGAAAATTAGGCGCATCGAGTGTCGGGAATGTTTGCGTCTTGCCATCTGATCGTTTATTAGACAGTGCGTAGGCAATAGCCAGCTGCGGACATTTGAAAAACCATTCCGCACCAATGCTCCCTACCGGAAATTCAAGCCTTTGTAGTTTTTCACGAGGCTCGACTTGCCAGATTTCAATGGTCTGGGTCGTGCCCCTGCCGCCGAACACAGCCGTGAGCAGTGTGCCTTCTGGCGAGTAGAACGGTTGTTTCCAAGCACTACCGAAGTCGGTATAAGCCTTTTTTTGTACATCTTTTGCAATATCCCATACGCGCAGGCTATTATCTCCACTGCTTGACAAAAGAAATTCGCCACACGGCGAAAAGGTGACAACATCCACCCAATCGCTATGTCCTGAGAAGTGCGAGATGCGTTCACCGGTTGTTACATCCCATATTGAAACGCAGCGATCAACGCCATTGGCATTATCCAAAGTCTCATCAGCAGCCGCACCCGCCAGCAAGCGACTGTCGGGAGAGAAGGCAAAATTTCTACCCGCAAACTTAACAATTGCCTCACCTGTCTCTGGATGCCACACGTAAGTTTGCGGGTCTTCAGTGTCAGGATTTGATGGTGTAGCAGCGGCGAGGAATCTGCCATCCGGTGAAAATTCGAGTTGACAAACATTCGATTGGATTTCGTGGGTCCCTCGATCCATCTGCGAGATGCACGCGCCGCTGTGAACATCCAATACTTTAACAACACCGTTTGAGGCGGCAATAGCAATCCATCTACCGTTCGATGAGCAGGCGAGTCCCACAGAAGCATCGTACCCTTCTATCTGTGTGACGCACTCTCCACTTTGAACATTCAGCATTTTAATGATGCCATCTGAAGTAATGATAATCCATTTGCCATCATGCGAAAAATCGATAGAATTAACCATTCCCCTTTTCGTTTCCCATAACGAAATCGGAGACATTGACGGGATGTCATACCACCAAAGTCCCATGAGGGTTCCAACGGCGAAATATGTGCCATCTGGAGACACCTTAACATCTCCTTGATCCACGTCACCCTTTCCCAATCGGGCGATCGCGCCTTCTGGCAATGCCCATGTTGCTCCTATGGTGTCTTCTGGTACCACATTCAACGATGCGGGTCTTCGGTTTTGCATTGTATTAACCTCTTTTATGTTTTTGTTTTATGGAATGCGCTAAGGCACGGAGCCCTTGCGCTATAGTGTATTTTAAGGTTCTGGTATTTTAAAGTTCTGCGCGGGTTATGAAGGTTGCGTAGATAGCGGAAGTCCTGACGAGATCGGGGATATGGACGCGCTCGTTGATGGCATGCCCGCCCTCGCCGCGGGGTCCGTATCCGATGCCGGGTAAGCCTGTATTGACGAAATAGTGTAAGTCCGTAAACCCTGTGGTGCCTTTAAACCGGGGTTGATTGAAACGGACGGTACGCACTGCATTGGCGAATGCCTGTGCTATCGGTGAAGCAGTATCCGTCAAACACGGTTCGATGCGCAAGATCGCCCGTGCTTCCGCCTCCAAATCTGGATAGTATTGGCACGCCCCCGAAATCGCTTCCCGCAATTCGAGTTCGGCAAACTCAAGTTCCTCATTCGGCGTAATCCGACGGTCAATTGAGAACGTAACACTTGCGGGGACAGTGTTGACTTTGTCGCCGTCGGTGCCTCGGAATGTTCCGCCGATGTTCAGTGTCGGATAGCGGTCACTACCATCCGGGAGTTTAAATGCGCGTTCCGGTGATTTTAGATTTCGTTTAACCCGTTGGAGTGCTGTTACAAGTTCAGCGGTTTTTTCAAATGCGTTTATCCCTTTATCCGGCTGCGCTGCGTGTGATGCTTTACCTTTGACTTCGATTTCCAACCAGAGTACGCCGTTATGCCCGTTGCCGATGTTCATCTCCGCGCCCCCCTCACAGTTGACGACGTAGTCCGCATTAACTAAGCCTTTCTCGACAATATACCCTGCTCCCAACTCGCCACCGGTCTCTTCGTCGCAGGTGAATGAGCATTCAATGTTGAACTTCGGTTCGGTGTCGGTTTCCTGGATAGCCTCAATAGCGAACAAAAGTGCAGCGATGGCATCCTTCATGTCGTCGGCACCGCGCCCGTAAAGCCACTCACCGTCAATCTCACCGCTAAACGGATCACCGAACCGCCACGCTCCAGCAACGGGTACCACATCGTAGTGTGCGTTGAAATGTACCGTCTTTTCTGCGCCGACATCCCAACGCGCAATGAGGTTTAAACGCGGATGGCTGTCGGCGTTCGGGATAACCTGTTCCGCACGCCGTTTTGGGACCTTGGCAATTCGTGTCTGCATCCCTAATGCCTCACATTTTGCCGCAAGTAGCCCAACAATCTCGGCATAATTCTCACCGGGCGGATTGACCGTGGGGATCCTAACGAGTTCCTGTAGCAAGGCACAAAGTGCGGTTTGATTATCCTTGATATAGGCTTGTACGGACATTTTAGGCTCCTCAGTGGTTGTTCAAGTAACGACTGCCTGATCTCCAGCGGACAGGTGTCCGACTGTTTCACCTGTCTCCGTGAAGGTACGGGTCACGGTGACAGAGGCGTACGTCCAGAGAATTTTCATAGGTGCGTCGCTATCATTCCAGAATCGGTGTGGGATGCCAGCGGGAACGAATGTCGTGTCGTAGGCTTTCATCGTAAAGACTTCGCCATCAACTTCACAAGAGGCTTCGCCTTCAAGAATTGTGACAGATTCATCACAGTTGTGGTAGTGGCGTGCGATCGCTGCACCGGGGTCAAACATCGTCACACCGTTGGTAAGCGAAGTGGAGTCGATCCATTTACCGGCTAACGGGACAGTTTTCACACCGGTACCTCGGTCAATAGGGTCTTGTTTTCCAAAATCAATTACGTGTGCTTTCTCACTCATTTCTAATCTGTCGCCTTTCGTTAAGATTTGCCTCAGTTTAGCACGAAGTCGGAAAAAAATCAAGGACTAAAGAGCGAATAGGCACACAATGTAAAACAGAGCCAAATTCTGCTTTAATCGCACACTTTCCTATAAACATTTTGTCCCTAACGGGATTCGGGAAGAACTGCTGCAAATCCAGCAATGGCTTGTTGGATCTCCGCCTCGGTGTGTGTTGCCATGACGGTAAGCCTTAGACGGCTCGTGTCGGGTGGTACCGCGGGCGGACGGATCGCTGGCGCGAATACACCTTCGGCGAGTAGTGCGTCGGCAACGCTTGTCGCCCGTTGCGGACTTCCTAACACGACTGGCAGGATCTGCGTTTCACTCGGCAGTAAGGTATAGCCTAAGTCAATCAACGCCATTTTGAGGTGTCTCGCATGCGAGAACAGGCGTTGCCGTAGTTCAGGCGAAGAACGTATTACATCGAGGGCAGCATTCGCGGCTGCTAAAGTTGCAGGCGGTAATCCTGTCGTGAAGATAAAACTACGTGCCTTGTTGATGAGCAATTGAATGAGCGCGTGGCTCCCTGCTATATACCCGCCGAGTGCGCCGACTGCTTTGCTGAGCGTGCCCATCCGAATAATATCTGTCCCTTCCAGTCCGAAATGTGCAACAGTCCCGCTTCCATCTTTTCCTAACACACCGAACCCGTGTGCGTCATCTACGAGTAACATCGCCTCGTAGTGTTTAGCGACTTCGTAAATATCTGGTAGCGGTGCGACATCGCCATCCATACTGAAAACGCCGTCCGTCACGATGAGTCGCCGCCGAAACGCTGTGGATTCCGATAGCAAAGTCTTGAGATGCTCTACATCGCAGTGCCGATAGACTTTCTTGGTGGCACGGCTGAGACGGCACCCGTCTATGATGCTGGCATGGTTGAGTGCATCGCTTAAGATGAGGTCGCCTTCATCTGCAAGGACAGGGATGACACTTGTATTGGCGGCATATCCTGAACTGAAGACAAGCGCGGCTTCGGTGTCCTTCGTTTTTGCGAGGTTGACTTCTAATGTTGTATAGAGTTCACTGTTCCCTGAAATGAGGCGCGATCCACTTGCTCCTGTACCGAAAGTTTGCGTCGCCGCAATAGCAGCATCAATAACCTTGGGATGCGTGCTTAATCCCAAATAGTTGTTTGAACCGAGCAACACAACGTCCCGCCCATCAAGATTGACTGTTCCGGTCGGTGCGCTCATGACAGTGCGAAGGTGGCGACGTAGACCTACGTGTTCCAGTGCTGTAGATTCTGTGTTGAGCCAATCATAATTATGTGTCATAGAAAGCGTGGAGTCTTAAAGACAAATGAGGTTGCTTGAAGATTAATTTTTTACTTCGGCAATTTCGTAACAATCCCGGTGCGGTTAGGAAACCGCACCTACCGGGCCTGGGGAAAATATAGAATTACCGATTTATTTTCTTAAACTTCATCAAACCTCGCCTGCAAGCCGTATGCCTATCCTGTGAACTGCCTCAGAAAGATATGACTTTGCCGCAAAGAGCGTTGTCGCATCTCTAACGTCTCTTCATAAGCCCGATCCTCCACTTCAACACAGACCGCGCCGTCGTACCCCGTATCACTTAAGACGGAGAAGAAGCTGCCCCAATTGACATCACCGAGTCCCGGCAGTTTCGGTGTATGATACGACAACGGCGTTGCGAGGATACCGACTTCGTCAAGTTTTGCTCTGTCCAACCGTACATCTTTTGCATGCACATGGAAGATCCGATCAGCGAAATTGACGAGCGGTTTTAGATAGTCCATCTGAAGCCATATAAAGTGGGATGGGTCGAAGTTAAGTCCGAAGTTCGGGGACGGAATCTCTTCAAACATACGTTCCCAAACCGCGGGACAGTAGGCGAGGTTTTGTCCGGCGGGCCATTCGTCCTCGGTGAAAAACATCGGGCAATTCTCAATACCGACGCGGATGCCGTGGTCAGCGGCGAACTCAATGAGTGGATTCCATACCTGTTTAAAGCGGTCCCAATTCTCATCTATCGTGCGTGTCTGATCCCTGCCGATGAACGTATTGACAATATCTACCGACAGACGTTCTGCTGCCAGAATTAGTTTCTTAAGGTGTTCGCTATAGATAGCCGCTTCCGTTTCGTCGGGTGTCAACGGATTTGGATAATAGCCCAAGCCGCTGATGGTTATCCCCGCATCCGAGACGCATTGTAGGATTTTATCTGCTTCCGTATCGGAAAGATCCGCTACATCAACGTGTGTGACACCGGCATAACGCCGCTCCGCTTCTCCTTTGGGCCAGCACATTAATTCGACGCAATCGAAGCCAGTATCCGCAGCGAATTCGACGACTTCTGTCAACGACTGTTCAGGTAAAATTGCGCTCACAAATCCGAGTTTCATTATGCAACCTCTGTTTCGTTTTTAGATATTTTACTATAGAATTCAAGTTGTTGATGTATTTGATGTATTTGGCGAAGTTGACAAAAAAACACCTTTATCGTATACTTTAACTGCTATCTAATCAAAATACAGACAATTCGACTCAACAGCCAAATATACGATACTTCAAGACGCATGTCAAGTCTTTTAAAGTCGTTAGTGGCTCATCAGACGATAATAGCGATTTGAAACTGCTCTTACCCGGTCCGGGGAATCCAGACTAAAACATTATCGAGATCTCGTATTCTTATCACTTGGCGGGGTTATAGACCTCGTTAGCAAAAACGAGAAGCAGACGAAACTGATTTACAATCAGAATATAGGAGGATGCACAATGCTCCAGAAATGTCAATTAATGCTCAGCTTAGCCCTCTGTCTGCTGCTGATGCAGCCGTTTACAGGCTTTGCCGTGGAAGCGTTCAAAGTCTCTAAATTCGGGAAGGGCGAACAGGTTTGGTTCGAGGCGGAAGCCTTTGATGAAAGGGATTCCGAGGACGTTTATAAATTGGGTAAAGGTGAAAAGGCGGTGGATCCCGCAGACGGTGCGTTCGGGGATATTATTACCAACGCCGGTGCTGGCAAAAAAGGCTGGATACTCTATAGGTTCGACATCAGTCGTGCGGGTGGAAAAGCCGGGGAATGGCGTTTCATTGGTCGGCTCATAAATCCGAGCAACCATTCAGATTGGTTGTGGGTTTTAGGCGACGATGGCGATAAGATTCCTGATGCAGCACCTGCCTTTGTGCGTCCGGATCACATTATTTTTGAAGAAAATGTCCCGGCATGGGCATGGATGCGGACCGGTGATTTCGGACAGGATGCTGGCACGATTAATGAATTGCAAGACGGTGAAAACGTCATGATGATCTGGACACGGCAGAGTTCGCTTCAGGTTCAGTACGACGTTTTCTGCTGGTCCAGTGATTTGGAATATGAACCGACTGATGCCGACTACGAAAAAGCGGAAGAGAAAACATTGCCGGTAGAACCTGACGGGTTACTCACCACAACGTGGGCGCGGCTTAAGCAGTAATTTTGTCGTCCGCATCAGGCGTTTTTGGCTCTAACGTTGCTTGGCATTCAGGACACTAACCGATGATCGCTTTATGGAAGCGCACGGTTTTAAAGTTATGCGTTTCACACATAGTTTTTTGTAAGACATCAATCTGTAGTTCTTTAATCTGATTGCTCCGAATACTCGCGCACACCTCTTCCCGAAAGGAGGCGCAATGACTCCGAAACAGCGATACCTTTTTGATTTAACGGGGTATATCCACCTGAAAAATGTTCTTAGCGATGAAGAATTGAAAAACGCGCAGGATGCTGTTGAACGCTGTGTCCAAACGCCGGAGGATGAACTCCCTCCCGGTATCAGTTATGGTGGTGGTGGCTATTCCAACGGCTTTTCGTTCGATAAATCGCTTGAGGCACTCACACTCCACCCGAAAACATGGCCAATTGTGAAGGAACTTACGAATAATAAGCCCCGTTTTAATCGCGGCAGTCTCGTCGCCAAGAGACCCGAGCACGATCAGGTTATCGGCAAGTTGCATTGTGCTCGCGAAGATTGCGGTTGGCAGACTCGCCGCTACGCTGTCAAGGACGGACAGGTTCACTGCAACGATTTCGTTGTCTTTTTCTATTTTGCCGATGTCTATCCCGGCGACGGCGGTTTAGTTGTCCTACCGGGTTCCCACAAAGCAAACTTTGAGCGTCCAGAGGGGTTCTTCTTCCCAGATCCAGAGAATCCACCCGATGAACTTCATCCTGCGTTAGTTAATGTGACAGCGCGCGCTGGCGATGCGATTGTCCTCTCCGAACTGCTGACACACGGGGTCCTCATCTGGAAACCGAAGGATCGGTATCGGCGGTTTCTCATCTTGCGTTACAAAACACAGTTTTTCCAAGATGCCAGAGGACACAGGGATCCGTTTCCACCTGAAGTCATGAAGCGACTTTCGCCTGAAACCCTTGAACTTGCGCAAGCAGGATCTTATACACATGTCAAAGACATTGTCAAAAGTGAACATGTTCCGCTAACTGAAAAGGAGTGAAAGATGACCCCAGAACAACGGTATCTGTTTGACGTTACCGGCTACTTGCACATCGAAGGTGCGGTCACAGGGGATGCGCTTAAAGAAGCACAAGCGGCTGTGGATCGGTACATTCACATGCCGCTTGATGAACGTCCCGAAGAGTTTACGACGCGTCCTCGCGACTTAGAACCCGGTAAAGGCGGTAGATACGAACACGGATTCGCTTTTGACCGATCACTTGAGGCGATGACAGTGCATCCGGCTATCTGGCCCCTTATCAAAGAGTTCACCTTCGATAAACCTCGGTTTGTCACTGGCACGCTCACACTTGAACAGCACAACCCAGACAGGCAACCGATGGGTACAAATCCAGCAGGTTTGCACTGTGCCCGTGAAGGACGGCACTGGCTCACCCGCTACGAGGTTCAGAATAACCAGATTTATTGTAACGATTTCGTGGCGTTTTTCTACTTGACAGATGTGCAGCCCGGTGATGGTGGACTTATCGTGATCCCGGGTTCACATAAGAGCAAATTCGAGAGACCTGAAGACCTCCTGACACCGGGTCCCGATGGTATTGATCCCGAACAGGATGACGTTTTTACCAATCTCACGCCAAAAGCGGGGGACTTCCTCGTCATCTCTGAACT
>JAAXHI010000135.1:21419-23091 GCA_012270875.1 Candidatus Poribacteria bacterium | reverse complement strand
CAGTTGACAGTTTAACGGAAACCTTTTACCGCAGGAGCAATCTCCTGATCTTAACAGCGACCCGCAATGGAGGAACCCAATGGGAACACAATATAGCACTTGTATCGTTGGCTGTGGCAGAATGGGTGGTACAATTGATGAAGAGGTGCGTGCGACACCACACGGCGCGTTACCCTATTCGCACGCCGCAGGATACACGGCTTTTGAGCGGACAGACCTTATCGCAGCTGCAGATGTGGTCGAAGACAAGGCACAATACGTCTGCGATAAATGGGATATACCTAAGTATTACTTAGACTACCGCGAGATGATTGTCGAAAAGAAACCCGATATTGTCAGCATCGCCACACGTCCTGGGAACCATGCTGAGATTACGGAATTCGCTGCGGAAAACGGCGTGAAAGGCATCTATTGCGATAAACCGCTTTGTGCCTCTATGGAAGAGGCGGATGCAATGGTAGAGGTCTGCGAAAAATACAACGTTAAATTCAACCTCGGCACGCAGCGGCGTTACACCCCGGGATACATCAAAATGCGTGAAATTCTCGAAAGCGGCGAGTTAGGGGATAGACGCGCGGTCATTGCCTATAGCGGTGGTTCTGCCCTCTGGGGATATACACACGCAGCGGATATGCTTCTCTTTTTAGCAAGCGATTCTCCAATAGAATACGTGCAAGGCAATGTTGCCGTTGACGATGCGGATTTTGAGGATAACCGCACAGAATCTGATCCCGGTATCGTCATGGGATTTATCCGTTTTGAGAACGGTATTAACGGCATCAGCATCCCCGGTACGGCTTATGAATTTGAGGTGCACTGTAGCGAAGGCACAGTCCGTGCACTCAACAACGGACTCGGTTTTCACCTCCGCAAACGGCAAGGGCAGTTTAACGAGATTTTGGAAACGGAATTCCCGCCCTATGAACGGAAAAGCGGCACCGTCGGTTGTATTGAAGACATCGTTGATGCGATTGAGACAGATACCGAGACGAGCGGTAATATCCATCTCGCACACCGAAGCACTGAGATGGTCTTCGCAATCGTTGATTCGCAACGTCAGCAAGGCAAGCGGGTAGAGATGCCGATGGAAAACCGAGGTCTCTATCTCGGAAGGTGGTAAGCCGATGTTCAGAAAACGTCAGAGGACAAGAGATATACGCCGTGGATTTGTTATCTTCGGTGGTATTGTAGGTGCAATGCTGCTGTTGAACTATACAGTACCTGTGCCGAGTGACGATCATACGCGTCCAGCCAGTACGCGCTATGAACAGCGCACACCGAGTCGAGACGGGATCGGCAAAATCTATATGGGACGCGAAATCTCTCACGTGATGGGACATCAAGGTGCAGAATGGTTAGAACGTCCTGAACGTGAGGAAGAAGAGCTGCCAAGCCGCCTTGTTGAGATGCTGAAACTCAAAGAGGGGGACGTTGTAGCGGATATCGGTATTGGCACAGGCTACATCGCTCGCAAGATCTCACCGAAAATCGGTGAGACTGGTGTCATCTACGGGGTTGAAATTCAGCAGGAGATGCTTGACATCCTTGCTGAGAAAATGGCGGAAGAAGGTATTACCAATATCAAAGGGATATTAGGCACGATTACCGATCCGAAATTGCCCCCAAACTCGGTCGATTTGGCGATTATGGTGGATGTCTACCACGAATTTTC
>JAAXHI010000135.1:0-21397 GCA_012270875.1 Candidatus Poribacteria bacterium | reverse complement strand
ATTTTTGAGAAGGTTGGTGGGCAGTAAACCAATTATTGGGTGGATGTGTTCTGAGAGACCTCGCTTGCCGATTTGAAGACAGAATCAATAGCACCAAAGAGGACAGGCAAATTATCCATGCTAAAACTCGTCCTGTTTTGGGTAAAGGCATCGCCAACAAGTTTCCCAAATTGCCACCAAGTTCCGTCGCTGACAATACCATACACAGGAATATCCAGCTCGGCATTGATTTTTTGGGCAGCCACTAATTCCGACAAGCACTGTCCCCAACCTTGCTCAAAATCGTTCTTCTTCGCCTCGACCAGCATTATCAAAGGTGTTCCAACAACAAGTTTGCCTAATTCAGATCGTGTTGATATAAAGTAATCCGGGATGCCGCTCAGTATCTCATCATAAGTGATCGCTTTTTTTATCCAAAGTGCATAGTGTTCAGCATACCCTTTGTAGACTTCTCGTAAAACGGGAAAGATAACGGCTTCACACCTCGCTCCCTCGGAAGCGAAGATATCAATATATTGCCGGCTGAATTCTAATTCCTGTAGAAATTGTTCGGAAGGCTGTAGGGTGTTCTCAAGTTCTATGAAATCATCTTCCACATGCCGAATCTTGAATTTTTCCTGAACATCAGGGATTGCTTTGAAATCACTAAATGGCATTCTGCTCCTCCTCAGGGAAGATCTCAACAAGGTGCAACCCTTGGTATTTTTGTGATGAGTTGTTGTCAGAATTATATCACCTTTGCCCGAGAGTGTCAACAAAAACTGAATGCACATCAGAAGAAATATTTGACAAAAGCACAACCGTCTTGTAAAATATGGCAATGTTGCTAAACTTTTCGCTGAACTAAACGTCACAATTGCCAATAATTCTGCTATAGCACGTTGCATCTTGTGTTTCTGAACAAACTGTAGACTACAACGCTGAAAAGGGAGAGAATTTCTGTGAAAATCGCTAAAAGTTCAATTCCACTATTAGCTACGTTGGTGTGTTTCTGCTTCGCCGTGTTCGGACTTCCTACGGCATCTGCGGAACATCACGAGACACCACAAGCCACCGTGAATTATAATCTTGACATTCGTCCGATTCTTGCGGATAACTGCTTTGCCTGCCACGGACCGGATGCCAAGACCCGACAGGCTAACCTCCGATTTGACACGAAAGCAGGCGCGTTCTCCGAACCGAGCGGATACCCCGTCATCGTCCCCGGCAAACCCGAAGAGAGCGAACTCCACCTCCGCATCGTATCCGAGGACGCTACCTACCGTATGCCACCCGCGGACTTCAATAAGACGCTGACACCTGAACAGATTGAAGCCGTTACGCAGTGGATTCGCGAAGGCGCGAATTGGGAAGAACATTGGGCGTTCACCACACCCGTCCGTCCAACGCCACCTACTGTCAAGAAAAAAGATTGGGTGCGCAACCCGATTGACGCGTTCATCCTTTCACGCCTTGAAAAAGAGGGACTCACCCCTGCAAGTGAAGCGGATAAACGGACGCTCATCCGACGTATAAGTTTCGATCTTACCGGTCTACCGCCGACACGCGAAGAGATTCATCAATTCCTTGCAGACGATTCGCCTGATGCTTACGGAAAACTGATTGATACCTTTATGGCGAAACCGGAATACGGCGAACATCTTGGTCGCTTCTGGTTAGATGTCGCACGGTACGGCGATACGCATGGACTCCATTTAGATAACTATCGTGAAATGTGGCCCTACCGGGATTGGGTGATCAATGCGTTCAACAAAAATATGCCGTTCGATCAGTTTACGACGGAGCAGTTGGCGGGTGACCTACTACCGGAGCCGACACGGGATCAGCAGGTTGCTACCGGTTTTAACCGATGCCACGTCACGACAAGCGAGGGGGGTTCGATTGATGCGGAATACTACGTTCGATACGCAATTGACAGAGCCAATACTACCTCGACTGTTTGGATGGGATTAACCGTCGGTTGCGCGCAGTGCCACGACCACAAATACGATCCGATTACACAGAAGGAATTCTATCAACTTTACGCCTATTTCAACAATATCACTGAAAACGCGATGGACGGCAACCGTAAGGATTCTCCGCCTGTTGTGAAGTTGCCAACACCAGAGCAGGAAGCGGAACTCGCAGCGTTTGATGAACAGATTGCCGAGTTAGATGCTCAAACCAAAGCACCCATCCCCGAACTCGATGCGACCCAAATCGCGTGGGAAAACCGGATGCCGCGCTGGACAACGCTCAAACCGACATCGCTTTACTCGAAGGGTGGGGCGACACTTGAAGTTTTAGAGGATAACTCCATATTAGCCAGCGGCACCAATCCCGAACAGGAGACTTATGAGGTAATTGTAGATCTGCCACCCGGCAAATGGAGTGCTGTCCGTTTAGAAGGTCTCACGCACGAATCTTTGCCAAAAAGCGGGTTCGGTAGAAGTAGTAACGGCAACGTTGTCCTAACGGATTTCGCGCTTTTCATTGCGCCACCTGCAGCAGAGAGTGATGAATACCCGGTAGCGGAAAGTAGCGATGGCGATGCTGACACTGAGACGCAGACGGAAGGCGAAACCACCGACGCAGAAGCCGGAAGCACACCTGCTGACAATGCCGACACCGAAGCACAAGTAGAAGAGACACCTGATGCCGATGCTGAGGCACAAGTAGAAGACACTCCCGATGCTGATGCGCAAGCGGAAAGTCCACCGACAGATGATGCCGATGTTGAAGCGCAAGCAGAAGATACGCCTGACGCTGATGCAAGTGTAGAAAACGAAACTGAAGCGACTGATGCAGCTGATCCGTGGACAGCAGTCCAAATTGTGCAAGCGTGGGCAGATCACGAGCAGGTCATGGGTGAAGACAATCTCGGTGGTGTTATTGCAAACGCAATTGACGATAAACCGGAAACAGGATGGGCACTCGACAGAAGACGCGAAAATCGACAAGCGATCTTCCTTGTCGCTGCCCCGTTTGGGATGGAAGGCGGTAGATTGAAGGTTCGTCTTAAGCACGAATTCGATCTGCGTCAGAAGCAATTAGGACGATTCCGACTCGCGCTCACAGATGCAGCGACCATTTACCCGATCGGTTCCAAGATAGGGTTAGGAAACTGGCACGCTGCGGGTCCGTTTACAGCGGAACACGGTAACCTCGCCTTCTATCAGGTTTATGAACCCGAAACGAAAGCGGTCAGTACAGGCGACACATTTAAGGTGAACGACAAAACCATTAAATGGGAACAGCAGAGCCACTGGGTTGACGAACAGGTGCATAACGACATCGTCGGTGAAAACAGTGCCACCTATCTCTTCAGGAACATCTCCTCGGTTACCCAACAGAAAGCTTTGTTGCATATCGGGAGCAACGATGCACTGAAGGTCTGGATGAACGGCACCGAACTCCTTGCTAAAAACGTCCAGCGGGATGCCGCTGCCGATCAAGAACAGGTGCAGGTGCAACTCAAACCCGGTAATAACACGCTACTCCTGAAAATTGTCAACTACTCAGGTCCCTCCGGTTTCTACTTCCGTATGGAAAGTGCGACACCGATGTTGCCTGCGAACATTGTAGATATTGCTGGTACGGCTCGCGGTGAACGCGAGACGGCACAGAAGGATCAAATCAGAGATTACTATCGGGCAAACATCACGCTTGACAAATCCGTTAACGAAAATGCACACCGTGCCTTTGCTGATTTGAAAGCGGTTGTTACGGACTTAGCAGCGACACGACAGAAGCGGAATACACTGGACGGTTCGCTCACGACGACGCTTGTGATGCAGGAACGAACTGAGCCGAGAGGTGCTTACGTTTTAGCACGTGGTGAATACCAACATCCTGGTGAACAGGTCTATCCGCAAACGCCTGCGGTGCTGCCGGCGATGTTAGAAGACACAACCCCGGACCGTCTCGGTTTTGCGAAGTGGTTGCTTTCACCTGAACATCCACTTACCGCTCGTGTTGCGATCAATCGTTTCTGGCAAGATGTCTTTGGTACTGGAATTGTCGTAACAGCAGAGGATTTCGGTACACAAGGCACACCGCCCGTGCATCCAGAACTCCTTGATTGGCTGGCAACCGAATTTATTGCCTCCGGTTGGGATATTCAAGCGATGCTCAAACTGATGCTCACATCAGCGACATACCGACAGAGTGCACAGGTCACGCCTGAAAAACTGGAACGTGATGCCGACAACGCGCTGCTCTCTCGTGGTACAAGGTATCGACTTGATGCTGAGACCGTGCGCGATAATGCGCTTGCGCTCAGCGGTTTGTTGTATACCAAAGTTGGGGGTCCGAGCGTCAAACCGCCACAACCGGGTGGTCTCTGGAAAGCCGTCGGGTTCACTGGATCCAACACTGATACGTTTGTTAAAGATACGGGTGCTGATAAGGTGTATCGCCGAAGTCTCTACACATTCTGGAAGCGTACGGCACCACCGCCACAGATGAACATTCTGGACGCGCCATCCCGTGAAGCCTGCACAATCCGTCGTGAACGTACGAACACACCAATGCAGGCGTTAATGCTGATGAACGATCCGCAGTTCTTTGAAGCGGCACGCGCCTTCGCAGAACGCACAGTTAAAGAGGGTGGAGAGACGGCGGAAGAACGTATGGCTTACCTCTTTGAGGCAGCGACTGCCCGACTCCCGAAACCGAAAGAGGAAGCACTCTTATTGGAGACATTCCAAGTGCACCATCAGGAGTTGGCGGCAAACCCGGAAGCAGCCAAAGAGTTGATTGCTGTCGGTGAATCGACTCCTGATGAGACTTTAGATGCAGTCGAAGTCGCGGCATGGACGATGATTGCGAACCTAATCCTGAATCTGGACGAAGTCCTGAACAAAGGATAATAATACGTATTGGGCGCGACCTTCGGGTCGCGTCCATTATTAGGATAACTCTGATGAAGATCCTGAAATATTTGTACAGGCTGCTTATATTTCCTATTATCGCTTTGCTCAATCGTTCAACTAATGCTTACGTGAAGATACCGGACCCCAACTTAGCGACTGTAGTCCGCAAGGCACTCCGCTTAGAGGCAAACGCTCGTATCCCGCTAAAGAGGTTTCAAGCGTTAAATCATCTGGATGGGAACAACAGTGAGATATGCGATTTAACCGGTTTAGAAAAAGCCGTTGGTCTAATTGAATTAGATATCTACGCGAATCAAATTGAGAACCTAACACCGCTTACTGGATTAACACAGTTAAGAGATTTGGAACTGTCGGCTAATAATATTACCGACATCACTCCACTTGCCGGATTAATGCAGTTGAAACACTTATCTCTGAACTATAATCAAATCAGCGACCTTACACCACTCACTGAATTAAAGCAGCTGAAAGACTTAGGGCTTGGGAAAAATCAGATTAGCGATATTACACCGCTCGCTGAATTGACACAAATCACAAAGTTGGGACTCTGGGGAAATCCACTCAGCGATATTACGCCGCTCGTTGGATTAACACAGATGAGATCGTTGAACATCCGGCAAAATCAGATCAGCGATATCACGCCTCTATCAGAATTAACACGAATCACAAACTTATGGCTTTGGGATAATCAGATCAGTGATATAACACCACTCACCAAATTAACACAATTGCGGTATTTATGGCTAAGCGGGAATCAAATTCGCGATATCACCCCCCTTGCTGAACTAAAGCTGCTCAGAACCTTAGACCTCAGTAAAAACCAAATCAGCGATATTACACCTCTCACCCAATTAACACAAGTAGATCAGTTAGGACTCGGAGGAAACCAAATCAGCGACATTACAACGATTGCTGGATTAACCCAGATGAAAGGTTTAGGTCTCTGGAAAAATCAAGTTAGTGATATTACATCGCTTTCTGAATTGACACTGTTGACAGAATTATCGCTTGCGCAAAATCAGATTCAAGACATCAGCCTTGTTGAAAACTTCAGGGGTTTAACCAGTTTATCTGTTGATGACAACTTAATTCAGGATACGGCACCACTCTTAAGACTCCTGAAACGATTACCGGATTTGGAACTGGATATTGAATTACCGCCTGCAGATAATTAAAGCCTCGCGACCCTCAATCACGGAGGAGTATCGCGAAAGGAGATAAGCAATGGACCCAATTAAGGAATATCTGAAACTTGAGACGCGTCGTCAATTTTTTGGTAAATGCGCGTCTGGTCTTGGTGGTGCGGCACTCGCTACACTGCTGCCGAACACTATTGTGAATGCGCTTGAGAACCAAGCAAAACCGAGATTCGGAGGTTTGCCAGAATTGCCGCACTTCGCACCTAAAGCGAAACGGGCAGTCTACCTCTTTATGTCGGGTGCGCCTTCACAACTCGATCTGTACGATTATAAACCGAATATGGGAGAATGGTTTGACACGGATCTCCCAGAATCTGTCCGTATGGGGCAACGCCTTACCACGATGACCTCCGGACAGGATAAGTTTCCGATCGCCCCGTCCATATTTGAATTCAAGAAATACGACAACGGTGGTGACGGTGTATGGATCAGCGAATTGCTGCCGCATACCGCATCTATGGTGAAAGACCTCTCAATTATCAAGTCGGTACATACTGATGCGATCAATCACGATCCAGCGATCACCTTCTTCTGTACCGGCGATGAGGATCCGGGCAAACCGAGTCTCGGCGCGTGGTTGAGTTATGGTCTCGGTAGCGAAAACAGGAACCTGCCCGCCTTTATCGTGATGAACGCGACATGGAGCGGCCCAAAAGGTGCGCAAGCACTCTACAACCGACTCTGGGGTTCTGGCTTCCTCCCATCGGAACATCAAGGTGTGCTGCTTCGTAGCCAAGGCGATCCTGTATTATTCCTATCAAACCCAGAAGGGGTCAACGAAAAAACGAGGAGACGGATGTTAGACACCCTCGTTGAACTTAACAAGGAACTCTACGAGGAGGTAGGCGACCCCGAAACGCATGCGCGCATCTCGCAATATGAAATGGCATTCCGTATGCAGACGAGTGTCCCAGAACTCGCGGATCTGTCGAACGAACCTGAGCATGTTCTGGAGATGTACGGACCTGAGGTGAAGACCCCCGGTACATTTGCGAACTGCTGTATCCTCGCACGGCGGATGATGGAACGCGATGTCCGACTCGTCCAAGTTTTCCACCGCGGTTGGGATCAGCACGGCGATCTCCCTAAGAATATCCGCAATCAGGCGCGCGACATTGATCAACCTTCTACTGCGCTTGTTCAAGATTTGAAACAGCGTGGTATGCTGGATGAAACTTTAGTCGTTTGGGGTGGTGAATTCGGACGCACCGTTTACTGTCAAGGCAAACTCAGTCGGGATAACTACGGACGCGACCACCATCCGAAATGCTTTACACGTTGGATGGCTGGCGGCGGTATCAAGGGTGGTGTTGTTCACGGTGAAACCGATGACTTTAGCTACAACATCGTCAAAGACCCTGTTTCTGCTGGGGACATAAACGCTACGATTCTCCATCAACTCGGTATTGATCACGAGCGGTTGACCTATAAGTTCCAAGGCTTGGATCACCGGTTAACGGGGGTTGAAGAGAAATCACGGGTTATCACTGAACTCTTGGCATAGGGTGGTAAGTTATAAGTTATAAGTTGTAGGTTAAGAGGTTTCTGAGAACACTTCTGTTTTCTGTGAAGGTCTCAAGTAAACCTCTTAACAAGGAACAGGTGCATCATGGATCCACTTAAAGAATACCTCAAGCTTGAAACGCGCCGACAATTTTTTGGTAAATGTGCGATGGGTCTCGGAGGCGCAGCCCTCGCCTCATTACTGCCGAACACGCTTGTAGATGCGCTTGAGCAGCAAGCGATGCCACGGACGGGAGGGTTGCCTGAACTCCCGCATTTCGCACCGAAAGCGAAACGCGCGATTTATCTTTTCATGTCCGGCGCACCGTCGCAGATGGATCTCTATGACTATAAACCGAAGATGGGGGAATGGTTTGATAAAGACCTCCCCGAAACGGTGCGGATGGGACAACGCCTCACGACGATGACCTCCGGTCAGAACCGTTTCCCGATCGCGCCTTCTATTTTTCAGTTCAAGCAGCACGACAACGGCAGCGATGGCGCATGGCTCAGCGAGTTGCTACCGCATACGGCTTCTATGGTTAAAGACATCGCGATTATTAAATCGTTGCACACTGAAGCGATTAATCACGATCCGGCGATCACTTACGTTTGTACCGGCAATGAGACACCGGGCAAACCGAGTCTCGGCGCGTGGCTCAGTTATGGATTAGGCACTGAAAACAATAACCTACCCTCTTTTATTGTGATGAACGCGACATGGACAGGTAGAAAGTCGGCACAAGCCCTCTATAACCGACTCTGGGGTGCCGGATTCCTGCCGTCCGAGCATCAAGGCGTGCTACTCCGTAGCCAAGGCGATCCGGTGCTATTCCTCTCAAATCCGAAAGGTATGAGCGAAAAAGCGCGGAAACAGATGCTCGATTCGCTGGTCAAACTTAATGAGGAACTCTACGAAGAAGTCGGTGATCCGGAAACACATGCGCGTATCTCACAATACGAGATGGCGTTTCGGATGCAGTCGTCTGTCCCCGAATTGACAGACCTGAAACAGGAACCCGCTAACGTTCTGGAGATGTATGGTCCCGATGTTAACACACCTGGCACATTTGCGAACTGCTGTATCCTTGCAAGGCGTATGATGGAACGTGATGTCCGACTCGTCCAAATCTTCCATCGTGGCTGGGATCAACACGGAAATCTGCCGAAGGATATCCGTAACCAAGCCCGTGACATTGATCAACCCTCAACAGCACTCGTCCAAGACCTGAAACAACGCGGTATGCTCGACGATACTCTCGTTATCTGGGGTGGTGAATTTGGACGCACCGTTTATTGCCAAGGCGCGCTTAAGAAAGATAACTACGGACGCGATCATCACCCAAAATGCTTCACGATGTGGATGGCTGGTGCTGGCATTAGAAGCGGGATCGTTCACGGCGAAACCGATGATTTTAGTTATAATATCATCAAAGACCCGGTCTCTGTCCGCGACCTAAACGCGACGATTCTTAACCAACTCGGCATTGATCATGAACGGTTGACCTACAAGTTCCAAGGACTTGACCATCGGTTAACTGGGGTTGAAGAGAAAGCACGGGTTGTCAACGAGATTTTAGTTTAATGAAGAAGTTAAAAGCGGTTGTTGTTGGCGCAGGTTGGTCAGCGGAAGGACACACAAAGGCATTTCAACATTATGGTGTCGAAGTGTTGGCTATCTGTGCCAGAAAACCGGATATAGTGCAGAAAGTTGCGTCAGGGTTAGGCGTGCCTGAGGCTTCAACGGATTGGCGAAAGAGCTTGCTGAAACATAAACCGGATATTGTCGCTGTTACAACCCCGGCAATCTTGCGAACAGAGGTCATCGCGTTGGCTGTAGAGCTCGGTTGCCATATCATCAGCGAGAAACCTTTAGCACTCACCGCAGCAGAAGCAGGACACATCTACAGTCTCATCAAAGACACTGGCTTGAAACATGCCTTCGCTGCAACGCATCTATACGATCCAAGTGTCGCTTATACGCGAGAACTGTTGACGCAGCAGCAAGCCATCGGCGAGTTGACGGCAGTCGATATCGGATATAGCCGTCGGATTCCGAACAATACGTCCTCAAATACAGTGAAGCCGTGGAATTGGATGAGTTCGTTGGCGCACGGCGGCGGTGCCTTGAACAATGGACTCACACATCGGCTCGGTATGTTGGAACGGATGACCGGTATGAAAATCGTTTCGGCTGTCGGTGAAGCTAAAACGGCTATCAGAAAAGCACCTGTCGTGCCGGAGATCCGCGACTTTCGGGTATGGCGTAGCAGAGAAATCACGACTGAAGAGGCGGCAAAACTTGAATGGCGGGTGTGTGATGCGGAATGGGATTATTCGGCGTTCTTTAAATTGGGGTCTTTAGAACCTTCGGATACTGAAGATAGCATTCTCGTAACAATGCGCACGCATCCGGGGGTGCCGACCCGTTCTCCAAAAGGTGGTTGGTATTTCTATGGGACGCACGGAACGCTTGTCGGCAGGGGCGGACATATCCTATCGCCGCTTACAAAACATGTTGGTGAAGCGAGCGAAGAATTGTCTGTTCCACAAGCTTTAACAGATGATCTACCACGCATTGGGGACGACATCCAAAATAAATGGGTTGCGCTCGTTCGAGATTTTCTTGCAGATATTGAGGACCGCCCGCACGAACCATACCTAACATTTCAAGACGGTTGGCGTTACCAAATTGCTATTGACGCGATCCGAGCAAGCAAAGGGTGGACACAGATTCCCAATTAACCTTTTTTAAATTTCCTTTGACCGAAAACGCGATTTCCGATGTTTAAAAATATGGCGCGCGTTTTCGGTCAAGGTTCGGTCAGGTAGGTTGTTACTTCAAGTTTGCCTCGCAGCGAGAGTCCGTAAATTCGCCTTCCACTTCGTTACAGGCTGCGTTTTTGTTCTTAAACCTCCTTATATTATGGAAATTCCATGCCTAAACTGGTTGTCAAAAACTTCATCAATATCCGTGAAGCAGAAATCAACATGGATAAGACTTTAGTCGTCTTCATCGGCGCGACCGCCAGTGGCAAAAGCGTTCTTGCGAAGCTGCTGTATTTTTTTCACGAGTTAATTCGCGATTTTCGTCAGTACATCAAACAAATTAATACCTATCCACCAGAAAATCCGCAACCCGTTCCACAAGACCTGTCAACAGTATTCCGTGTACAAATCGCACATAAATTCCGGGAGTTTTTTGGCAGTGTTAGCGAGTTAACACTAACTACAGAAGATGGTGACGCTATAGAACCGTTTGAAATTACGTACCACTATAGCGCGGAAAGCGCAATTACGTTGACCTTAGACGCTGAAAAAACGCTCAGTATTGCGCTGCCCGGCGTTATGGATGAAGTCGAAACGCTCTGTTATGCTTTACAAGAAAAGTTGAAAGGACTTGACAAAAAACAACTACTGAGTGATACAACGGATGTCGATCCGCCCCCAAAAACAGAAGCATCTTCAGAGGACAACGAGCAGATATCTAAGACAAATGAGCGGTTCTTTTTTATATTAAAGATGGCAATCGGGATAGGCGACATCACTGAAAAGTTAGCTGGCACCTACCGCGACAGTCTTTTTATTCCTGCGGATAGAAATATCGCTGTCAATTACCCTGATGCTCTTAAACGGATTTTCTACGGCGGTATAAAAAGCGATCTCCAAACACGCGCAGCGACGCGCCCACGTGCGAACCTCCATCTCGTTGCCCGCTTCTTGGAAAAGAATGAGGAATTTCTTGATACCTTTAGCACAAAGAATTTTCACAACATTTTCGATGAAAAGGCTGAAGCGGAATCAGATAGTATTGATAAACCGATGATGGAATTCTTACTCAAAGAGATCTCGCGTATCTTAGACACCGAATATGGCGTTATCGGCGAGATTTCCGAATCACGACTCTTTTTGCATCCGACCGGTGAGAACGCGGCTTTCTTGGAGAAGGCATCAACGGGACAACAAAATATCATACGGATCCTACAAGATATGTTTATGAATATACTTTACAACGAAGTTATCTTCCGAGTCATCGAAGAACCGGAAGCACACCTACACCCAACCGCCCAAAAACACCTCATGCATATTATTGCCCTGATGCGCAATCATATTGATAGCCAGATTGTTCTAACAACGCATAGTCCTTATCTATTGGCGGTTCTTAAAAATCTATTAACAGTGGGACGACTGTCGGGGAAAAAATCGGAGGCTGCTGCAGAGATAGAAGCACTCATCCCGAAGTTATGTTGGTTAAATCCTGACGACGTTGAAGTCTATCATCTTAAAAAGGGTAGGAGTTATGCTATTGTGCAGCCGGAATCGGAGTCTATTCTTGAAAATCCACTTGCTGATCTTCTGACCGAATTTTAAATTGGCACCAAACGCAAAAAGGGCATTTGCTCGAAAAAATAAATATCAAGGTGAAAGGCAGAGATGTACGAAAAGCACAGCGAAACAATTAAAGCAAAAGACTTCCTTGCAGCACTCCAAAGCGATGCGACATCCATTACATTCACGAACTGTATCATTGAAGGGGTTGTCGATATCTTTTCTGTCGAATTGGAACGCGACGAATACGATCGAATCCTCCTGAACAAGAGTCTTTCTTGCATCGGGTGTACGTTTAAAAACATCGTCAATTTCCGAACGGTTGTCTTCCAACGAGAGGTAGATTTTCGGCGCACGCTTTTCGAGGGAGACCTTGATCTCGATGAAGCCATCTTACACGGTCCCTGCGCATTCCGTGAGACGATCTTCCAGCGGCGCGCTGACTTTCACAGTGCGATTTTCCATAAGAGTGCCAGTTTTTGGCGAGCGAGATTTTACAATGTCGCTGATTTTCATAGGGTCCAATTCCGTGAAAATGTCGTATTCCACGAGACGAATTTTCACAGTGAAGTCAATTTTCGGCGTGCGTTATTCCAAGGCATACTTGATTGCACAGGCGCATTGTTTCCTGAAACAACAACGTTCAATAACGCCACATTTCTCGGTACCGCCAACTTTACTGCTACGCAATTTTTTTCTGTCGCGGCGTTTCGCGATGTGCAGTACGTTCCGAACACGCTCTTCCGCGAAATCAGTGCGAAACTTAGGAAAAAACCGCACCGTGCTACCGAATTCTATTTGGATAGTCAACATGTAGATGAAGTTGCCAACCCGTTCTTTAAACGTTATGTGGCTGACCAACAATTCATCCGTGCCTTCAACCAAGCGAATCCGGTGCTGGCACATTTATGGCGATGGAGCTCCGATTATGGACGGAGTTTAGTGCTTTGGGCATTCTGGTCCCTTTCCTTTGCCTTTCTGTTTGCCTTCGCGTATATGCCGCTCCCCACCTGGATGCCGACATGGTTACGAGACCTCACACCCCAATTTTACCAAGCTACTGGTACATATAGCGGAGAACCCTTAACTTTCTGGAGTTGTTTCTATTTTAGTGTCGTCACTTTTACGACACTCGGTTTTGGCGATGTAATAGCGGATAATGCCTGTGCGCGTTTTTTCGTTACGCTGGAGGTCATTTTCGGGTATGTGATGTTAGGTGGGTTAATTAGTATCTTTTCAAACAAATTAGCGAGTCGGAGTTAATTCGGACATCAAAGAGGAAGCGTTTTCTATGTCAGCGAGAACTTTACAGACTTTTTTCAGTGTTATCTTTATCGTCTTCGTTCTTACAGCTCCGGCAGCGGATGTCTTAGATAACGCAGCATCTCCATCCCCGCCTACGGATTACTTCGACCATATTACCCTCTTTTCTCAGGGAAGAATCACCCGTTTCACACAGATGCCGATTCAGGTGTACATCTCGCCCGTCCTGAAAGAGAGTCCATATCTGCCTGAAATCCGATACGCCATGCAAGAATGGCAAACCGTTAGTAACGGCGACATCCGTTTTGAAGAGACCGAGGCCCCTCAGAACGTAGATATTCGCGTCAGTTGGGGACACAGCGGCCTCTACAGCGACTTTCAGGACATGAGACTTGGCAGTGCGGAACTTACACGTCTTATGGATACAAAACAGACGGTTATGCAAGATCAGGTTGGCTCGGCTGCTTCACCACCGTTTACTGTTGAGGTTATCCTCATGTTGGAAGGTGACGGCACTATCGGTGAATTATCACAAGAAGAGATGCGGACGGTGTGCCTCCATGAGTTTGGACACGCAATCGGATTATGGGGACACAGTCCACACCCTGGTGATATCAGTTATCCGACTGCAACAGCACAGCACCCATCTGCACGTGATATAACCACGCTGCGTCAGCTTTATAGGACACCCCTTAATACGTCACAACACGACATCGCTATTAAGGTTTTGAAAGCCGAGATTCAAGAGAAACCGCACGCAGATAAAAAAAAACATCTCCGGTTACACTATCTGCTTGGCACTGTCCACTTTGATAAAGGCGATACCGCATCCGCAATCACGAGTTTTCTGACCTGTAGGCAGTTAGATACTAAATTTCAACCTGCGATAGAGAAACTAATTCAAGCCTACTACGAAACAGGAAGAACGCATGAGGCGATTGGACTTCTTGAGAAACGGATAGTCCAGAAACCGTCGCCAGCGGATTACAATACGCTCGGCATTTTCTACCATGATAAAAGAGATGTGGAAAAGGCGATACAGGCGTTTGAAAAGGCACTGTACATCGCGCCGTATCATAAGGCTGCGCGGCGAAATTTACATCAACTGCTTCGGGCAAAGGGATTCAAAGCGTTAGGGGCAAAAGACTTTGAGACTGCGACTGCCATTTTTGAACGGGTGCTTCGGATGGACCCGCTCGACGCACCTACCTATCAACTCATGGGTAACGGATACGCACAAGCAGGACAATTTGAAACAGCGATCGGGTATTATCAAAAAGCGATGGATATTAATCCCGTCGATGCCCTCACGAAACACCAACTTGCGAAATGCTATAACAACTACGGCGTAACCTTGCGAAATAGCGAAAAATGGGACGTAGCGATTGATGCGTATCGCAATGCGTTGCGGTTAATGCCGACCCTTGATATCGCTCGCACAAACCTTGGTGATGCATTTACCCGAAAAGCGGACGCGCATAACGAGGCAGGTGAATTAGACGAAGCCATAGAGGCATATCTCGAATTACAGAAACTCCATCCGAATGAAATGCAGGTCCGCAATTTACTTGGGGAGTTACATCTGAAAAAAGGCGACTACGCTGAGGCACTCTCTGCGTTCCAACACGTCTACAATACCGATCCGAACGCTGAGCATGCCCTACACAATCTCATTGCTGCTTATCACCACTATGCCCGAAGCCTCAGCGATAAAGAGGAGTACACCACAGCGATTCAGTTGCTTCAAGCGGCACTCCGACTCGTGCCGACCGACCTGAATTTGCGTTTGAGTTTGGCAAACGCCTATCAGGGTGCGGGGAACTACGAGGGCGCCGCCATCGAAGTGTCCCGCGTTTTAGCACAAGAACCGGAGAACCGACAAGCGAAGGAGGAACGGATTAACTTGCGAATCCGACGCGGGAATTCACTCATGGGACAACGGCAGTACGCCGCCGCTATCACTGAATTCGAGTCCATTCCTGAATCCAAGCGAAATATCGAGATTTACAATACCCTCGGTTATCTCTACCTCGTGCAGGGTGAACATGAGAAAGCACTTGCCGGTTTTGAAATTGTGCTTCAGAAAGATCCAATCAACATGCCGGCGTTCAGGAATCTATTGTCGTTAGAATCACAACTGATCCGGCGGTGGAGAAGTGATACCCTCACGAAGGTTCAATGTGCGCTTGCTATTACTTTGATCAAACGTAAACAGACGGATGCGGCAGTGGAGAAATATCAACACGCCTTGAAATCCAAATCCAAAGAGATGGATTCACTTCTCATTGAAATCGGTAAACAACTTGCTGACTGGTTCCAGCAATACGGTGACATCGAAAACCGCGAGATGATTCTTCATTGGGTCGAAGAACGGAGCAATAGGTGATTTCTGTGTCGAATTGAACTTCACGCGAACGTTCAATCCGACCTACGCACTGCCTTATAGTAGATCCCGTAATTACTTGTACATTTGCCTCGTTATGCGAACTTGTGAATGTGCGTTTCACGGGAGGCACAGGCTAACAGCCTATGCTACATGTGTAAACTTATTTTCGGATTTTACTATAAAAAGAAAAAGGGTCAGGCAAATATGCCCGACCCCCGCGACTAAGACTCGCGTCTACTTCTAAACAGTGATTACTGATTACCGCCACCGCCGCCACGACGACCGCGTTCACCACCGCGTTCACCACCGCGGAAACGGTTCATCCGTTGCTGCATTTCAGCATCCCGTTTTTTCCGCAATTGGTTAAGTTTGGTGAACTGCTCTTCAGTCAAAATCTCTTTGAGGCTCGCATTGAACGCTTTGCCAGTAGCTATGATATCAGGCTGGCTTTCTCTCGCCGCCGCGCGCATGTCATCCGCTTCTCGTATTGCTTTCATCTTCGCTGCAATTTTTTCGTGAGTTTCCTGATAAATAGGGCGCGCTTTGACGAGCGTTTCATCGTCTACTTTCACACCAAATGTCAGGTCTATCCAAGAGTTTTCAACAACGGACACAAAGTTCATCATTGACATTCCGCCTCTATTTCCGCGTTCACCACCCTGACGATTTCCACGTTGATTTTGAGCGTCCCGATCTGGACGTTGTGCCAACGTTGCATATTGAAAAATAAATACACCGACGATTGCGAGAACTACGATTGCGCTGATTGCAAAAAATTTCTGTTTCATTTTGATTTCTCCTATAAGAATTTGGGTTGTGTGAAGATGCCTAATGTTTTTTCAAAGGCGTTCACATTCTGGTTTCGCATCTTTAGTCAGATGTGTTCAGAAAAGGTTCGTTTTTATTTTTTTCAAGCGTGAAATATAGGTTCTGATGCCTTTTGTTCTGCACACAGACTTTGACACTCGCCCCTGTATATATGCTATAATAGGGAGAAAGGGAGGAGAGAATGGATTGGAAAGAGGCATTGCCGGAAATTGTAACGCAACCCGGCTCACGACTCCGGTTCAGAGAGCCGCTCGCGAAACATACCCACTTCGGTATCGGTGGTGAAGCGACGGCTTATATTGAAATTAGCACGGTCTCCGAACTATCAGCGTTGGCACGTTTTCATAAACAGTGGGATGTTCCGATTGCGGTTATCGGTCGCGGGTCTAATCTGCTGGTGAGTGATACCGGTTTTAAAGGTATTGGTGTCAGGTTGGTGGGTGAGTTGGCAACATCAGAGGTGGACGGAAATGTGGTTTCGGTGGGTGCGGGACTTGCGCTGCCAGCACTGTCAAAAACGATGTCGCAACGTGGTTTGAGCGGTGTGGAATTTGCGCTCGGTATCCCCGGATCCGTTGGCGGTGCGCTGATTATGAACGCCGGTGCCTGGGGGAGTAGTTTCGGAGATGTCGTCACAGATGTTACGGTTATGACTGACACCGGCGAACTTGTCAACCTAACCCACGCCGAAGCAAACTTTGAATATCGACATAGTGGTTTAGAGACCTATTTTTGTGTTACAGGTGCGACGCTGGCACTTGAACCCGGGGATGTTGATACTATCACGGAACGGATGCAAACGTTCTACAAGCAGAAAGTCGCAACGCAACCCTTTACCGAAGAGAATGCAGGGTGCATGTTCAAAAATCCACCCGGTGATTCCGCGGGACGGTTGATTGACATCAGTGGATTGAAAGGCTACCGTATCGGTGGTGCAGAGGTGTCCACGATCCACGGAAACTTTATCCTCAACCTTGAGAATGCGACGGCAGAAGACGTGCTGCAGTTAGTCGCATATATCCAACAGCAGGTCCGTGATAAGACTGGCATCTCCCTCCAAACGGAGGTCAAACGGTTGGGGTTTGACGCTAAGGACGGATGACTGTGCCGTCCATCCGACGCACGGGCGCCCAACCGCCGTTGAGTGGATGCTCAGGGAACGGGAATCGTGCAGCGAGTTCTTCGTTTAGATCCATGCCGAGTCCGGGTTCATCGTTTGCCCAAAAACAGCCGTCTCGAATTTCGGGGCAACCGGGAAAGACTTCTTTGGTGTTCTCACCGAAGACGTGCTGCTCCTGAATTCCGAAGTTATAGCACGCCAGATCCAGTGCGACGTTGGCGGCATGCCCAACAGGTGAGACATCACCCGGACCGTGCCACGCCGTGCGTACACCGAAGAATTCACAGAATGCGGCGAGTTTACGCGCAGGACTGATACCACCGATTTGTGAAATATGTACCCGAATAAAGTCAATGAGCCGGTCCTTGATAAGATGGACGTACTCGTTCGGGTTGTTGAACAGTTCTCCCATCGCAATGGGGATGCTCGTCTGCTGACGCATCAGTTGGAAATAGTCAACGTCTTCCGGTGCAAACGGGTCTTCAAGGAAAAAGAGGTTATAGGGTTCGAGGCCTTTAGCGAGATTAATGGCTTGTATGGGTGGGATCCGTTCATGTACATCGTGGAGGAGTTCGACTTCATCGCCTAAGTGTGTGCGGAGATGATCGAAGAGTTTGATGATGGTGTTGACGTAGGGGGTCGGTTCAAAGGCAGGTGAACTCCGCTTTCCACCGCCTGCCCCATACGTCGAATATCCGGGTATTGCTACCTGTGCGCGGACATAGCGATACCCTTGCTCCATATAACGACGGATGCTTTCCTCGACTTCCTCAAAAGTCCCGCCGCCTGCGTGTGCGTAAAGCGTTGCAGCCTCACGGCATTTGCCACCGAGCAGTTGGTAGACAGGCATGTTGGCGCGCTTGCCCATGATGTCCCACAAGGCGATGTCCACACCGCTGAGCGCGTTGTTCAGCACGGGTCCGTTTCGCCAATAAGAGCTGACAAAACTGGTCTGGAAGATGTCCTCTATGTTGGCTGGATCTTTCCCGATGAGAAAAGGTTTGAGATACTCATCAACTGCGGTTGCTACGGCGAGGGGACGTTGTGTGAACGTGGCACAACCGATGCCGTATAAACCGGGTTCACTCGTTTCAATCTTAACAACGACGAGTCGAGTGCCATTGGGTGCTGTCAGAATCGTTTTAACATCTGTAATCTTCAAGGCGATTGTTCTCCTATTTTCTCAACTTTTGCAATGCTCAAAGTATACCAAACCGCGTCCGACGTGTCAAGGAATTCGCGAACGGGCGTATAAAGCAGGGTCATTCAATTGTATTTCTCGTAGGCGTTAATACTTTATATATGTTATGNNTTTAAAACAATTCGCAGAATTTTTCGCTAGATTTCGCTAGATTTTCGCACCATATCCTGGAAAAAAGACGTAAAATCCAATAATTTCTTAAAATTGAATGGCCCTGGCGTATAAAGTTTTTCCGCTTGACTTCGTTTAGCAAGCGTGGTATTATGCTATAAAATACTTGCGTACAAAGGCAGACTGTTGGATGACACAGATAAAAACAGACCTTTATCTTGGGGACTGCTTAGATATACTCGCCGATTTTGGTGACGATTCATTCGACCTGATTGTGACTTCTCCACCGTATGCGGACCGTCGATCCAAAACGTATGGCGGAATCAGTCCCGATGCGTACGTCAATTGGTTTATGCCTCGCGCCGAAGAATTTTTAAGGGTGCTCAAGCCGTCTGGCACCTTCATTCTAAACATTAAAGAGCAAGCTGTTGACGGAGAACGGCATACTTATGTTATTGAATTGATACTCGAAATGAAAAAGCAGGGATGGTTGTGGACAGAGGAGTTTGTCTGGCACAAAAAAAACTGCTATCCGGGCAAATGGCCGAACCGGTTCAGAGATGCTTGGGAGAGATGTTTGCAGTTTAATAAAACCAGAAAGTTCAATATGTATCAAGAGGCTGTTATGGTGCCGATGGGTGATTGGGCGGAGAAAAGATTGAAAAATCTCAGCACGACAGATCAGAGTCGAGATACCTCGAAAGTAGGGAGCGGGTTTGGGAAGAACGTTTCCAATTGGGTGGACCGAAAGATGGCATATCCGACGAACGTTTTGCACTTAGCAACGGAAACTGGAAATCGCAAACACAGTGCCGTTTTTCCGAAGTCGTTGCCTGAATGGTTTATAAGGTTGTTCACAAAAGAAAATGATTGGGTACTGGATCCGTTTGCAGGCTCTGGTACGACGTGTCAAGTCGCTCAAAAGTTGTCGAGAAATTCCGTCGGTATTGAAATTTTGCCGGAGTATTATCAATTAGCACGGGAAAATATAAAGCCAACACAATATCAGTTATTTGAAGAGGATCAAAATGCAATCCATTACACAACAGGAGATCACTGATTATGTTGCAGCGAACATTCAAGTCTTTCATCAGAAGCGGTTGGATAGTCTTCAAAAATTGAAACTGCTGAATATTGTCAAGCGAAAAAATCCTTATCTATTCAAGGCGAAAGATATCAACACCGCACAAGATTTCGTGACATTTATTTTAGATGCTCATCTATCTTCACAAGAAGAGACAATTTTTGGTGGATTTCTGGAGGAACTTGCCATTTTTATCTGTTCACAGGTCCATGGTGGTCAGAAATCTGCAGCAGAGGGAATTGATTTAGAGTTTGAAAAAGATAGTATAAGATATATTGTATCAATCAAATCTGGACCAAATTGGGGAAATAGTAGCCAAGTCGCAAAGTTGCGGGATAACTTCAAGAAAGCTAAACGAATCCTCGGCACGAATAGATCGTTGACGAATGTTGTTGCGATCAATGGATGCTGTTACGGAAAGGATCGAAAACCGGATAAAGGTGATTACTTGAAATTGTGTGGACAAAAATTTTGGGAATTCATTTCAGGTGATGACAACCTATATACTGACATCATTGAACCTTTAGGACATCAAGCGAAGGAAAAGAATGAGCGGTTTATGCAAGAGTATGCTAAAGTCGTTAACAAGTTTACTGCTGAATTCATCGGGAAATATTGCGACGCAGAAGGTAACATGCTTTGGGAAGAAATCGTCAAATTCAATTCAGCAGATACCATATCTTGAAAACCAATGCCAGACGCGGCTCAGCGAATCCAAGCGACTGTTCAGAGAGATTCAATTATTTTTTGGTTAAAATAAGATTTTGATATGCGTCAACAACAGCGGAGAAATTCGGCGGTATTACAGTCGTCGCGCTGAATTCTGTTAGAATCGCGGGACCTGGGATTTGGTTGCCGGGCTGCAACGCCTCGCGGCGATAGAAATCGGTTGGGAGTGCTTCACCGTCAAATATTACGGGATTTTGGAAGGTAAACGCTTCGCAGGGATCAGGACCGGCGAGGGGTAAGGATTGGATAGGCGGTTTGTCGGTCTCTCGAGTCGCTGTCAATCGGAGGTTCACAATTTCGACCGGTGCGTCGGTTCGCGCATAGCCGAACCGTTGATCGTGTGCGGCGTGAAATTTCTGGACAAGCAGCTGCGTCTCCTGCTGGTAAGTCTCTGCCTCAGTAAAATACGGGATATTTAACTCATAGGACTGCCCCTCATATCGCATGTCAAGCGAGCGATCAATTTTGAGTTGCTCTGGCGTGAACCCTTCCGCTTTCATCTCATTTTCCGCACGGGTTAAGAGTTCATCAAACCCAATATTTAAGGTTTCAAGAAGTCCCTCGCTGCGGGTTTCAAACTTCAATAGCACCGTCTGCGAATAGTCTTTGACGGTATCTGCAAAAAGCATTCCGTAAGCGGAGAGTAGACCTCCGTTTGGTGGAATTAGGACTGTTTTGATACCGAGGTTTTCCGCCATAAATGCGGCGTGTAAACCGCCAGCACCACCGAAGGAGACGAGTGTAAAATCGCGGGTATCAAATCCACGTTC
>JAAXHI010000377.1:4206-6784 GCA_012270875.1 Candidatus Poribacteria bacterium | reverse complement strand
CTCGGCGATCTGATGACGATACAGGAGCATCTCGGTAGACTGCAGGGTGTCAAATTGTGCTTCATCGGTGTCCATAACAACGTCTGTAATTCACTGATTGCTGCTGGAATGAAGGTAGGCATTGAAGTCACTGTCGTCGCACCGGAGGTGAACCCCGCCGCTGTTGATAAAGAATTGTGGAACGCAGCCGCTCGGAAAGGGCTTTATAAAGTGCTGGATACGGGAAGTATCAACGTCGGCAGTGCGTTGGAAAGCGTCATCGCCGAAAGCGATGTTGTCTATACGGATACCTGGGTGGACATGGAATTTTTCACAGATCCTGCTTTTGCTGAAGAACGGGAACGGCGGCTAAAAAAAATGATGCCCTACCAATTGAATGCCGAATTTTTAGACGGATACAAGGGCAAGGTTATGCACTGCCTTCCCGCACATCACGGGTATGAAATTTCGGGTGAACTCGTCAACGATGAACGCTCAATTATCTTTGAACAGTCCGAAAACCGTCTCCATAGCATGAAAGCGATCCTGCTCAGATTGCTCGCGCACGCCTAATTCACCCGCTATGCTAAAAGGAAATTTTTCTTGGACCAACACGCCTCCTTTTCATACAACGAAACGTTAAAAGAACTTGAATGCAGCAAGTGTGGGGAAACGTATCCGCATACAGAGCCTCAGAATGTCTGTAATACCTGCGGGAAACCGCTGCTTGCGCGTTACACCCTTGAACAACTATCAGAGACATGGACCCGCGATACGCTGCTATCGAGACCCGCATCGCTTTGGCGTTATAGCGAACTCCTTCCTATATCCGACCCCGCTGACATAGTGACGCTTGGGGAGACGATGACACCACTCATCCGGACGAAAAGATTAGGTGAAAAATTTGGGCTTCCAGAGGTATGGGTGAAAGACGAATCGCGGTTACCTACTGGCAGTTTCAAGGCACGCGGTTTAGCGATGGCGGTCTCCAAGGCAAAGGCTCTCGGATTGACGCAGTTAGCAATCCCGTCTGCTGGCAATGCTGCGACAGCACTCTCGGTTTATGCCGCCGCCGCAGGCATCACCGCACACATCTTTATGCCACAAGACACACCCGCTTTCAATAAAGAGACGTGTCAACTCGCAGGTGCGAACGTTACACTGATTGAGGGTCTCATCAACGACGCTGGCAGAATTGTCGCTGAGCGTAAGACGCGTGAAGGGTGGTTTGACGTATCGACCCTCAAAGAGCCGTACCGGGTAGAAGGCAAAAAGACGATGGGATTTGAACTCGCGGAGCAATTCGGTTGGGAACTCCCCGATGTTATCATCTATCCAACGGGTGGCGGCACAGGGATTGTCGGGATGTGGAAAGGCTTTGCGGAATTAGAGGCGATCGGATGGATCGGTAAGAAAAGACCACGCTTTATCTCGGTACAATCGACAGGCTGCGCGCCGATTGTTAAGGCGTGGGAAGAAGGGGCAACTGAAGCGACCCCGTGGCAGGACGCGCATACCGTTGCAAGCGGTTTACGCGTGCCACAAGCGATCGGCGATTTCCTGATTTTAGAGGCGATTCGTAAAAGCAACGGTGCCGCGATTGCCGTCACAGATGATGCCATCCGTGAGGCGATGCAACTACTCCCTACAACCGAAGGACTTTTGACCTGTCCTGAAGGTGCAGCGACCGTCGCTGGACTCAAACAACTCGTTGCAAACGGAATGATTCAACCTTCCGAGCGCGTTGTCTTATTCAATACGGGTGGTTATCAGGCATAAAGGGTAATCACTACCGGTTTTCGAGGTAGTCGTAAGTCGGTTTTTCCTGGCTTTCCGCTTCTTCAGAGGCGTTGTTCCTGAGATGGTAGCCTACCTCAGACTTACGTACCGATATAATCGGATAGGGACCGTCAAATCCGGTGACGACACCCTGGACCTCAATCGGTTTCCCGCTATTTCCAACATTTGTTCGCATCTGATCGAACTCAGGGTTCGCGTCAAAAACAAAGTTCTGTCCTTGGTTCCCTGTAGTCAACGCGTGCATGAGGTTAGAGGTTTCGGGTCGCCAGCGTCGCCAAGACGGAACATTTCGGATATAACTCCGGGCGAAGCCGGGGTGTGCAAATAAATCGCCGCGAATGGTAGCCTCGGTTTTTAGGACACGAGCACTCCCAAGTCCGTGGCGACCCCGAAAGCGCGAATCGTTGAGCTGCCGCATAATATCATAGACATCAAACGTATGCGTCTCACTATATTCATTAACGCCGTGTCTCGGCTTGACTTCCACAACGGTAGTGAAAAGTCGTTTCCTACCGTGCTTGTCAACAGGCGTGCTGAACGTAATATCCTTTGGATCTGCCCACGGTTTCAACAGTCGCCGAATCTGCCACTCATCGGCATTGCTAACAACATCGGAAATCTCTATTCTCAAGACGACAGGTTCTTCAGCCATGCTCACCATACTAATTCCGACAAATAGAAGTACCACCAGAAAAGTGAGCCAATAGAAATGTGCACGTTTCATCTTCATCCCCCCGCTTAATCTGTAAGTTTAACGTTTCTTGCTCTCATTATACACCATTCGATAAAAAAAGTTCCC
>JAAXHI010000377.1:2421-4153 GCA_012270875.1 Candidatus Poribacteria bacterium | reverse complement strand
AAAAAAAATCAAAATTCTACGTTTCGCAACGTGAGTGTGATCATCTGAAAACGTAAACGTTCAGCACCAGAAAGAAGTTTACAGGGCATCACATAATTTACAAGTTCGCGCTTTTGCGTTGAAAACCCGCTATCCAGCTTAATTCGACGATGTAGTATAATACTGGCAGAACGAGCAGCGTCAAAAGTGTGGCTGTTATCATGCCACCACTGATGACAATTGCAAGCGGTTTCTGGAGTTCAGCACCCGAACCGTGTGCAAGTGCGAGTGGAAGCATCCCTAACCCTGTCGTCAGAGCCGTCATTAACACCGGACTGATCCGTTCCTCGGCACCTTTCATCACGGCATCGTAGAGCGACATGCCTTCTGAACGCAGTGTGTTAATGTGTGTCACCAAAATGATGCCGTTCCGTACAGCGATACCGAACAGTAGAATAAACCCCACCATTGATGGAATACTCAGCACACCGCCAGTGAGGAAAATACTCACAACACCACCGATTAAGGCTAACGGTAGGTTCAGCATCACCAACAGTGAAAGCCGAAATGAACCCATTGCCAGAAACAGGAGAACACAGATACCAGCAATCACAAAACCTGTCTGGATCAGAATTCTTCTTTGTGCGGACTGTTGACTCTCAAACTGCCCACCGTAGGTAAGAAAATACGCTTCGGGCAGATCGATATGTGCGTTAATCTTTTGCTGAACTTCAGCAATAAAATTGCCGAGATCTCTGCCTTGAACGTTACACTGAATGACAATACGCCGAGAGACGTTCTCACGGTTGATGGTGTTCGGCCCATAGCCGAAACTGATATCGGCGACCTGTTTTAAACGGACGAATGCCCCTGAGGGGGTTTTGAGCTCTAAGTTCCCGACAGATTCAATGGTGTTAACAATTGTCGGATCAACCCGAATCAGAAGCGCGTACTGGCGTTGCCCTTGAATAACCTGACTGACTGTTTCACCTTTGAATGCGGTCTCTGTAAAATGGGTCACGTCCTCGACCTTCAAGCCGTAACGTGCCGCTTCATGCCGCTTGACCTTTATCTGAAGTTGTTCGACTTGCACCTGCTGCTCCACCTGTAAATCGGCGACACCTTCAATTTCTGAGATAACCGCTTTAATCTCCCCCGCTTTCTGTCTGAGTGTACTAAGGTCTGGTCCAAACAACTTCAATGCTACTTGTGCGCTGACCCCAGACAAAAGGTGGTCCAGACGGTGCTGGATCGGTTGACCGACGGATACGAGAACACCCGGAAAATTTTCTGGGGATAACAGCGTGCGTACTTCAGTGAGAATTTCTCCCCGGGTTTTTTCCCGTTCATCGGGCGGTATAAAATTCACAAGGATTTCGTGTGTGTTCACGTCGTGAGCATGTTCATCGGCCTCCGCGCGTCCCGTGCGACTGCTGACACTTGTCACTTCTGGAATCGTTAAGAGCCTCGTTTCCATCTCTCTACCGATACGTGTCGATTCGCCTAACGAGGTTCCCGGAGGTGAAAACACACTGATAATGAACGTAGCTTCATCCATAACGGGTAAAAATTCGCGTCCCAAGCGCGGAATTGCTGCCACAGTCAATGCTACCAATAACAGGGCTAACACCACAACTGCCCAGCGCAGACGCATAACCAGCGCAAGCATAGGGCGATAAGCGCGTTTAATCCACACAACCACAGGACTCTCTTTCGGCGGCGGTGGCTCTGAATCGGAGCCTTTTCTCGCATG
>JAAXHI010000377.1:0-2401 GCA_012270875.1 Candidatus Poribacteria bacterium | reverse complement strand
AGGCTAAACAACGGCACAAAGACCAGAATGATAATCAACGTCGCAAAAACAATTGATGCTCGAATCTCATCACTGGCGCGCGTCACAACCTCTGCTGGCGTTTCTGCTGTTTCCTCACCGCTATAACGGCGGCGGAAGTATTCCTGCAACCGTCGGAAGATGTTTTCGACATAGACGATCGCGTCATCCACCACCATTCCGACAGCAATCGCCAAACCAGCGAGCGTCATGATGTTGAGCGTGTCGCCCTGCGAGAGCAAGGCAATCACTGCGATGATTAGCGAGAGCGGAATCGCTGTTAGCGTAATCAGTGCGGTACGTATGTTAAAGAGGAAGATCACCAGAATGACGATGACGAGAATAGCACCATCACGGAGCGCGTCTTTGACGGTATCAACGGCACGGCGAATCAATTCTGCCTGTGCGTATTCAACTTTAATCTTTACGCCTTCAGGTATCGACTGCTCCAGTGATTTCAGGACGGTGGTGACTTTATCACTGAGGTTTATTGTATTGATGCCCGGTTGCTTAACGACCTTGCCTAAGACGGTTTCTTTGCCGTTATGGCTGCCAGCACCGCGCCGAATTTCTGGGATTGACCCAATTTTCACTGTAGCGACATCCTTAACAAGAATCGGTGCACTGTGACCGCGTACACTTACAACAACGTTTTCAATATCGGCAACCGTAGAAATTCGTCCTAACCCTCGAATCATCAGTTCGCGCGACGCTTTGATAAGGAAACCACCAGCGGAGTTTTCGTTGCTCTTCTCAAGTGCCGAAGCAACGTCTTCGAGTGAGAGATGATAACTAATCAACCGCTCAGGATTGACGAAAACTTGAAATTGTTTCACGTACCCGCCAATATTGATGACGTTAGCGATACCACCCTGCGACTGCAGTTGGTATCGGATGACCCAATCTGCCAAGTCCCGCATCTCCATCTCGTCAAATTCCCCTGTTTCATCAATAAGGGCATATTCTATAATCTCACCCAAGAGAGAAGAAGTCGGTAAGATTATCGGCGCATCAACGCCTTCCGGCAGATCTGGCGCGACCAGTTGAAGCCGCTCAGAGACCATCTGCCGAGCAAGAAATATATCCATACCCCAGTCAAATTCAATGAAAACCAGCGACAAACCGATTGCCGATGAAGACCTGACCCGCGTAACACTCGGCGCACCGTTCATCGCGCTTTCAACGGGTAACGTGACGAGTGTTTCCATCTCCTCCGGGGACCAACCGTGCGCTTCAGTCAGGACGGTAATACGTGGCGGGTTGATATCTGGATAAACATCAATGGGTGCGGATTGAAACATACGGAAGCCGATGATAACCGCGACAATCGTGCAGGCGATGACAAGGAGCCTGTTTCTCAGTGAAACCTCGGTAATTTTCGACCACATTGATCCTTCTCCTCTACCTACTTTAGTGCGGATGTCCGTGTGTATCAATAACTTGTGATGGTGCCGCAATGGCTCTCATCAGTTGATGCGTCCCCTGAACAACGACACGCTCGCCCGGCAGCAGATTGCCTTTGACTTCTATGTATCGATCATCCTTGGCGCCCACCACAATCTCGTGGCGGGTGTAAGTCGCACCGTACTCAACAAAAATAAACCGACTCCCTCCGTCTTCAATCACGGCATTCAGAGGAACGCTCAACACATCAGCTCCTTTGTCAAGGACAATCATCTGTTCTGCAAACATCCCGGGTTTCAGTTGGCGATCCGTATTTTCGATTTCTGTCCAAAAGTGAACCGTCCGTTCCTCTGGATCCACAATATCTGAGATGCCAAAAATCTCACCTGAAAAAATTGTATCAGGATAAGCAGCAACGTGAATCCGAACCTCACCACCTATTTTCCATTTACCCTGAAGAAGCGCGAGTGTGTCTTCGTGTACCTCACCTTGAATCCAGACGATGTCCGTATTCAGTATTGAGAAAAGGACATCGCTCCTTTCAACCGTTGTACCAACTGTAACATGCTGCTGGGTGATTTGTCCAGAAGCGGGTGCTTTAACGTAGAACACCGCAGAGAGTTGACCTGTTTGAATAACTTTGTTGATATCCTCAAGTGTGAGTCCGGAAACTTGAAGTTTCTGCCGAACTTTGTTCAAGGTGATGTTAGCACTGCGCAAAGCCTCTTCGAGTTGAAGGACACCCTCCAATGCTTCTGAACTTTCTACAAATGCAAGGTAATTCTCAATCAATGCCTCGGTGGATAAATCGTCAAAAGATGTGATTGAACCCGTTTCAGCCAGGCTTTCGAGAAGCGTTTCAGTTAATCCCGCAGCCAAAGCGCGTTGTTTGTTTGCTGCAACTTTGATGGTCGCGAGTTCGTACGCCGCTTCTGCATCAACTAACCTTGTTGCTTCCTCACTTAGCACAGTATATCTT
>JAAXHI010000243.1 GCA_012270875.1 Candidatus Poribacteria bacterium | reverse complement strand
TCCTTGATAACTTCGATAAATATCAGATAATTTATTTTACCAATCAATGTAGCACGAGTGTCCAGAAAAAATAAAAAGAAATTGATAATTCATTACTTGTTCAAACAGAACATATTCAGCAATATAGCAGTCATACCCGAATACTATAATTCCCAGGTAATCCCATGAAAAAGATTCTCGTTGCAATGAGCGGTGGCGTAGATAGTTCCGTTACTGCCGCCATGATGGTTGATGCAGGCTATGATGTCACCGGCATCACCATGCGCCTCGGCGCACCTGATACCATTGAAGTGGACCCAGAGCGTCCGAATTGCTGCTCTCTTGAGGGCATTGAGGACGCGCGCCGCGTCGCCACGCAGCTCGGCATCCCGTTCTACGGCGTGAACTATGAAGACGCTTTCCGCGAACAAATCATCGACTACTTTGTGGAAGAGTATCTCGTTGGGAGAACACCGAGTCCGTGTATGGTATGTAACCGAGAACTCAAATTTGGTAGACTCCTCGATCTCGCCAAAACATTGGAGTGCGATGCTATCGCTACCGGACATTATGCGCGCGTTGAACAAGATCCAGAAACCGGACGCTATCTCTTACGCACGGCACGCGATGTCAGTAAAGATCAGTCGTATTTCCTCGCTGCACTTACACAGGCACAATTACAGTGCGCCATGATGCCCCTCGGTGAATACACGAAAGCCGAAGTGCGAGACCTTGCCCGAAAGTATCAATTGCGCACCGCCGAAAAAATTGAGAGCCAAGAACTCTGTTTTGTCGCCGATACCAACTATAGACGTTTCCTCAAAGACAGAGTCCCTGAGAAAATCGAGGGCGGCGATATTGTAGACGAAAAAGGCGATGTCCTCGGTAAGCATGACGGTGTACCATTTTATACCGTCGGGCAGCGGCGCGGGTTAGGCATAGCCGTCGGCAAACCACTCTATGTGACGCAACTCAACGCAACAGAAAATACCGTCGTTGTCGGCGAGTCTGATGCCCTTTTTGAGGACACGATGCACGTTGAACGCATCAACCTCATCGCCATTGAGAAGTTGACAGAACCGATCCGTGCGCACGTCAAAATCCGGTCCCGTGATGATGGCGGTCCCGCAACCATCACGCCTATCAGCGAAACCGAAGCAGTCGTGAAGTTTGACGAACCGCGCCGCGCAATTACCCCCGGTCAAGCCACCGTCTTTTACGATGGCGAATACGTCCTCGGCGGCGGTTGGATTGTAGACCCACGCGATGCCGTGTCGCTGTCGTAGAAGTAACTTTTGGGTGCACAACGTATCTTCTATAGGATACTCACTGCGAAGCACTCCCGGTCGCGATGGGTTTCACGATGTTTTTTTTGTAGGAGCGATCTCCTGGTCGCGATGGGTTTCATGATGTTTTTTTTGTAGGAGCGATCTCCTGGTCGCGATTCTTTTTCTAAAACGATACCGCAGCGCAAACAGAGGATTGTCCGAGTGCAAACTACATTTACTCCCGAAGATTTCAAAGAGACATTCAAACCCATTCTGATGAAATGGACGCGAAATTATGGTGTTTTCATGGGTGCCGTTATCCTTTTCGTTTTTTCGTTTCATCACATGCTACCTGATGTGGTATCCACATGGGGGATGGGTGTCCTTAGAGTTATCGACTATGGCGTAAATGTGATGGGCGGAATTGCCATCGGTGTGAACGCATTTGGTATTGTCGCCATTGGTCTGAATGCCCCAAGTATTGTTTCCATCGGCGCAAATGCTGTTGGTATTGTCGCTATCGGTCTAAATGCCATCGGTGTTGTTGCCATCGGCATAAATGCAAACGGTATCTATGCGCTCGGCGGTAATGCTAACGGTGTTGTTGCCATGGGGTGGCGTTCGCACGGTATCTATTCTTTCTCCTACTCAGAGAAAGGTCGCGGAAAATATCTGTTCGCACCGCATCGTCAAGATCCTAAGGCAGCTGCCTTTTTTATCCGCTAACTTCTGAAAATGAAGTCAAAACTCCTCTGCCTCCTTGGTCCCACAGCAGTCGGCAAAACAGAGATAGCCATCCAACTCGCACAGCGTCTTAATGCCGAGATTGTCTCCGTCGATTCCCGACAAATCTATCACCAGATGGACATCGGCACCGCCAAGCCTACCGCCGAAGAACAGCAAGCCGCACGACATCACCTCATAAATTGTGTAGATATTTCACAACCCTTTTCTGTTGCCGACTATCAATCCCGCGCAGACACAGCGATCGCAGACATCCAAAACAGAGGCAAGCAGGTGCTGCTTGTCGGCGGTGCGGGTCTCTACTTTCGAGCGGTTGTTGATGGCTTGTTTGAGGGACCAGGAGCGGATCCATCACTCCGTGAACGACTTGAGCAGGAAGCAGCACAACACGGGGTTGATGTCCTCCACGAAAGACTCCGTGCCTGCGATCCAGAATCTGCCGATCGTATTCATCCCAATAACGTCGTCCGTGTCATCCGTGCTTTGGAGGTCTATGAATTGACAGGCACGCCTATGTCAGAACACCAGCAACAATCGCATCAAGCAAACCAGCGATACCCATTTATCGCCTTCTGCCTGACGATGCCGCGTGCGCTGCTCTACCAACGTATTGAGCAACGCGTAGATGTTATGCTTGCGAACGGATTGATTGCCGAAGTGGAATCTCTGTTGGCAGCAGGCTATGCACGTGATACCGTCGCGCTCAGAAGTTTTGGTTATAAAGAGTTAATCGCTTATCTTGATGGAGAATGTACATATCTGGAAGCCGTTGAACAATTGAAGCAGAACACCCGTCGATTCGCCAAACGACAGTTAACATGGTTCCGTAAAGATACTCGTATTGAATGGCTGGATCGGAACTCGACACCGGATATCGTTAAACACCTGTTAGAAGCAATTGGAAGTCTGTAACAAGTTGCGATTATGGGGTAGCGGATACCGAAGACGGAATTCTCTGTTGGTTTCATCAACCCGATGTAATACAATATTTTGTTGATACACTTCGCGGAGAGGAGGAAAAAATGAGACGTTTTTGGCGGTTTTATGCACATTGAAGTGCAAACCGGTCGCGGTAGAATGGACATCATTATCACTCACAACCAACAGAAGCACATCATTGAAACAAAGATATGGAGAGGTGAGAGTCGTTATCAGGCGAGTAAAAAGCAACTCGCAGCGTATCTCAGAGTTGAAGGCGTAACGGAGGGTTACTACATTGTCTTTGATCATCGGGAAGAGCCGGAACCACGAGAAGAGACAGAAACAATAGAAGGCTTGACAATTCGGAGTTATGTGATTCCTGTGATGCAGGAAGCACCGTCAAATGTCCAAAATACTGCTGGATCGCAGTAAAATCACTGCTTTAATCAATATTGTGTTCTTCGCAATACGCACGAATAATCGGTAAGAATTCATCAGCATATTTTTCAACTCTTGCTGGTCCAACACCATGAATCTGCATAAATGCTTCGTTGGTTCGTGGGAGATGAGTTGCCATCTCTTGTAATGTTTTGTTGTGAAGGACAACAAACGCTGGAACCTCTTCCTTATCGGCAATTGTCTTGCGCTTGTCTCGAAGTCGCTCAAAAAGTTCTGGAGAGTATTCATTTGGTTTTTCAGATGCTGGTTCATCCGTGTTCAGGACTTCAATGGCACTCTCTACCGGATCTGTTCCGTGTTCTTGGCAATAGTCTCGGATGATCGGTAAAAAGGCATCAGCGTATTTTTCAGATCTTTTTGGTCCCACTCCCGGCATCAATCTAAACGATTCTTCAGAGGTCGGAAAATAGGTCGCCATCGCTTGCAGTGCTTTATCGTGGAAAACCGCATTCGGGTGTACGTCTTCCGCCTCAGCAATGCTGTCTCGTTCAGTCTGAAGTAATTCAAAGAGTTGCGAAGCGTATACAGGTGCCGATTCGGATGTCGCACTATTTACCGATTCTACCGAAATCCCTAAAAACTGATCGCCTCCATTCAGCACTCCCCAACCTTTCTGAGTTACACGGAGGCTGCCGTGCCGGGCATCTCGCTTAAGGAGTTTGTGTTGGAGGAATTGATGCGACAAATATCGCCACTGTGTCTTACTGTATTCCATACCGATGCCGTATGTGGAGAGTTTATCGTGTCTATTATCAAGAATTTTTTTCCCCTTTGACCCCCGTAATATATCAACGATATATGCTTCCCCGAATAGTTCTTCTGTCCGGACGACACAGGAAAAAAATTTTTGTGCTGGTTCTGTCAAGTCAACTTTTTCTATTTCCGCTTTACGGCAGTTGTCACACATCCCACAATTTTGTTTTTGATACCTTTCACCAAAATGCGCTAAAAGCCCTTTTCGACGGCATTCCAATGATGTTGCCCAATCAACGAGTATTTTCAACCGTTCTGTTCTGTCTTTGCGTTCTGATGGTGCGCCTTGATCAATGAAATGGCGAATCGTGTCCACATCACTGTAACTGAATAGCAATAGACACTCCGCTGGAAGTGCATCGCGACCACTGCGACCGATTTCTTGATAATAAGATTCAGGTTCCTTGGGTAATCCAGCGTGTAGAACGAACCGCACATCTGGTTTATCAATCCCCATACCGAAGGCAATTGTGGCGACTATCACTTGAGTGTCTCCATTAATGAAAGCCTCTTGATTCTGCTTGCGGGTTTCGTCATCTAAGTCTGCGTGGTAGGGCAGTATGGAAATCCGCCTTGCCTTTAAATTACGGCAAAGTGATTCAACCTGTTTTATCGTTTGGCAGTAGATAATGCCGGATTCACCGCGATGTTTAGTAAGAAAAATGAAAGTCTGTTCCAACGATTCAATCTTCGGCTCAACGGCGATAAAGAGATTTTCCCGATCAAAACTACCTATGAACTCATTTCCGTCGTCAAACTTGAGTAATGTTTTAATGTCCTTTTGAACTCGTGGTGTCGCAGTGGCTGTTAATGCAACACAAACAGCATTTTGGAATCGCTCACGAATGGAAACCAACTGTCGATATTCAGGACGAAAATCGTGTCCCCATTGTGATATACAGTGTGCTTCGTCAATCGCAAGGCATGCGACATCCGACGCGTCAAGCATCACAAGTATTTCGGGGCGAACGAGCGTTTCAGGTGCAACATAAAGGAGTTTTATTTTTCCCTGTTTGACGCGTTGCATTATCGTTCTCTGTTCTGAATAACTGAGCGTACTGTTGAAGAAAGCAGCGTGGATACCTCTGCTTTGCAGTTGCATCACCTGATCCTGCATGAGCGAAATCAATGGCGAAACAACTACTGTCATTCCGTCAAAAATGAGCGCGGGTAATTGATAACAGAGTGATTTTCCGCCGCCTGTTGGTAGAACAACCAGAGCATCTTGCCCCTTGAGGATGTGGTCAATGATGTCCTTCTGAAATGGACGAAACTCCCTATGTCCGAAAACCTTTTGGAGAATTTCTGAGGCGTTTTGTGAAGGTATGGGGAGTGAGGATGGCTCCTCTGCATCAAGTGGGTCTCTTTTTTCCTGTTTTTCCGATTCGAGGAACCACCCAGAGAGTTGCGCGTAGTGACGTTCTTCGGTATCGGGCGCATTTTCTGGTCGCCACCGATGGGCTAACGACACACGCAAGAGCATATCCGCAGGAATTGTTTCAAGCGGTTCTTGGAAACCGACGAAGGTGAGCGTACAACCTCCATTATCTGTCGGATAGCGATACCGTATCCGTCTGCCTTCTGTATCGCGAATGAGTGGTTGGTCCGGTCTCCAAAACGTGGTGCTGTAGGGCGGCACAGCATCTCCGGCAGGGACGTAGAGCGAGCCGCTGCCTGTGGTTTTCAATAAGCCTTCATAAAGTACGCGTGGATGTCCAACTTTCGGAGGCATCAACAGTTCGATAGCACTTACCAAATCTTTTGTGTCTTGTGTGGTGTGAAGACGCTGCTTCTGGTGAACAACGATGTTTTCGTTATGTGGTGGGATTAGTGGCGTTTCAGGCTGAGCGGTTATCTCCCAAATATCACCGACTTTGTATTCTCGATTAGCACCGTCGTGGGGGTCAGCGTTAAACGGAATGAGTCGGACGCTTTCTCCTGTCTCTGTAATCGCGCCGATACACGCACCACCGCCCATTCGGGTTTTCGCAACAATTAAGACTCTCACGGTAAAATATCCTCGACCTCCAGATTGAATGTGTTCGCCAGTTTATCCGCTACCAAGGAGCGATGGCACGCCTTCGGTGCGGTTTCCACACAAAAAAGTGCTACAACTTGTGCATCCGATTCCAGTTCATCCAATAGACTTTGGGGTTCAAACGCGGCGAGGCATTCAGTGTGGTAGGCATCAATAAACGCTGCTCCAAGTTCAGTCCGTTTGCGTTTGGCAGTTTTCGTCGCTTTATCTGCTGCTGCCTGTTTGTTTCGAACAGTTTGTGTGGGCGCGAGATCTTTGCGGTGGATATATCGGATCCCAAGTTCTGCAAGTCGTGCCTGTAACCGCTTGCTATTAGCGAATGCGTAAGTCGCACCGCGGACACCCCGTCGGCTACGGATGTCGCAGAAAGTATCAACCTCTGCGTTACATAAGGCATTAAAAAAATCGGCTTCGTCAAAGCCGTAGACACCGATGGTGACAATTTTGATTTTCTTCATAGTGGATTGAGTTACGAGTATTTTTTTCGAGAGTGGAACGTATCTTCACCAAACATTGACAATTGTCCGCCTGTCAAACGCTCAACGACTTTCTCTTGTGTCACTTGCTCGCCGTTTTCGTCGATATGAATGACCGGTATATTCTGCTTTGTGAGCGTTGCACCGATAAGTTTGCATCGGTGGCACTCCTCCGGCTTCCCTTCACTGCACATCAGGACGACGCTTTGTTGTTGCAGGAAAGCAGTATGCAGGCGTTCAATTCCGCGCTGGTAAAACGCCGCGGCTTTGACTTTTTCGTAGTCAACTTTTCCATTGGTGTAACACGCTTCGTCGTCCGGTCTGCCGCCGATAGTATCTCCCATGAACACGTAGCGGATACCGTGTTGTTCGAGTGCATTTGCGAGCGGTGCTTTGGAGAATTCCGGTTTATAGCGGGAATAGGGTGCCGAGCGGACGTCAATGAGATAAGCGATCTCATGTTGATGAAGTACTTCAATGAGTTCCGTTATTGATCGGCTGCCATAGCCTATCGTGTAAATTGGAATGGGGGTGGATGATTTTTCCATAATAAATAAATAATACCACACGATTCCGCAAAAAAGCAACCGAATTCTGTTCCATCTAACCTCGCTTACTGACTGTTATCAAGAGAATAATCGGTTTTGGAATCCCAATCCTTTAGGTTTGGGAGGAAAAACCGCACGCGTTAATTAGACCCAACCTTTAAGAAAAGATTTGACATTTAGTCTAAA